>CBDUHF010000017.1:0-55980 GCA_965367085.1 uncultured Polaribacter sp.
GCATCATATAATTGAAATTCTGGAATGTGTTTTCTTACTTTATCGTCCCAATTTAGTTTTCCTTCATCAATCATCATTGCCAACGCAAAACAAGTAAAACCTTTACTGTTTGATGCAATACCAACTAAGGTGTTTTCATTCATGTTCTTTTTATTGGTTAAAGAACGAACTCCATGTCCTTTGGCATAAACAATTTTTCCGTCTTTTAAAACTCCAACAGAAATACCTGGAACATCAAAAGTTTTTAATGTGTTTTTTACTAAATCGTCAAGTTTTTTCTCATCAATTTGAGCATTTATAGTTACTGAAACAATAAAGAGAATTAGAAGTGCTATTTTTTTCAAAAACATAAGTTTAGATTGTAGTGAATAGTCATCAAATATAGTGAATACTTTAGGATGTTTTGTGTTTCTAGAAACGTCTTTATTTCTGAGTTTTTAGTCGCGTTTTTTCATCAAAAAGATGACGAAATTGACTAAAATATAGAAAATACCGACTAAAATAATCATGAATTTTACGGAGGCAAAATAGTAAGCTAGAGAAACCCAGAATTGTTCTATTGAACCTAGTAAGAGTTTTATCAATCCGAAATTTTCTACATAATCACAGATTCCTGCAAAGAATAAACTCCAAATTAAAATGTTTCCCACTTTAAAATACGGTGTGTTTTTCCAGTTTCTAACATTTAGTTTGTGAATTAATAACCCAATAAATGAAGTGTAAATAATTGGGAATAAAAAATCTAACCCCATGCTCATGCCTGCAGCGGTTTTTGCTGTTACATCCCAAGAATTTAAATACGCTTGTGCAGTTTCTAAAGTTTCTGCTAACTCGAAAGAAATAATTCCGCCAGTACAAACGTCATTGATTAAAAAGCTGTCAAAATATTTTAAAATCGCAATGCAAAGTATCAATAAGAAAATCAACCAAATTGTTAATTTCTTTTCTTGAGACTTTTTTAGTTTAGAAAACGGACTTGTAAACATTTTATCTATGTTAGGTGACTAAAGATACATATTTTTGTATGATGCAAAATTTTATCACTTTTAAAAATACCAAAGTTTCCTTTTCAGATATTGGCAAAGGAACAGCAATTGTTTTATTACATGGTTTTCTAGAAAATGCTACAATGTGGGATAAAATTACTCCCGAACTTTCTAAAAGAAACAGAGTAATTACTGTTGATTTATTGGGCCATGGAAATTCTGATTGTTTAGGTTATGTGCATTCTATGGATTTATTTGCAGAAACTATTGAAGCCGTTTTAAAACAATTAAGAATTCGTAAATGTATTTTAATTGGCCATTCTTTGGGCGGTTATGTGGCTTTGGCGTTTGCCGATAAAAATCCACAGAAAATAAAAGGGTTGTGTTTAATGAATTCTACTTCAATTGAAGATGATGAAGAACGAAAAACGTTAAGAGCTCGTGCTAATAAAATGGTGCAAAACAACTTTACAAATATGGTTAGAATGTCTTTTACCAATTTGTTTAGCGAGCAAAGTAGAACAACTTTTAAAGACGAAATGAAATTGGCTTTAAGTGAAGCTTTAAAAACACCAGTTCAAGGTTATATTGCTGGTCAAGAAGGCATGAGAATTCGCCCAAATAGAAGTAAAGTTCTATCTGAAAACAATTTTAAAAAACTGATTATAATTGGTGAAAAAGATCCTGTTTTAGATGTTGAAGCTTCTATTGAAAAAGCAAAAAACACTAATTCTGATTTTGTTGTTTTTCCTGACGGACATATGAGTCATATTGAAAATAAAGAGTTGTTAATTTCAACTTTGAAAGCTTTTGTAAAGAGCTGTTAATCTTTACTTTCAACAAAAAAGAGCTAACTTCGTGAAATACTTATTATTAAATTAAGCACTTTTGATGAACTTATTACAGTTATAAAACATGTTATTTCTTAAAAAAATTTTGTAGCTTTTTATTTTAAAAATTAAGTTTATGAACTATAGATTATTTCTTATTTTTTCTTCAATATTCTTTTTATTTTCATGCTCTAAAGATTTAGGAAGTAAGGAAAATATAGTTATTTCAGGTAAAAATTTAAACTCAATTACACATGTTTTTTATAATTATGTTTATCAAGATTTACCCGCTACAAGAACATTTACTTCGAACTATACATTAATCGATAATAAAATTAATTCTATAAATTCTAAAGTGTTTCATTATTGGCATGAAGAACCGAGTAAGAATTACAATGCATTTTATGATTCGTATTTTTCTTATGATGATAACAATCGTTTAGTTAACGTAGAGCAAAAAAGTTATTCTGAGAGGGATATAACAGATATATATGTTCTTAATTTTGAATTTAATTATTATGAGAATGATAAAATTAAAAGTTTGATTATAAAAAATGAAAATGGAGTTTTAAACTCCATGTATAACTATGTATACCAAAATAAGATAATTAAAGAAAAGTATGAATATTTTGAGAATGGAAATATGATATTTTATAATGAAAAAACATATCAAATAAATGCTCAGCAAAGAATCTATCGTACTTCATTTAAAGGTCCAATTTTTGAAAACACAGATCCAAATACAATAACCGAAACTACTCAAGAAGGAAGTTTTAATGAAAAAAACAATATTCATCAAGTAATATCTAATGGAAGTGCCTATCAAGAATATGATTATTTAGATGTAAAAATACCAGCAGATATGCCAAATATTAGTTTACCATCTCATGGATATATTCCTTATCATCTTTTAATGGCTCAATTTGATGAAATAATTGAATCACAAAATACAAACTACATCAATTCTATAAATTCACTAGAAACAACAAGCTATTTCATTAAAACGTTTACATATAAACTTAGCAAAGACAATTATCCGTTAAATATAGAAGTGTTTTATAATGATAAAATTTGGTCAGAAACTACATATAACTATCAGAAATAGCTAAATCTCTTCAAAAAAAAGGTATTTAATTTAAGAAGTAAACCTTTGTAAAAACAAAAAGCGCAAAATTAAAATTTGCGCTTTTTTTATAAATTATTTTCATTTTTTCTCGCCCTTCAAAGCGTTCCAACCTTGAGCTTTTAGCTCAATTTCTTGATTTGCTCTGGTAACCAAATTCATTCCTTGATTTTCTGCAGTAATGTGTCCAATAATAGAAAAATTAGGATTGTCTTTTATTTTATCAAAATTTGCAATTGGTACTGTAAAAAGGATTTCGTAATCTTCACCTCCACTTAAAGCAATCATGGTAGAATCCATATTAAATTCTTCTGATGCAGAAATTACCTGTGGGTCTAAAGGCAGTTTTTCTTCATATATTTTACAACCAACTTTACTTTGACTACAGATATGCATAATTTCAGAAGAAAGTCCATCAGAAATATCAATCATAGAAGTTGGTTTTACTTCTAATTCTTTTAAAATACCTGCAACATCTTTACGTGCTTCTGGTTTTAATTGACGCTCTATTAAATATGTATAATTATCTAAATCTGGCTGATTATTTGGGTCTACTTTAAAAACTTGCTTTTCTCTTTCTAAAACTTGTAAACCTAAATATGCAGCTCCTAAATCTCCAGAAACAACAATTAAATCGGTTTCTTTTGCGCCATTTCTATATACAACATCTTCTTTATTAGCTTTACCAATTGCAGTTACAGAAATTAAAATTCCTTTAGTAGAAGATGTTGTGTCTCCACCAATTAAATCTACTTTATACGTATCACAAGCCAACTGAATTCCTGCATACAATTCTTCAATTGCTTCTAAAGGAAATCTATTAGAAACAGCAATAGAAACTGTAACTTGTTCTGCAACACCATTCATTGCATACACATCAGATAAATTTACCATTACAGCTTTATATCCTAAATGTTTTAAAGGCATGTAGCTTAAATCGAAATGCACACCTTCTATCAACAAATCTGTAGTAACTAAAGTTTGTTTTTCTGATGCATCTAAAACTGCAGCATCATCACCAATTCCTTTTACTGTTGATGCGTTCTGAATTTTAAAATATTGTGTAATATGATTTATTAAACCAAACTCTCCTAGTTCAGCCAATGATGTTTTTTGTGTATTCTTGTCTTCTAACATGCTGCAAATATACTTACAATCTAAAAAAGGAAAGACTCTCTTTCACATAGATATGAAACAATTTTACTTTTTAAATAGTATTTTTGATTATTACACGTTATTAAAATAATAAAACACGTAATTCGTTATATAAATTAGTTGTCTTTATCGCTATAAAAATTAATATGTTCAAAAAAAGTTTAATTCTTCTTCTATTAATTAGTTTCAGTTGTTCAAAAAAAGATGTTTTTGATGCTGAAAAACAAACCATTATAAATCCAATTGCAAAATGCGAAAATGGTTTTGCTGGCGAGTATCCTTGTAATGACTACGATTTACTAACTTATTTTTCTTTGGAGGAACTTAATGGAGCAGGCACAACAGGTAGTAGTTGTTGGGGTTGGGTAGATCCAGATACAGAAAAAGAATATGCATTAATGTGCACAAATAAAGGTGTTACGTTTATAGATATTACAAATCCTTCTGAAGCAATTATAATAGGAAGTCTTAAATCGAAAACAGAAAATAATCCAATAAGAGAAGTACGAATTTTCAAATCGCTTGCATACATAATTAGTGAAGCTACAGATCATGGTTTACAAATTTTTAATTTAACTAAGCTTGAAGAAACAGTAAATCCTCCCGTAGAATTTGAAAGTGATGCCGATTTTTCTAGATTTGGAGCTGCTCAAAGCGTAACCATAAATAAAGAAAGCGGATTTGCTTATGTAATGGGAAGCAATACTTTTAATGGAGGTCCTCATTTTATTGATATTAATAGAGCTTTTAAAGCGCCTGCTTCTGGTGGTTATGAAACAGATTCATATACTAATGATGCTCAAGTTGTTACTTATAAAGGAGCTGATACAGATTATACCGACAAAGAAATTTTAATAGGTAGCAATGAAAATGAAATTGTTCTTTTAAATGTAACTGATAAAGCAAATCCTATAAAAATAGCAACTATAAATTATTCTGATATTTCAAAAACTAGCCAAGGTTGGTTTACAGAAGATTTTAATTATTTTATTGTTGGCGATAATTTAGACGAAAAAAACAAAGGAGTTAATACCAAAACTATTGTTTTTGACTTTACAGATTTAGACAACCCTGTTCATTATTTCGATTATTATGGTAACACAAATTCAATTGATAATAATGGGTATCTAAATAATAATATTTATTATCAAGCAAGCCATAATGCTGGTGTTAGAATGATAGATATATCTAATATAGAAAGTAAAGTTTTTACAGAAGTTGGTTACTTTGATACCTATCCAGAAAATGATAATACAGAAACTAATGGAGCTTGGGATGTATACCCTTTTCTTCCTAGTGGAAACATTATTATTAGCGATTTTAACAAAGGATTTTTCGTGATTAGAAAAAGTAATACCTAATCAAACGCTAAAAATTTTAACCTCGTTTTTAATATAAAAGAACTATTTTTGAGAACAAATAGTACTTTTTATGAATCGTTTTGTAGCAATTTTATTTTTTCTTTTCATTGGCTTTTCATCAGCAAAAGCCCAACAAATAAATAGTATTGCAGAATCTGAAGCAAAATCTGCAGCTTCAAAAATTCATTTTAAAGCTAATCCTAGCACTTCAAATTATGATATTACATATCATAAATTAGAATTTACAGTAGATCCTGCTGTAAAAAGTATTTCAGGGAAAGTAACCACAACTTTTACAGCAAAAGATAATTTATCTACCGTTACATTTGATTTAGATGATAACATGACTGTTTCAAGCGTTTCTCAAAATGGAAACAACGTTTCGTTTACTCAGAATTCTAATGATGAATTGGTTATCACTTTACAAAACACTTTAAATTTAGGGAGCTCAACTTCTGTAACGATAACTTATAGCGGAAATCCTACCAGTAATGGTTTTGGTTCTTTTGAAGTAAATAACCATAATGGAACGCCAGTTCTTTGGACACTTTCTGAACCTTATGGTGCACTAGGTTGGTGGCCATGTAAACAAGATTTAAACGATAAAATTGATACAATTGACGTCTATATTACTGCTCCAGAACAATACACATCTGTTTCTAATGGTTTAGAAATTAGTCAAACCACAAATTCTCCAAATAAAACCACTCACTATAAACATCAATATCCAATTCCTGCTTATTTAATTGCAATAGCAGTTACAAATTATCAAACGTATTCACATACCGTTTCAAATAACGGAAACCCTTTTCCTATTGTTAATTATGTATATCCAGAAAGTTTAACTACAGCACAAAATAGCACAGAAATAACTGTAGATATTATGAATCATTTTATCAGTTTATTTGGAAATTATCCTTTTGAAAATGAAAAATATGGTCATGCTCAATTTGGTTGGGGTGGAGGAATGGAACATACAACTGTTTCTTTTATGGGGAATTTTAGCAGAAACCTTATTGCTCACGAACTGGCTCATCAATGGTTTGGAAATAAAATTACGTGTGGAAGCTGGAAAGATATTTGGCTAAATGAAGGTTTTGCAACGTATCTAACAGGTTTAACTGTAGAAAATTTAGATGGAGAAACTGCTTTTAAAAATTGGAGAAACTCTAATGTTAATTCAATAACTTCTCTTACAAATGGAGCCGTTTATTTAACCGATGCTGATACTACAAGCGTTGGCAGAATTTTTAATGGTAGATTAAGTTACAATAAAGGCGCAATGGTTTTGCACATGTTGCGTAAAAAATTAGGAGATTCCAACTTTTTTAGCGGATTAAAAAACTACATCACAGATCCAGATTTAGCTTATGGATATGCAAAAACTCCAGATTTAATTGCTCATTTAGAAGCTTCTAGCAGTTTAGATTTAGAAGAGTTTTTTAATGATTGGGTTTACAATCAAGGATATCCAACATATACTATTCATTGGCATCAACCATCAACAAACACCATTAATTTAACTATAGATCAAACACAAAGTGATGCTTCTGTTTCTTTTTTTGAAGCGAATGTTCCTGTTAGATTTACAGGTGTAAATGGAGAAGTTTTAGATGTTATTTTAGAGAATACTTCAAACTCTCAAACTTTTGTAGAAAACGTTTCTTTTACCGTAAATTCTATAGAAATAGATCCAGAATCTCATTTAATATCAAAAAATAATTCAACTGTTTTAAATCTTGAAAATACAATTTTAAATACAGATCAAGTTTCTTTGTATCCTAACCCTGTTTTGTCTGTTTTAAATATAAAAACACCAAGTAATATGGTTCTTAAAAACAGCATTATTTATAATACAATTGGAAAACGCGTTTTTACATCTTCAAACCATCAAATTAATTTATCAAAACTTAACAAAGGGCTTTATTTTATTAAAGTTATAACCAACCAAGGTTATCTTTATAAAACAATAATAAAAAACTAAGATTATCACTATTTTATAGATAATCAATAAAACCAATTGTTACATTGTCATTCGTAATGAAAGTTTCCTGTTTTTATTCGACTTATATTGTATATTTGCATCCTATTTAGATTTAATCTATTTAAAATTATGATAAAAGTTTCAGACACAGCAAAGAAAAAAGTCATAGAGTTAATGACAGATGACGGTTTTGACGCTACAACAGATTATGTTAGAGTTGGCGTAAAAAGTGGTGGTTGTTCGGGTTTATCTTATGATTTAACTTTTGATAACAAAAAAGAAGAAAACGACAAGGTTTTTGAGGAAAATGGTGTAAAAATCATTGTAGACAAAAAGAGTTTTTTATACTTAGTGGGTACAACATTAGAATATTCTGGAGGTTTAAACGGTAAAGGGTTTGTATTTAACAATCCTAACGCAAACAGAACTTGTGGTTGCGGAGAATCGTTTTCACTTTAAAATTTAGAAAAAGATGTCAAAATATACAGAAGACGATTTAGAACAAGAATTAAAAACCCAAGAATATAAATACGGTTTTTATACAGATATAGAAAGTGATACATTTCCTGTAGGATTAAGTGAAGATGTAGTTCGCGCAATTTCTAAAAAGAAAAATGAGCCAGAATGGATGACTGAATGGCGTCTTGAAGCTTATAGAGTTTGGGAAAAAATGGAAGAACCAGAATGGGCAAATGTGCACTATGAAAAACCAAAATTTCAAGACATTGCCTACTATTCTGCTCCAAAAAAGAAACCAAAATTAAATTCTTTAGATGAAGTAGATCCAGAATTATTAGACACTTTTAAGCGTTTAGGAATTTCTTTAGACGAACAAAAAAAATTAGCTAATGTTGCTGTAGATATTGTAATGGATTCTGTTTCTGTTGCTACTACTTTTAAGAAAACATTAGGCGAAAAAGGGATTATTTTTATGCCTATTTCTGAAGCAATTCAAGAACATCCAGAATTGGTGAGAAAATATTTAGGAACCGTTGTTCCTACTACAGATAACTTTTATGCAGCATTAAATTCGGCAGTTTTTTCTGACGGATCTTTCTGTTACATTCCAAAAGGAGTAAAATGCCCAATGGAGCTATCTACTTATTTTAGAATTAACGAAGGTGGAACAGGACAATTTGAAAGAACATTAGTTGTTGCAGACAAAGGAAGTTATGTTTCTTATTTAGAAGGTTGTACAGCACCAAGTAGAGATGAAAATCAATTACACGCTGCTGTTGTAGAACTAATTGCAATGGATGATGCAGAAATAAAATACTCTACTGTACAAAACTGGTATCCTGGAAATAAAGAAGGAAAAGGTGGTGTTTACAATTTTGTAACAAAAAGAGGATTGTGTGAAAACAATGCAAAAATTTCTTGGACTCAAGTAGAAACTGGTTCTGCTGTAACTTGGAAATATCCTTCTTGTATATTAAAAGGAAATAATTCTGTTGGTGAATTTTACTCAATTGCAGTAACTAACAATTATCAACAAGCAGATACTGGTACTAAAATGATTCACTTAGGAAAAAACACTAGGTCAACCATTATTTCTAAAGGTATTTCTGCAGGACATTCTCAAAATAGTTATAGAGGTTTGGTTCATATTGGATCTAGAGCAGAAAATGCTCGAAATTTCTCTCAATGTGATTCTTTATTAATGGGAAATTTATGTGGAGCACACACGTTTCCTTATATCGAAGTAAAAAACAAATCGGCACAAATAGAACACGAGGCTACTACTAGTAAAATTGGTGAAGACCAACTTTTCTATTGTAATCAGCGTGGAATTGATACTGAAAAAGCAATTGCTTTAATTGTAAACGGATTTAGTAAAGAGGTTTTAAATAAATTACCAATGGAATTTGCTGTAGAAGCTCAAAAATTATTGGAAATAAGTTTAGAAGGTTCAGTAGGTTAGAAATCAATTAAAATGAAAAAAATAATATTCTTATTAATTGCAATTAGCATTGTTAGTTGTAAAAAAGCAGAAAAAAAGGTTGAAGAAATTTCAAAACCTGAAGTAAAGTTATTTCAATTAGTTGGTGGTTCTATTTTTGTAAAAAAATTAGAAGTTTTTTCTCAAGACACAACCTATACAGGTCAAACCAAACAATTTACAGATGCTTATTATGTAATTTCACATCCAAAAGGAAACTTAATGTGGGATGCAGGTTTACCAGAACAATTAGTTATGGAAACTCCTTTTAATGAGCCAAGTGGTGTATTTGCAATTAAAAGACCAGATTCTTTAGCAAATCAATTAAAAACAATTGGTTTTAAAATTGAAGATTTTAAATATATTGCATTATCTCATTCACATTTCGATCATACAGGTCATGCTAATTTAATGAAAGAAGCAACTTGGTTGGTACAAGAAAACGAATTTAATGCAAATGTTGGTGATACTTTAAAAACTAAAAATCCTGCTTTAACAGAACTTAAAAAAGTTCAAAAATTAAATGGTGATTATGATGTTTTTGGTGATGGAACTGTTGTAATAAAATATACACCCGGTCACACAATTGGTCATCAAGCATTATATGTTGAAGTTTCTGGAGTTGAAAAACCAATTTTGTTAACAGGAGATTTGTATCACTTTGAAGAAAATAGAACAAATAAAGGAGTTCCATCATTTAATTATGATGCTAAACAAACTTTAAAAAGTATGGAGTTGTTTGAAGCTTTTGCAAAAGAAAAAAATGCAGAAGTTATTATTCAACATTCTCCAAAAGCATTCAAGAATTTAGAAAATTTATTAAAAAAATAAACGCAGAAAGCGATGTTAAAAATAGAAAATCTACAAGCAAGTATAGACGATAAGTCAATTTTAAAAGGATTGAATTTAGAAGTAAAAGCTGGTGAAGTGCATGCAATTATGGGTCCAAATGGTGCAGGAAAAAGTACTTTGGCTAATATTATTGCGGGTAAAGAAGAGTATGAAGTTACTAATGGAACTATTGAATTAAATGGTGAAGATATTAGTGAATTAGCTCCAGAAGAAAGAGCACACAATGGTGTGTTTTTATCATTTCAATATCCTGTAGAAATTCCAGGAGTTTCTGTTACAAACTTTATAAAAACGGCTATTAACGAAACTCGTAAAGCAAAAGGTTTAGAAGACATGCCTGCTAAAGATATGTTGAAAAAGATTCGTGAAAAATCTGAATTATTAGAAATAGATCGCAAATTTTTATCTCGTTCTCTAAACGAAGGTTTTTCAGGAGGAGAAAAGAAACGTAATGAAATCTTTCAAATGGCAATGTTAGAACCAAAATTAGCCATTTTAGATGAAACAGATTCTGGTTTAGATATTGATGCTTTGCGTATTGTTGCTAATGGTGTAAATAAATTAAAATCTAAAGACAATGCTGTAATTGTAATTACGCATTATCAACGTTTATTAGATTATATCGTACCAGATTTTGTACATGTTTTACATGATGGAAAAATTGTAAAATCTGGAGACGCTTCTTTAGCTTTAGAGTTAGAAGCAAAAGGATATGATTGGATTAAACAAGAACTTGTAAAATAAGTTTGCAGTAAATCAGTAGCCGTTTGCAGTCAAAAACTGCACTCTAAAACAGAAATAATAATATAATAGTTAGTCATTAAAACCGTTTTTGATGTTCAAATTCATCAACTACCAACTGAAGACTGACTACTGAAGACTGAAATAATGGAATTAAAAGAAAAATTAGTATCCTCATATGTAGCCTTTGAAAATCGTGTAGACATTAATTCTGATGTTCATGAAATTCGTACAAAAGCACTTCAAAATTTTGAAGAATTAGGTTTTCCTACAAAAAAACTTGAAGCTTGGAAATACACGTCTTTAAATTCAGTTTTAAAACAAGACTATAGTATTTTTCCTAACAAGGCAAATAATGTTGAGTTGGCAGATGTAAAACAGTATTTTATTCATGATATAGACACATACAATGTTGTTTTTATTGATGGAAAATACAGCTCTTTTTTATCAGAAACTACGCATGACACCATAGATGTTTGCCTAATGTCTGCTGCTTTAAATAAAGAAAAATACAAGCCTGTTATAGAAAACTACTTTAATAAAATTGCAAATCAAGATAATCTAACATCTTTAAATACTGCGTTTGCTACAGAAGGAGCTTATATAAATATTCCAAAAAATATTGAGGTAGAAAAACCGATTCAGATCATCAATTTTACAACAGGTTCAGAAGCTGCAACAATGTTGCAACCAAGAAACTTAATTGTTGTTGGAGAAAATTCTCATGTTCAAATTATAGAACGTCACCAGAGTTTAACAAGCAACCCTGTTTTAACAAACTCTGTTACAGAAATTTTTGCAGATAAAAGAGCTTTTGTAGATTACTATAAGATTCAAAATGACGAAGAAAATGCTTCTTTGGTTGATAACACTTTTGCAGAACAAAAATCTAATAGTGTTGTATCTGTACATACTTTTTCTTTCGGAGGAAATATCACCAGAAATAATTTAAACTTTTACCAAAGAGGAGAACACATAGATTCTATCTTAAAAGGTATTACAATTATTGAAGGAAAACAACATGTAGATCATCATACCTTAGTACATCATATAGAACCAAATTGCGAATCTCATCAAGATTATAAAGGAATTTATGATGATCGTTCTACAGCTGTTTTTAATGGTAAAGTTATTGTTGAAAAAGAAGCTCAGAAAACAAATGCTTATCAACAAAACAACAATATTTTAATGAGTGATAAAGCAACAATAAATGCAAAACCTCAACTAGAAATTTTTGCTGATGATGTAAAATGTTCTCACGGTTGTACTATTGGTCAATTAGATGAAGATGCTTTATTTTACATGCAACAACGTGGAATTCCTAAAAAAGAAGGAAAAGCTTTATTAATGTATGCTTTTGCAAACACTGTTTTAGAAAGCGTTAAAATACCAGAAGTAAAACAACGTATTACCAAGTTAATTGCAGAAAAATTAAGTGTAAATATTGGTTTTGATCTTTAAGAAAAAATTAATTTTTTATAAAATATAAACCACGCAAATTGCGTGGTTTTTTTATTCTATAACATCTATGAAACTCCAATAGAACTTTTCCATAATAGGTTTTCTATGCATTTTAGAGAGAGAAAAATACTCTTCTCCATAAGATTTTAAAGCATAATCATTTCTATATTCATTAACAACTTCTTTTGTCATTGATAATATTACAAAATAGTCTTCAAATCTAGTTTCGCTTTTATATGCTAAAACAAAAGGAGAAAGTCCTTTTGCATCTATTCTTTCTTTAATAGATTTCTTCAAATCTGCTTTTAATAGTGTGTCTTTTTGAAAAATATATTTATTCTCTGATATAAATTTAATTTTTAATGTTTGATTTTCTATTTCTTCAGAATAGTCTGAGTTAAGAGAAAAGCCAAAAACTCTATCAGATTTGTGGTAAAAAGGAAGTTCTTTATTCGCTATTGAATAATAAATATTATTCGCTTTTTCCTTCTTTAAAATACTTTTGAACTTAACAACATGCTTCATTTTTAAATTCTTATTGATATACAGAATATAGTTTAAAAATGGTTCTTCTGCCTTAGAAATTCTTGTTTTATAATATCTAATTTTATCCTTTACAGATTTCTTATCATTTGGAAAGTATTTGTCTGTTTCTATAAAAAAATCGTTTTTAGTTTCTTTTAAATATATATTAAAAATAAGAGACCTGTAATATGGTAAAGGTTCATAAATATTTGAATTAACTCTTTTTATAGAATTTTTAAAGAGAATGTTTTGTGATAAAATTGATTTGTTGATGACATCATCATTTATAACTTCAATCTTAGAAATTAAAAAAGTTAATAAAAGAGATGTAAAAACAGTTACTAAAAACCATTTAAACTTATTCTTTATAAAAAAATTTCTTACAGAAATCCAGATTTGCCCTAAAAAAACGATAAAGAATAATACTATTAAAAAAGAGTAATCTTTAAGAAAAGAGGATGATTCATAGTCTAAAGCTAAAAGTCCTATAAGAATTCCCATTCTAAAAAACCAACCTAAAAAATACCAATTAGATAATCTTTGTTGATTTAAAATGGTTTGTCGTTTGTAATTATATTTTGATAAAAACTTTTTTGGCCTTTCTAAAAAGAAATTAAAGACAACCGAAAATGAAAAGTAAATGGCAATAAAAGCTAATAAAAAATTATAAATTAAAGCTGATTTTTCTGTTTGAATAAGAATTTCATAATCTTTAAAAAGAGCATCAAATACTATAAAGAGTTTACTAATTATTTTTAGAAAAGAATAAAAAATAATTGAAAAAAGTAATCCGAAAAATACTCCAACAACGGCTTTTCTTTTAGAAATATCTAAAGAAAATTGTTCTTTTTTGAAATATGATTTTTTAACTTTCATTATATAAACTTAATAGATTGATTAATATATTAGAGAATTAAAATATCATTTTGTTATACTTTATTTACCTTTAATTTTATTTAACACTTTCTAAAACCCCTTTCAAAAACTCATTCTCATCAAAATTTGTCAATCCAAAACGCACAATCACCATATCATTATCTGGTAAAACATATACACGTTGTCCTTGATAACCATCTGCATAATACATGTTTTTTGATACGTCTTTAAAACCTCCATCTGCATTTAGCCAAAATTGAGCTCCGTAAATTCCTTCTGAAGTATTTGTTGGTGTTGTTACATAATCTACCCAGTCTTTAGTAAATAGTACTTCTCCGTTCCAGTTTCCATTTTTAAGATACAATAGCCCAAATTTAGCCCAATCTCTGCTAGTGGCCCAAGAATACGAAGAACCTACGTAATTACCACTTAAATCGGCTTCTAAAACCATGCTATTCATGCCAATTTTATCAATAAAGTTTGTGTACCAAAAATCTAAATATTCTTGATGCGTTTTAAACTGACTTCTTAAAATACCAGACAATAAATTAGTGGTTCCAGAAGAGTAATTCCAAGATTCATTTGGCTTGCCAACTAAAGGTTTATTTTCTTGCATCTTTGTCATATCTCGATCTAGAAACAACATTTTAGTTGCGTCAGAAATTTCATCATAATTTTCATCCCATTCTAAACCAGAATTCATTTGTAATAAATTATTAATGGTAATGTTTTTACGTTCATCTTTTTGCCAAGATTTAATTTGGGTTTTATCTTGTACATTTATTTTACCTTGATGTTGCATCACTCCAAAAACAGTACTTAGAATACTTTTGGTCATAGACCATCCTAAAATTTTAGATTCTTTTGTAAAACCATCAGCATATTTTTCTGATATAATTTGATCTTTATAAATTACAACAACTGCTCTTGTTTTATTTTTTTCTTTAAACAAAGAATCTATAGCTATATTTAAATTCTTATAATTAACATTAGTAAAAACAGAATCTTTTTGTTCTCCATTTCCATAAGGAAAGGGTGTTCTATAATCTGGCTTTAATCTATTAGGTGTTAAGTATGAAGCAGTTTCATCTTCAGTTGATAAAGTTAAAACAGAACCTAAACCTTTTCTAATAATTGCTTTTCTAGATAACAAACTATATACTGAAGAAGTTGCTGTTTTTTTATCTACCTCAATTTCATCCAAAGCTAAATTTACAGGCGAAAAATTATTATCTGTTGCATCTGTAAATTCTAAAGTTCTTCTAGCAATAAATACAGAAGATGCAGTATTTTTTGCAGAATAGCCTGCTAAGATATTCAATTTTGGGTAATTATAAATTACTGTAATTAACAGTATTGAAAGCAGTAAAATAAGAATCCGTTTAAAAGTTTTCATGCACAAGAGAGTTTGATTATGTAAAAATAAGAAAATCATATTGAGTTTGTTATCACTTTAACTATTCATGTTTTATCTTTGTCTCTTAAAATGATTTGTATGATAAATGTTGAAAAAATAAGAGAAGATTTCCCTATTCTTAAAAGACAAGTAAACGGAAAACCTTTAGTGTATTTTGATAATGCCGCAACTTCACAAACACCACAAGTTGTTATTGATGCTATTGTAGATTATTATAGTAATTATAATGCAAATATTCATAGAGGTGTGCATTCTTTAAGTCAAGAAGCAACAGATAAATATGAACAAGCAAGGCTAAAAATTCAGAAACATTTTAATGCAAAGAATTCGTACGAAATCATTTTTACATCAGGCACAACACATAGTATTAATATGGTTGCTTCTGGTTTTGCTTCACTTTTAAATAAAGGTGATGAAATTATTGTTTCTGCTTTAGAGCATCATTCAAATATAGTTCCTTGGCAAATGCTTTGCGAAAAAACAGGCGCTATTTTGAAGGTAATTCCTATGGATGAAGATGGTTCTTTACGAATAGATTTGTATCACGAATTATTAAATCATAACACAAAATTAGTCTTCTGTAATCATGTATCAAATGCATTAGGAACAATCAACCCTATTGAAGAAATTACACATGCTGCTCATAAATTTGGCGCTGCTGTTTTAGTAGATGGAGCTCAGGCAACTCCTCATATAAAGCCGGATGTACAAGATTTAGATGTCGATTTTTATGTAGCTTCTGCTCATAAAATATGTGGACCAACAGGAGTTGGAATTTTATACGGGAAAGAAGAATGGTTAAATAAATTACCTCCATATCAAGGTGGTGGAGAAATGATTGAAACTGTCACTTTTGAAAAAACTACCTATGCAGGTTTGCCTCATAAATTTGAAGCTGGAACTCCAAATATTTGTGGAGGAATTGCATTTGGCGTAGCTCTAGATTATCTAAACTCTGTGGGTTTTGAAGCTATTGCTGAATATGAAACAGAGCTTTTAAATTACGGAACAGAAAAATTACAAGAAATAGAAGGATTAAGAATTTATGGAACAGCAAACAAAACAGCTGTTATTTCTTTTAATATCGAAGGAATTCATCCTTATGATATTGGTTCTATTTTAGATAAATTAGGCGTTGCTGTTAGAACAGGTCATCATTGTGCACAACCAATAATGGCTTTCTATAACATACCTGGTACAGTTAGAGCATCTTTCGCTTTTTATAACACTAAACAAGAAATTGATGTTTTAGTTGAAAGTGTAAAAAAAGCAAAAATGATGCTATCTTAAAAAATAATAATCTTTAAATAAAACAAACCCTTCAGATAATTTCTGAGGGGTTTTTTGTTATAAATTTTGCTGTTTCAAAAAAAGATGTATATTCGTATCGTTAAAAATTTAAACACAAATCAATATTATTGTTATTTTTTAAACAGTATTGTTGTCAAACTCTTAATTTTTTAACTCTAATTAACATAATTTTTTAACCCCAAAAATCAATCAAACATGATGAAAAAAGGATTATTAGCGCTGCTTTTAGCAGCTGGAACTTTTATTGGCTGTCAAGACAATTCAACAGATGTGCCAAGTGAACAACAAGCAGTAATAGACATGAGTGATTTTTATGTTCATACAGATGAATATGAAAGTAAAGGCGCAACTAAAGACGACAAACAATGTCATAGTATGCAAGTTTTAAATAGACAATTAGCAGAAAACAAAGGTCTATATAAAAAAATGTATGATATTGAGTATGCAACAAGAAAGTTTATTAATGCCAAAGGAAAACCTACCAAGCCAGGTGGAGGTTCTGGTGGAGGTTCTGGAAGTTCAGATATAGATGTTTTACCAATAAACGATGGTTTAGGATCTATTAATATTCCAGTATATGTTCATATTGTTCTTCCTAACGCTAACAATGTTTCTAATACTCAAATACAATCACAAATGAATGTGTTAAATAGTGATTTTAACAATTCAAATGTAAATCAACTTCCTTCAGGAGCATCAGACTTTGTTAATGACGCTACTGTAACAGATATTAATTTTTCATTAGCAGGAACATTTAGACATGATGATTCTACTGCTTCTTGGGGTACAAATGACGCTGTAAAAGCTGCTTATCCTCCAATTTCTCCTTCAACTCATTTAAATATTTGGGTTTGTGAAATAGGTGGTGGTATCTTAGGATATGCTCAATTTCCTGGTGGTTCTTCTGCTACAGATGGAGTAGTATTATTACACTCTAGCTTACCTGGTGGTTCTGCAGCTCCTTATAACTTAGGAAGAACTGCAACTCATGAAGTTGGACATTATTTAAACTTACGCCATATTTGGGGTGATGGTAGATGTAGACAAGATGATGTCGTAACTGATACTCCTTCTTCTGACGGAGCAAACTATGGATGTCCTTCTTATCCAACTGTAAACTGTAAAACAACAGATATGACTATGAATTATATGGATTATACAGATGATTCTTGTATGTATATGTTTACAGACGGACAACGTAATAGAATGAGAGCTATTTTTGCTTCTGGAGGATCTAGAGCTTCTTTAGCAGGAAACTAATACAAATAAAAATTAAATAAAAGGGCGTCTATATGACGCCTTTTTTTATATTTAAAAATAAAAAAAATATGAGATTTTTAAAAAAATTGACATTATTAATTATTGTAATATTTTCTACTTGCAATGCTCAAGAAGGGTTTAATGATTCTATAGAAATAAACTACATTGCTCAAACAAGAGGGAGTTACTTAAATATAACAATCATAAATGACAGTTTAAACTTAAAGTCATCCGAAAGTAATAAAACGCTAATATTAAGCAAGAAACAAAGAGAAGAAATACAAGATGAGGTTTCTAAAATAAACTTGTCAGAAATCAGTGATTTAGAAGCTCCTTCTAATAGAAGATATACAGATGGTGCATTAAGCGCAAAGTTTTCCATAAAGAAAGCACAACAAACATTCTTTTCATCAAATTTTGATCACGAAAACCCTCCTAAAGAATTAAAACCCCTTTATGACTTGTTAAAATTATATATAAAAAAAGGTTGAGAATAAATTCTCAACCTTTTTAAACTATAATAAACACTTGTATTATTGTAACATTGGTGAATAGTTAGTAGGATAATCTCCTGCTTTAGCTAAACCATTTGTTGCTGTAGAAAAGTTAGAGCCGTAAGTAGCATCTATTGCCTTTAAAAAGCTATTTGCCATATAAGCATAACCTCTAGCAGTTAAATGAACACCATCTAAACTAACTAAACCTCCCGTAACTAAATTCGTATTTAAAACATAACTATCAAATGAAATTCCGGAAGTTGTTGCTTCATTTAAAACAGAGTTTAAATCTACAAGAGCTAAACCTTTAGACGAAGCTATAGAAGCTATAGAAGCATTATAAGCATCAGTTGCAGATGCAATTTCCATTTGTTCTTCTGGAAGCAATACATAAGTATCACTTAAAGGTATTTGAGTTCCTCCTCCATTAGGAAGTAAACCAGCTGCAGTAAGTAATATTAAGTCATCTGCTGTTGCTTGTCTCATACTGATTAACCCTGGGTTAATTGCAGTTAAATCAGTTAAATTTTCATCCATAATTACAACTGCATTTTGACCCACACTAAAAGTTATTGTTCTTTTAGCAATTTCAGCATCTGCCATTTCTTGTGTCATAGGAGTATATGCTACTAAATATGCAAAAGCTTGTTGGATACCTCCATTATAAGCAGCATACCCAGTATTTAAAGCTGTTACATGAGGTTCTCCTAAAGGAATTGCATTGTAAGCAACGGTTGTAAAAAAGGAAAGGCTAGTAATGTCTGGTAAGTTTCCAATAGCTCCTTTAGCTCCATTTGCTGTTAATCCATCCACTAAAACGTTTAAAGCATAATCAAAAGTTGCAGTATCTGTGATTGGATTTGAGCCGTCTCCACCAGAAGTTGCGTATCCTAAAACATCATTCCCTCCAACTTCAGATAAAGTGAAAAAAGTAGGGTTTTGATCTTCAGCAAGCTCTAAAATTGATTTATCAGGAGTTGATCCTGTTAATCGAATAGCATAAGGGTTTGCAGCAGTTGGAAAATTAGCAAGACTTCCAAAACCTGGAGCAATTAAATGAAAACTTTTTGCACCTGGAACTCCAAAGTTATTAAGTGGGCCAGTAGGATTGTTTAAGGCAAAATCTGTTGTTGACATAGCTGCAGGGTTAACACTTTGTAAAGGTACTGGTCCAGAACCTCCAAAAACTAATCTTTCAGTAAAAAGTCTATTTCCTGTTACAGGATGAATTACTGGGTTACCTCCAACAATTAATCCACCATAATTATCATTCATTAATGGTTGATTAAATTCAGCACCGAACTTTTTTGCTAAAATATTTGGAAAAGAGTTTTCTTGACCCGATTTAAACAAACCATTATCAGTAAAACCAGCAGTAAATGAAGCACCTACAGCTATATAACTAGAGAAGTCTAATCCATTAACATCTAATTGTACTTCTGCTATCGCATCTTCTGGAATTGCATCTAACTCATTGTTTACATCACAAGATGCAATACCTAGAGATAAAAGAAACAATCCTATATATTTATAATTTTTCATAAAATATCTTAATTTTTTTAGTTATTAATTGTCCAAGAAAGGTAATACTGAGAACCAATTGCACCAACACCTGGAGCACTTAAATACTCTTTACCAGTTAAATTTGCTCCTCCTAATTTAATAACAGATTTTAAATTTGGTAATCTATAATTAATTTGAGCATCTAATACTGTTCTAGCAGCTATAGTTGCATCTAAGAAAGTAGATTCCCATCTGTATTTATCTTGCCATCTAACATTTATATTAAACCCAAGGTTTTCAATTACATCTGCTTTACCAAACTGTAATTTTACTTTATGTTCTGGTGTATTAAATCCTGCTTCAAAATCTGGATCAGAAGCCTGGTCAAAATCAAATTTAGCAAACGTATAATTTAAACCAATTTTAAAACCATCTAGAACTCTTGTGTTTAAACCAATTGTTGCTCCATAAGAACTAATATCTGCAGCAGAATTAGTATAGGTTTGAAAAACTGTATAATCATTATTTCCTAATGCAACTACTGCTAATGGAACTGCTGCTCCTCCAGGACCAACAGGTGCTGTTTGAGTTAAGCTTACATCACCATAAAAAGGAACAATAACATTTTTATTTGCAATAAAGTCTTCATATTGGTTGTAATACACACTTAAATCTACAGTAATATTTTTATCTGCTACTGGCACAATACCTCTATAACCTACTTCATACGCTGTAACTCTTTCTGGTTTTACTAATGCTACGTTTGCATTGGTTGGTAAAGCAGCTTTTCCTGCTGCAAAGTCTTGAACAGAAACCGCTGAAAATGCATTCTCATAAGCCATTCTACCAGAAACTGTTGTTGTTGTACCAATAGGAGTTGAACCAAAAGTATTAGCAACAAATTGACCAGTATTACTAACACCTAAGGCAGGCGTAGAATATCTATCTAAGTTATCTGGAGCAGAACCTACTAAATAAGCTCTACCTGCATTTAAACCTATATATTGACTTTGAGTATCTGGGTTTCTAAAACCTGTTTGAAAAGATGCTCTAAAGTTTTGATTTTTATTTTCTCCTCCTGCATAAGCAAAAGATACTCTAGGAGAGAAATTACCATCAAAATTTTGTGCTTTGTCATAACGAACAGAAGCAGTTAATTTTAAACGATCTTCTTCTAAAAACTTCTTTTGCATTTGAGTATAAACTCCATACTCATTATACTCTATTGGACCATCAGCATCCGTATAAATGTTTCCAAAAGAATTTAAAGAATATAATCTATAAGAACCTCCAATTTGAAATTCTGCCCAATCTATATAATCTTGTAAATTTAAATTTGCATCTGCATGATAGTATTTGGTTGCGTCTTGAAATTTAGAACCTGTTACTAAGTCTGGATCATTAGTAACTTTATCAAATGCCGCTTGAAACTCAGCTGTACCAGGTATTAATCTTCCTGTTTCTGCTTTTTTTCTACCAGCAGCATGTGCTTGTTCTGACGTTGCTCCCGCTAAAGTTGCACCTAAATAATCACCTACATACTCTCCAAACCAAGTATTATCATCTTTCCAAGCTCTGTTAATATTAATAGCTGCAAAACGAGTATCATAAGAATTTCCTGCATCTTCATTAGTAACATACCCTCTTACAAAAAAGTTTTTCCCTTTTAATTCTAGTTTATGTTGCTCCATAAAGAAGTCTTTAATATTGTATCTATTAGTTCCTTGGTAAATTGTGTTACCTACACCAAACTTAGAGTTCCAAATTATTTCTAATCTATCATTACCCCAAGGACGATAATTTAAAGAACCTCCAAATTTTACACTTTTTGCCTCATAAGACATTAAATCTTTTTCATCATAACCAGTTCTACTTACACTTTCACTAGGAACTAATGCAGATGCTCCACTAGGTATTAAACCAAGACCTTCAAGTGTTTGTGCAACGTTTTTTATGTTTGTAGAAACTTCATCTCCATAAACATTTAACCCATCGTAATTTCTATCAGAATTTCTATCACCAGAAGTGTGAACTCCATCTCTAGTATTTCTATAGTCTGTTGCAAACCATTCTGTACCATCTAAATAAGAAAGTGTTGCTTTTGCTGCAAACTTTTCAGAAAAAGCATGTGCCATTCTAATATTAACGTCATAGAATTGGTTGTCTCCTGCTTCATCTTGACTTGTAAGTCCTGTTTTTACAGAAAGACTAATTCCTTGATCATCAAAAGGACTCTTACTTGTCATAAACATAATTCCGTTAAAAGCATTTGCACCGTATAATGCAGAAGATGCTCCAGGAAGTAATTCTACTGTATTTACATCTAGTTCAGACATTCCTAATAAGTTTCCTAAAGCAAAATTTAATGCCGGAGAAGAATTGTCCATTCCATCTACTAACTGCATAAAACGTGTATTAGAAAAAGTTGCAAATCCACGTGTGTTTACAGATTTAAATGTTAAACTATTTGTGTTTACATCTACTCCTTTTAAGTTTTCTAAACCATCGTAAAAAGAAGGTGAACTAGTGTTTTTTATAGCTCTAGAGTCCATTCTTTCAATAGTTACAGGAGATTCCATAATTCGTTCTGGAGTTCTAGAAGCAGAAACAACAATTTCATCTAAAGAAGTTTCGTTTTCAGATAAACTAACATCAACCTTTTGATTGTTTTTAGTAATCTCTACCTTGGTTGTTTTAAAACCTAACATAGAAATTTCTATGGTAAATGGTGGTTTATCTGCTACTTTCATTACAAAAGCACCATCAAAATCTGTGTTTGTTCCTATTGCTTTTCTAGAAACTTTAACACTAGCACCAGGAAGTGTCTCCCCAGTTTTTGCATCCTTAACTACCCCAGTAACAGTGGTTTGAGCGACCATTGTAATGCTACCAAAAGCTATAAACGCAAGAAGTAAAATCTTTTTTATCATAATTTGAATTATTTGTTAACTATTTCGCAAAATACAATTTTTTTTGAATTATTCAATAAAACAGCAAAAAACTTGTGTTTTTAATAAAAAAGAGGCGAAATTTTAACATTATAGGATTAGAAAAACTACTCTATTGTTGTTAAAATAAAACCATTACTTATTGTACATTTGTTGTACTATTAATTCTATTTTCTTGATTACAATTCAAAATATTTCTAACTTTTCTACAAAGGAAAAAACATTTGTTACCATTGGTACTTTTGATGGTGTGCATTTTGGTCATCAAACAATTATAAAAAAATTAGTTTCTGATGCTAAAAAAGCAGGAAAAAAATCGGTTTTATTAACCTTTTTTCCACATCCAAGAATGGTTTTACAAAAAGATGCTTCTATTGAGCTAATTAATACTATTGATGAACGTGCAACGCTTTTAGAAAAAACAGGATTAGATTATTTAATTATTCACCCTTTTAGTAAGGAGTTTTCTAGAATGACAGCGCTAGAGTTTGTAAGAGACATATTAGTTAATCAACTTAATATCTCTAAATTAATTATTGGGTATGATCATCATTTTGGAAAAAATAGAGAAGGAAATATAGAACAATTAACAGAATACAGTCATTTATATGATTTTTCTGTTGAAGAAATTCCTGCACAAGATATAGATGAAGTATCTGTAAGCTCTACAAAAGTTAGAAAAGCATTAGCAACTGGAAATTTAAAAACGGCCAATGATTATTTGGGCTACCTTTTTATGTTGAATGGAAATGTTGTGAATGGTAAAAAATTGGGCGGTAAAATTGGTTTTCCTACAGCAAATATAGATATTAAAGAATCCTATAAACTCATTCCTAAAACAGGTGTTTATGTTGTAAAATCTACTATTGATAATAAAGAAGTCTTTGGAATGATGAATATTGGAAATAGACCAACTGTAAATGGTAAGCACCAAACTATTGAAGTTCATTTTTTTGATTTCAATAAAGATATATACAATCAAAATTTAACTATAGAATTATTTTACTTTTTAAGAGATGAACAAAAGTTTGATTCTATAGAAGAACTCATCACCCAGATTAAAAAAGACAAAGAAATTTCTTTAGATTACATTAAAAACAATCTATAGCTTCCCATTGCTAAAGTCTTCTGCTTACTGTATCTTTGCTTTTCTTAAATTTTTAGAAAATGTTACAAGTACAGTTTATTAGAGAAAACAAGCAAACTGTTTTAGACGGATTAGCAAAAAGAAATTTTGCAAATGCTGAAACTATTATTGAAAATGTTTTAATTGCAGACGAAAATAGAAGGGCAACTCAGGTTTCTCTTGATACTGTTTTGGCTGAATCTAATAGTTTATCCAAAGAAATTGGACAGTTGTTTAAATCTGGTGAAGTACAAAAAGCAAACATCTTAAAAGAAAAAACAAGTCGGTTAAAAGAAAGCTCTAAAGAGTTAACAGAAAAGTTAAATTCTTATGCAGTTGAGTTACA
This sequence comes from uncultured Polaribacter sp., assembly GCA_965367085.1. Lineage (GTDB taxonomy): Bacteria > Bacteroidota > Bacteroidia > Flavobacteriales > Flavobacteriaceae > Polaribacter. The sequence goes on from CBDUHF010000017.1 coordinate 24,242, forward strand.
AAACTTGTTATATCAAGTGCCAAATGTACCTCATGCTTCTGTAAAACCTGGGAAATCTGAAGAAGATAATGAGAACATTTTTAGCGAAGGAACAATTCCTGATTTAGGTGAAGATGCGCTTCCTCATTGGGAATTAGCAAAGAAGTATGATATTATAGATTTTGAATTAGGTACAAAAATTACGGGTGCTGGTTTTCCTGTTTATAAAGGAAAAGGAGCAAGATTACAACGTGCATTAATCAACTATTTTTTAGATAAAAATATTGAAGCAGGTTATAAAGAATATCAAGTTCCTCATTTAATAAACGAAGCTTCGGGTATTGGAACTGGGCAATTGCCAGACAAAGAAGGACAAATGTATCACGCTACTGTAGATGATTTATATTTAATTCCTACTGGTGAAGTGCCAATTACAAATATGTTTCGTGGAAATTTATTACAAGAAAGTGATTTTCCTATAAAATGTACGGGTTACACGCCTTGTTTTAGAAGAGAAGCAGGAAGTTACGGTGCACACGTTCGTGGCTTAAACAGATTACATCAATTTGATAAAGTAGAAATTGTACGTATTGAACATCCAGATAATTCTTACCATGCTTTAAGCGGAATGGTAGAACATATTAAAGACATATTAAGAGATCTTAAATTGCCTTACAGAATTTTACGTTTGTGTGGTGGAGATACTGGTTTTACTGCTGCTTTAACTTTTGATTTTGAAGTTTTTTCTACAGCACAAGACAGATGGTTAGAAATTAGTTCTGCTTCAAATTTTGAAACTTTTCAAGCAAATAGATTAAAGCTACGTTTCAAAAATAAAGATGGAAAAAGTGAATATGCTCACACGTTAAATGGAAGCTCTTTAGCTTTACCTCGTGTTTTAGCAGGAATATTAGAGAACTATCAAACAGCAGAAGGAATTAAAATTCCAGATGTTTTGGTACCTTATTGTGGATTTGATATTATAGATTAGCTTTATAAGTAAGCAGTACTCAGTTCGCAGTATTCAGTCTAAAACTGACTGCTTTCTGAAGACTGACGACTGCAAACTAACTTTAATTTGCTACAACAGCAATCATTAATCTTTTATATTTATTCATTTCTAGCAAAGCTTCAAAATAAGCTGCTATTTGTCCTTTTTTCATAAACTCAATTGAGTTATTTTTTGCTATTTGGTATTGTTGGCTAAATGTATTCATAATATAAAATTTGATTGTTATTTATTATATAGACAACTTCTGTGCCAAAATGTTACAAAGCATCACTCTAAAATAGATTGCTTTAATAAATATTTAACATTTTAGTTGATTATCTTTGAACATATATGAAAAAGTTTTTTTTACTTATTTTATTGTTTATCAGTAGTATTAGCTTCTCGCAAAAAGATCTTCAAAACGATTATTTGCTTGCAGAAAATTATTACAGAGAAGGAGTATACGAAAAAGCGACACAGATTTTTAAAAAATTATATGATTCTAGTCCTTTTAATACAACCTATTTAGGAAGGTTAATTTCTTGTTATCAAGAAACAGAAAAATTCATAGATGCAGAAAAACTACTAAAATCTCGTATGAAAGCAAATGCTTCTCAAGTGTACTTATATGTATATTTAGGATATAATTACGAGCTTCAGAAACAAAAAGAGAACGCAAAAATTAATTATGATATCGCATTAAATTATTTAGATAAAAATGCTTCATATGGTGGTATTATTGGTCGTATTTTTAAAGATTATAATTTATTAGATAATGCCATTTTAGCGTATGAAAAAACAATGGCTAAAAACGAAAACGCCAACTATAGTTTTCAAATTGCACAGATTTATGGCGAAAAAGGAGACTTTAAACAAATGTTTGAAGCCTATATAAATCTTGTTGATAAAAATGAAAATTATTTTAATTTAGTTCAGAGATATACAAGTAAATATATTACTGATGATTCTGAAAACGAAAAGAATATACTCTTTAGAAAAACACTTTTAAGAAAATCTGTAAGTAAGCCAAAAGATGTTTGGAACGTTTTATTAAGCTGGTTATTTACACAGCAGAAAGACTACAGAAAAGCGCTAATTCAAGAAAAAGCATTGTATCAAAGAAATCCTACAGATTTGTCTGCAGTTATTACTTTGGGTAAAATTGCTTTTGAGAATGAAGATTATGAAGCAGCTGAGGAGTGTTTTAATTTTATCAAAGTAAAATCTACTTTAAAAGAAGATTTAATAGCAGCTAACCTATATATAGTTAAAGTTGCAGTAGCATTAAAAAATTCTGAAACTGATGCCATTTTTCAATCCTTATTTACCCAATTTGGCAAAAACAGATCAACAATAAACCTACAAGTTGAATATGCAGATTTTCTAACTTTTCAGAAGAATAATCCTGAAAAGGCAAAAGAGATTTTAACAGAAGCGCTCAACTATTCGAATTCTAAATTTGCTAAAGCTAGAATAAAACTAAAATTAGGAGATGTTTTAGTTTTTACAGGTAAATTTAATAAAGCCTTAATTTATTTTTCTCAGATTCAAACCCAGCTTAAAAATCACGAATTAGCGCAACAAGCTCGTTTTAAAGTAGCTCAAACTAGTTATTTTAAAGGCGATTTTTCTTGGGCAAAAGCACAGTTAAAAATATTAAAAAGCTCTACTACACAGTTGATTGCAAATGATGCTGTAGATTTATTTTTAGTAATTTCAGATAATGAGCCTGTAGATTCAATTCCTTCAGGATTAACACAATATGCAAAAGCAGACTTGCTATCTTTTCAAAATAAAAATGAAGAAGCCATTACTATTTTAACATCAATTTTAAATGATGAAAGCCTAAAAACTTTAAACGGTGGCTTTTTACCAATTACAAATAATGTATTATTTAAAATGGCTAAACTTCAAATAAAACAAGAAAAATATATTGATGCAATTGGTAATTTAGAAAAAATAATAGCAACAGATGAACAAGGTTTTTTAACAGACGATGTCTTTTACGCAATGGCAGAAGTCTATAATAACAAGTTAAATAACCCTGAAAAAGCATCAGAATACTATCAAAAGATTATTTTTGATCATTCTTCTAGTATTTACCTTGTAGATGCTAGGAAAAAATATAGAAAATTAAGAGGAGATGCAATTAATTAACAATATAAAACAGTAAATTAATGTACATATACAACGTAACTATAAATATAGATGAAACTGTTCATGCAGAATGGTTAACTTGGATGGAAACTCATATTTTAGAAGTATTAAATACTGGTAAATTTACATCTGCTAAACTTACAGAAGTTTTGGTTGAAGAAGAAATGGGAGGAAGAACCTATTCTGTACAATACACCACAAATTCTAGAGAAGAATTAAACGATTATTATAAAGAAGATGCAGATAAATTACAAGGAGAAGCTTTTAAAAAATTTGCCGACAAAATGATTACATTTAGAACAGAATTAAAAGTAATTAATGAGTTTTTTCCAACAGTTGCAAAGAATTAAATTATGAGCGTTAAAGCAAAAAAACATCTTGGTCAACATTTTTTAACGAACGAAGCAATTGCAAAAGATATTGCAGATGCATTGGTTGGAGACAATTATGATGATGTGTTAGAAATTGGTCCAGGAATGGGTGTTTTAACAAAATATCTTTTAGAGAAAAAACCAAAAATTACTGTAATGGAGTTAGACAGAGAATCTGTTGCTTATTTGCATGATACTTTTCCTTTAGAACATATAAAATTAGATACATCAAAAGATAAATTTGAAATTATAGAAGGAGATTTTTTAAAGAAAGATCTTTCTGAAATATTCAACCAAAAGCAAGTAGCAATTATTGGTAATTTTCCATACAATATTTCTACACAAATCGTTTTTAAAGCAATAGAATATAGAGACTTTGTTCCTGAATTTGCAGGTATGTTTCAAAAAGAAGTTGCCATGAGAATTGCAGAAAAAGAAGGAAGTAAAATCTATGGAATTCTTTCCGTTTTAACACAGGCTTTCTTTGATGTAGAATACCTCTTTACAGTTCCACCAACAGTTTTTAATCCGCCACCAAAAGTAGATTCTGGAGTAATAAGATTAACAAGAAAAGAGAACTTTACACTTCCTGTTGATGAAAAATTATTTTTTAGAGTTGTAAAAACAGCCTTTAATCAACGAAGAAAAATGTTGCGTTCTAGTTTAAAAGTCTTCAATCTTTCGGATACTTTAAAAGAAGACCCTATCTTTACAAAACGCCCAGAACAATTATCAGTAAACCAGTTTTTTGAACTGACAGAAAAAATCTCAAAAAATGGCATTTGAAATCGATGATAATGTAATAGATCATGTAAAAATTCTGATTGAAAATCAGGATAACAAGGCTATTCTTGCCCTTTTAAATGAAGAACATCATGCAGATATTGCTGAAGTTTTAGAAGAAATTAATTTTGAAGAATCTATCTACATTATTAAGCTTTTAGATAGTGAAAAAACTTCTGAAATTTTAACGGAATTAGATGAAGATATTCGTGAGAAAATTCTAGAAAACCTTTCTGCAAAAGAAATTGCTGATGAGGTTGGAGAAATGGATTCTGATGATGCTGCAGATATTATTGGAGAACTTTCTGAAGAAAGACAAGAGCGCGTAATTAATGCCTTAGATGATGATGAATTAGCTGCAGACATTAAAGAATTATTGTCTTATGATGATGATACTGCAGGTGCTTTAATGGCAAAAGAATTGGTAAAAGTTTATGAAACTTGGACAGTTGCTGGTTGTATGCGAAGAATTAGAGGACAAGCAAAAGATGTTACAAGAGTACATTCTATCTATGTTGTAGATAAAGAAGATAAATTGGTAGGTAGGTTGTCTTTAAAAGATTTAATTATTGCAAAATCTGATCAAAAAATTGCAGACATTTCTAAACCAAAAGTAGATTCTGTAAACGTTAATGAAGATGATGAGGAAGTTGCAAAAATAATGTCAAAGTACGATTTAGAAGCAATTCCAGTTGTTGATGACAACAATATTCTTGTAGGAAGAATTACTATTGATGACATTGTAGATGTTTTAAAAGAAGAAGCAGACAAAGATTACCAAATGGCTGCTGGTTTAACACAAGATGTAGATTCAGACGATAGTATTTTACATTTAACAAGAGCACGTTTACCTTGGTTGTTTTTAGGTTTAATTGGAGGTGTTGGTGCATTTATTATTATGGAAGGTTTTCATGGAGTTTTTGACAAATATGCAGCGCTTTTCTTTTTTACACCTTTAATTGCGGCAATGGCAGGAAATGTTGGTGTACAATCTTCTGCAATTATTGTTCAAGGTTTAGCCAACGACGATGTAAAAGGAAGTATAAACAGTCGTTTATTTAAAGAAATGCTTTTAGCAGCATTAAATGGCGTTATTTTAGCCATCTTTTTGTTCATTTTTGTATGGCTTTACAAGGGCAAAGTAGATTTAGCTTTAGCTATATCTGTATCTCTAGTAATTGTAATTATTGTTGCTGGATTAATAGGAACTTTTGTGCCATTATTTTTAAATAAAAGAGGTATAGATCCTGCAATAGCAACAGGTCCGTTTATAACAACAAGTAATGATAATTTTGGAATCTTAATTAATTTTATGATTGCAAAACTTATTTTAGGCATATAAAAAAACCTTTCTTTTTGAATAGAAAGGTTTTTTCTTCTTTTTCATAATCTTAGGTAATACCCCTAAATAATACCTGCAATTACTTCCCTCTATAGATTTATAGCATAAAATCTACACGTCAAAAGTACATTGGTTCTTTAAATTAAGAGTGTGTAAAACCGCAAGTAAAAATGTGGAATTCCGCAAAAGTGAAACTTAATCAATAATACCAAGTTCTTTAGCTTTTAAAACTAAATCTGTATTATTATTGGCATTTAAATCTGTTCTTAAACTTGCTAATTTTGTTTCTATTGATCTAAGTTTAATAAGAGAACCATCACTTTTTGTAATAACTCCTTCTAAATTTGCTATTTTAGGATGATTAGGAAGCTCTTTAAGTATTTGCAAAGCAACATCATCCATTTGAATTTGAATAATGTTTCTACGCATTATTTTTTGATGAATTTCATGCGTATAATAATAATCGTTACCTAGCATTTTTTGAACCGCAAAACCTAATTCTGTAGCATCACATTTACTTTTTAATAAATATGCATTCGGATTTAGGTTGCTAATTACATTATAAACTCTATTGGTTTCTGTATGCCCAGTAATCACTGCAATTTTTATATCAAAATCATTATTTCTAATTGCTTTAATCAATTCTTCACCACCATCTAAATTAGTATCTTCTGTAGTATTATCAAAACTTAAATCTGTAAACAAAAGTTGAAACGAATTTGTATTCTGATTGCTTTTTATCAACTGAAAAGCATCATCACAATTATTAGTTGTAACCACATCAAATTCTCCAACCTCTTTTAAAGAACATAGAATTCCTTGTATTACTAATTGATGATCATCTGCTATTAATATTCGTGTTTTAGTTTCCATTTTTAGGAATTTCTATAGTTGTTTTTGTTCCTTTTTCTATTACACTTTCAATCGTAAAAATACCACTAATTTCTTCTATCCTTTCTTTCAAATTTTTTAATCCAATTCCGCTTTTATTTTTAGTAACATCAAAACCTTTACCATTATCAGAAATAGCTAAAAAAACACTTTTTTTGGTCTCTTTAAAATTGATTGTTAATACAGAAGCATCTGCATGTTTTTTGGCATTCTGTATGCTTTCTCTTATAGTTAAAAATAGCGTTCTTTTAATAGAATTATTAATGTTCTTCCAATCGACACTATCAATCTCTTGAGCTTTAATTCTAAAATCAATCTCAAAATAATCAGAAATTAAATTAATTATTTGGTCTTTAAAAGAAACTTTATCAAAACTTTCGCTACTTAATTGATGTGATAAATTTCGTACGTTTTCTTTTATAATATCTAGCGTTTTTGCTTCTTCAATAAGATTGGTTTTAGCGAGTTTTAAATGTAACATTCTTATATCTCCAGCAACTTCATCATGCAAAGATTTTGCTATTTGTTGGCGTTCATTTTCTCTAACCTCAACTTGTTGTAATTTGGCATCAAAAAGCATCTTTTTTCTTCTGCTTAAAACAATACTTGTACCAAAACCAATAACTAAAAGACTGGTTCCTGCAAGCAGCCAACCAATTGTTTTTTGTTGTTGTTCTCTTTCTAATAGTAATTGCTTTTTGGTGTTTTCTTCTTTTAAACTAGCATTTTCTTTATCCTTTTTTTCAGTTTCATATCTAATTTTTGCAAACTGATTTTTTAAAGTACGCTCTCTTCTATAAATACTATCATTTAAAACAAAATGATCTTCTAATAATTGCCTTCCTTTTTCACCTTTTGTTAGTTTAGATAAACGTATCAAGTTTTCTAAAATACGTTCCGTAAAATTTATTTTTTTCGCAATCTTTAATCCCTCTTTCGTATGAAATATTGCTTTTTTTGTTTTGTTTTTAGACATATAAAAATCTCCTAAAAGCGAATGAGAAAAAGTTAAACCTCTATCATAATTTCTATGCTTTCTAGATTTTAAAACCTCTAAATATCCTTTTAGTGCTAAGTCTTTTTTACCCAACATATAATTAGCATAAGACACTCCTTCTAAAGCAGATTCATACCTATAAGTTTTTTTAAATTGAAGGCTATCTATAGATAAGCTCTTATTAAAAAATTCAATAGATTTTATATAATTTTCTTCTGCTTCGTATGTCTTAGCTAAATGATTATTTAATCTAGCTTCCTCGTATTTTAAATTTAAAGTACCTGCCTTTTTTTGAAGTTCAAAAAATTTTAGATAATTTTTTCTAGCCTCATCTTGTCTTTCTGTAATAAATAAAACATTACCCAACCTTTCATACAAAAGACCTGTAAAGAAAAGTTCGTTTAAAGGTTCTACATAACGCAATCCTTCAATAATAGTACTTTCGCTACCTAAATAATCTCTTTCGTTATATTGCAAAGCAGCCATAGAAAGCAACCTTCTTGTAGCTTCTAAAGAATCTTTTAATTGAACAGATAGGTTTTTAGAACTATTAAAATAATAGAAACTACTATCTACTACATAATCTTTTTTAAACAAAAGCGCTTTATAATAATGCCCTTTTGCTAAAGCTGCTGTATCTTTTGTTTTGAAGTAAAATTGATGTAATTTTTTTTGACTTAAATTTAGATTTGCATAGTCTTTATTAAAATAACTACGCATACCAAAATTAACATATGTGCTTTTTAGTAAAGAATCTCCTTTATTTTTTTCAGCTAAAAGAAAGGCTTTTTCTGGTAAATTTACTTGTTTAGTTTTTTTATATTCATTTAACAAAATACCAATAGAATCTATCTTGTTATTTTGAGAAAACAAAGAAATATTCGCAAAGAATAATAAAAAAGAGAGGTGCTTTAATGTATTTTGAAGATTTTTTTTCCTCATTCTTTTAGAAGATTGAAATCTTTAACAAAACTTTCTAATTTCTCTACTTTTAATGCCATTTTTAGCCTTTTTCAATTAACACTCTAAAAATAGAATATTAGATTTAAAAAAAGCCTTTTTTACTGCATTTTTTGGAATAAATCCCACAAAACAACACCTGTTGTAACAGAGATATTTAAAGAATGCTTTGTGCCCAATTGTGGAATTTCGATACACAAGTCTGAAGCATCTACAACTTCTTGTTGTACACCTTTTACTTCATTACCCATTACAATTGCATATTTTTCATTTTTCTTCGGATGAAAAGCATTCAATTTTGTACTATTTTCAGCTTGTTCAATAGCCAAAACTTTAATGTTTTCTTTTTTTAATTTTTCAACTAAAGTTAAGGTGTCTTCTACATATTCCCAAGCCACAGATTCTGTTGCGCCCAAAGCAGTTTTATGAATGTCTTTATTTGGCGGAGTTGCAGTAATACCACAGAGATAAATTTTTTCAATTAAAAAAGCATCAGAAGTTCTAAAAACAGAGCCAATATTGTTTAAACTTCTAATATTGTCTAAAACTACAATTAATGGTGTTTTTTCTACAGTTTTAAATTCCTCAACTGTAATTCTTCCTAACTCGTTATTCTTTAATTTTCTCATAATTCAATTTTCAGTTAGCAGTTGCAGTCAAAGTAAAAAACTGTTTTACTGAATACTGAATACTGCCTACTTTTTGTAACTTCGCAAAACTAACTGAAAAATTTCAAAATCTTGGCAAAATCCAAAGCTAAAAAGGTGACTCCTTTAATGAAACAGTACAACGCAATTAAGGTGAGATATCCTGATGCAATGTTGTTGTTTAGAGTAGGAGATTTCTACGAAACCTTTGGTGATGATGCAAAAAAAGCGGCTGGAGTTTTAGGTATTACACTGACTAAACGTGGCGCAGGAAGTGAAACAGAAACTGCTTTGGCTGGTTTTCCTCATCATTCTTTAAATACCTATTTACCAAAGTTAGTAAAAGCAGGAATGCGTGTTGCAATTTGCGATCAGTTAGAAGATCCAAAAATGACCAAAACCATTGTAAAACGTGGTGTTACAGAATTAGTAACTCCTGGAGTTTCTTTAAACGACGAAGTTTTACAAACCAAGACTAACAACTTTTTAGCGGCTGTTCATTTTGATAAAAAACAACTCGGAATTTCATTTCTTGATGTTTCTACAGGAGAGTTTTTAGTTGCGCAAGGAAATGCAGAATACATAGATAAACTGTTACAAAATTTTAATCCGAGTGAAGTTTTAGTTCAAAAACAGCACAAACAACAATTTTTAGAATTGTTTGAAAACCGTTTTTATACTTTTTATTTAGACGATTGGGTTTTTCAAAAGGAATATGGTAATGAAACTTTAATACATCATTTTGATGTTAAAACTCTAAAAGGTTTTGGTGTAAATGATTTACAAAACGGAGTAATTGCTGCTGGTGCTGTGTTGTATTATTTATCAGAAACACAACATAATAAATTAAAACATATACAATCTATTAGCAGAATTGCTGAAGATAATTATGTTTGGATGGACCGATTTACAGTAAGAAATTTAGAATTATATAATCCTAATTCTGTAAACGCAGTTACACTTTTAAATGTTATTGATAAAACCATTTCGCCAATGGGTGGACGATTATTAAAACGTTGGTTGGCGCTTCCTTTAAAAAATTTAGATGCAATTAAAAATCGTCATGAATTGGTAAAGTTTTTTATAGATTCAGAAGATTTTTCTGAAACTGTAACCTATCAATTAAAACAAATATCAGATTTAGAACGTTTAATTTCTAAAGTTGCTACAGGCAAAGCATCACCAAGAGAAATTGTTTTATTAAAAGATTCTTTAAAAGCAATTTTACCGATAAAATTAGCATCAGAAAAAAGTAAAAATAAAACAGTACATAACTTAGGAACTCAATTACATTCTTGTGATGTTTTAATTGATAAAATATCCGAAACTTTATTTGATGATGCACCAGTAAATATTAATAAAGGAAACGCAATTGCGAGTGCTGTTTCGCAAGAATTAGATGATTTACGTGCTATTTCTAATTCTGGAAAAGAATACTTAGATAATATGTTGGCGCGTGAAACAGAGCGCACAGGAATCTCTAGTTTAAAGATTGCTTTTAACAACGTTTTTGGGTATTATATTGAGGTTAGAAACACACATAAAGACAAAGTTCCAGAAGAATGGATTCGCAAGCAAACCTTGGTTAATGCAGAACGTTATATTACCGAAGAATTAAAAGAATACGAAACCAAAATTTTGGGCGCTGAAGAAAAAATTCAGGCTTTAGAGCAAGAAATTTTCGCAAAACTGATTCAATATATTATTCAGTTTGTACAACCAGTTCAAGAAAATGCGCAAATTATTGCAAAAATAGATTGTCTTTTATCGTTTTCTAAATTAGCAATAGACAATAATTATGTACGTCCAATTATGGATGAAAGTACAGATTTAGATATTAAAAACGGGCGTCATCCTGTTATTGAAAAACAATTACCAATTGATCAAGCTTATATTGCAAATGATGTTGTTTTAAATAGAAATCAGCAACAAATAATTATGATTACTGGGCCAAATATGTCTGGTAAATCTGCAATTTTACGTCAAACTGCCTTAATTGTTTTATTAGCACAAATGGGAAGTTATGTGCCTGCTCAAAATGCAAAAATTGGTATTGTAGATAAGATTTTTACACGAGTTGGTGCAAGTGATAATATTTCTATGGGAGAATCTACGTTTATGGTAGAAATGAATGAAACTGCTTCTATTTTAAATAATATTTCTAAGCGTAGTTTGGTTTTATTAGATGAAATTGGTCGTGGAACTTCTACTTATGATGGAATTTCTATTGCTTGGGCAATTGCAGAATACTTACACGAACATCCGTCAAAAGCAAAAACATTATTTGCTACGCATTATCACGAATTAAATGAGATGACGGCTACTTTTGAGCGTATTAAAAACTTTAATGTTTCTGTAAAAGAGTTAAAAGATAACATCATTTTCTTACGAAAATTAGTTTCTGGTGGTTCTAATCATAGTTTTGGAATTCATGTTGCAAAACTAGCAGGAATGCCAAGTTTGGTAATTCATAGAGCAAATAAAATTTTAGCTCAGTTAGAAAAAAATCATTCAAATGCAGAAGTAAAAGACGTTTTAAAACAAGCACAGCATGAAGAAATGCAACTTAGCTTTTTTCAATTAGACGATCCTTTATTAGAAAACATTAAAGAAGAGATTTTAGCCACAAATATTGATACGTTAACGCCAATTGAAGCCTTAATGAAATTGAACGAGATTAAGCGAATGTTGATTAAAAAGTAATGGTAAACAATTTAGAACAAGGTTTTTTTGGTATTGGAATTCAGAATGGAAAAACTCCAGAAAACTTAGGTGTTTTGTGGCGATCTGCACAAAACATGGGTGCTAGTTTTATTTTTACCATTGGTAACAGGTATGCAAAACAAGCTTGTGATACTCATAAAGCTACTGGTGCAATGCCTTATTTTCATTACGAAACTTTTGAAAATTTCTTTAGCAACTTGCCAAAAGGCGCCATGTTAGTTGGTGTAGAATTAGATGAAAAAGCGGTACAATTAGAAACTTTTGAGCATCCTAGACGTTGTGTGTATTTATTAGGCGCTGAAGACCATGGAATGTCTAAATTAGCTATTGAAAAATCGCATCATTTAGTAAAGTTTAAATCTGAGTTGAGCCTAAACGTTTCTGTAGCTGGGAGCATTATTATGTATGATAGACAAGCTAAATTTGATTTTAAAGGTTAAATAATTACCTAGATATTTATAAAAAAAGAAAAAGTACATTAAAGAAATTATAGTTTATTATTTATATTAAAATAACTCAGTATCTTTGCAATATGAATACATCTTTCCTTTTTATTAGTGGACCAGAAATAATGGTAATCATGTTGATTGTTGTTATGGTATTTGGTGCAGATAAAATACCTGAAATTGCAAGAGGTTTAGGAAAAGGAATGCGCCAGGTAAAAGACGCAACCAATGATATTAAGAGAGAAATAAAAGACAGTTCTGAGAATCAAAAAACTGTTACCGATGCAGCTAAAGAAACTACAAAAGGTATTGGTGAAGATTTTAAAAGAGTTAAAAAAGATATTGAGGACATTGCTGGCCCAATAAAACGTAATCTTTAAACAATTACTTTACTCTGCTAATTGTTAAACCATCTCTTATTGGTAACAATACTGTTTCTATTCTAACATCTGAATTTAGTAATTTATTATACTCTAAAAGCACTTTTGTGTCTTTGTCTTTTGGATCTAATTTTTCTACCACTTTTCCACTCCAAAGTACATTATCAGATAAAATAACTCCTCCAGAATTCATTTTATCAATAATTAAATGAAAATAATTAATGTAATTAGACTTGTCTGCATCAATAAAAACTAAATCGAATTTTTCATTAATAGTTGGTATAATTTCTATAGCGTTGCCAACAAATTGTTTTATTTGATTTTTATATCCCGACTTCTCAAAATACTTATTTTGAAGTGTTTCTAGTTCTTCGTTTTTATCTATTGTATACAAACAACCATCTGTAGATAAACCTTCTGCTAAACTTAATGCAGAATAACCTGTGTAAGTGCCTATTTCTAAAATTTTTTTAGGTTGAATTAATTTAGAAATCATAGATAATATTCTTCCTTGAAAAGCGCCGCTTAACATTCTTGGGTTTAACACCTTTTGCCAAGTTTCTTTACTTAACTCTTGTAAAATTTTTGGCTCTTGTTGCGAATGTTCTACAACATAAGTATCTATATTTTCTGGTAAAAAATGCATTTTTCTGTCTGGTCGAGCGCAGTCGAGACCTTATTTAGTTTCTACAAAAACCTCTCGACTGCGCTCGAGAGGACATTTTCAAAAGTACAAAAAAACGGAATCTATATTTCTATAAATCCCGTTTCAATCTAACAAAAAATCAAAAACGTAGTTTTTACAAAAACTACAAAAAAATTATTTATGACTCTATATTTTCTAAATTCTTTTTAAGACTCTCTTTTTCTTCTTTACTTAAACAGTGTTTTTTTTCTTTACAATTTAACGCTTCTTTTTTATAAAAACGTGATAAAGTTATATTTTGTTTTGTGTATAAAGAACATATTCTACATCTTAAAAAATGAATATTTAACTTCACCTTTTCTAAAAACGTTGCTTCACCATATTGATTTTTATCACATATAGTTGTTGCTTGGTCGCAAGTTATATTTATTTTTTTAAACATCCGTTAATTTTTAAACCAATTATCTTCCATACACTTTCTTAGCTGTGTTCTAGCTCTGTGGATAATTACCCATAAATTTGACGGAGTGATGTCTAATTCCTTACAAATTTCTTCTGTTTCAAATTCTTGAATAGTTTTCATTCTAAAAACCATTGCATATTTTTCTGGTAATTTATTTATACAGCTTTCTAACTGACTTTTTAATTCTTCGTTTTCAATGTCTTTTTCAGATTGATTATCCCAACTTTGTGGAACTCTTTCTTCAATCCAACTTCCTTCATTTTCTCCATTATCATAGAAATTCATTCTAACTTCGGCTTGTCCCTTTTTAGAATTTATTTTTCTATAATGATCTATAATTTTTCTTTTTAAAATAGAAACTAGCCAGGTTCTTTCTGTAGATTTTCCTTGAAAATTCTTAGCAGATTTTAATCCTGCAAAAAAAGTATCTTGTACAATATCTTTTGCCAAGTCAGCATCATTAACTCTTACCACAGTATAATTAAACAAATAATCTGCGTAAGAATCAATCCATTTACTAGAATCTATTGTATGTATTACAGTCTCTGACATCATCAATTTTGAAACACCAAATATAGGTTATTTTTTATCCTTTAAATGGGTGCAATCCCCCCTTCTTCTCATATCTACCAAAAAAATAATTTGCCAATTGCCATTATTATTAAATAATTGAAAAGAATTTGCGCCACAATGACTAAAGTTTCCATTGAAATAAAACTCGTAAGGTGTCCAAACTGAAGCTAAATTTCCATCAATTTTAATATCATAAGAAAGCAACTTTTCTAAATAAATATCTGTCGGATTTTTATTTGCAATTGCTTTTAATAACTGTGCACGTGTTTCATTTTTTAACAACTTCTTACCTTCTTTATTGGTATGTGTTGTTTGAATTTTAATGTCTTTATGAAGTGTTGTCTTCATAATTGTAGAATCTCCTTTGTGTAATCCTTCAAAAAAAGTTTCAATTGTTTTTTTAACTGCTTCTTCTTCCGTCTTTTCTTGTGCGACAATAGTTACTGAAAAAACGAAAGCAATTAATAAAACAATAATTCTTGGCATAGTAAATGATTTTAAAAAATAAAACTAAATAAATAAGAACAAGTAAAAAAATTAGAAACTACGAATTAACTAATAATTAACTCGTTTAAAATAGTTCTATATTCATTACTTTTACCAAATTCAAAATAAACAAATATGTCTGTAGCAAAAAAAGAATATAAGAGAGTTACCGTAAAATCTTTAGTAGATATGAAATCTAATGGAGAGAAAATTTCTATGTTAACTGCTTATGACTATACCATGGCTAAAATTGTTGATGGCGCAGGAATAGATGTAATTCTTGTTGGAGATTCTGCTTCTAATGTAATGGCGGGTCATGAAACAACTTTACCAATTACTTTAGATCAAATGATTTATCATGCAAGCTCTGTAGTTAGAGCAATAGATCGTTGTTTGGTTGTTGTAGATTTACCTTTTGGTAGTTATCAATCTGATCCAAAAGAAGCTTTGCGTTCTGCTATTAGAATTATGAAAGAAAGTGGTGGACATTCTATAAAATTAGAAGGTGGTAGAGAATTTAAAGAATATATAAAACGTATTTTAAATGCAGGAATTCCTGTAATGGGGCATTTAGGTTTAACACCTCAATCTATTTATAAATTCGGAACATATACTGTTAGAGCTAAAGAAGAACAAGAAGCAGAAAAATTAATGAAAGATGCATTAATGCTAGAAAAAATTGGTTGTTTTGCTTTAGTTTTAGAAAAAGTTCCTGCAAAATTAGCTAAGAAAGTGGCTGAAGCTTTAACAATTCCTGTTATTGGAATTGGAGCTGGAAATGGAGTTGATGGTCAAGTTTTAGTTACTCATGATATGATTGGAATGACACATGAATTTAACCCTCGTTTTTTACGTAGATATTTAGATTTGTATAAAGAAATGACTGGTGCTTTTGAAAGCTATAGTGCCGATGTAAAAAGTGGTAATTTTCCGAGTGAAAAAGAGCAGTATTAATTTAGATGATGTCAAAATTTTAGTCATCTCTAAAAATCTAGAAATCTTATCATGAAAATACTTCACTTAGATTCAAATCATTCTTTATTACTAAATCAACTTAACAATTTAGGTTTTACAAATGATGAAGATTACACTTCATCAAAAGAAGAAATAGAAGCTAAAATTCACAACTATGATGGTTTTATCATTAGAAGTCGTTTTTCTATTGATAAAAACTTTCTAGACAAAGCAACAAAACTAAAGTTTATTGGGCGTGTAGGCGCTGGTTTAGAAAATATAGATTGTGAGTATGCTACTTTAAAAAATATTGAATTAATTGCTGCTCCAGAAGGAAATAGAAATGCTGTTGGAGAACATTCTCTAGGGATGTTATTATCACTATTCAACAAACTAAATAAAGCTGATAAAGAAGTTAGAAACGGAAAATGGTTGCGAGAAGAAAATCGTGGAATTGAATTAGATGGACGAACTGTTGGCTTAATTGGTTATGGAAATATGGGAAAATCTTTTGCTAAAAAACTTCGTGGTTTTGATGTAAAAGTGATTTGCTATGATATAAAACCAAATGTTGGTGATGAAAATTGTACGCAAGTTTCTTTGAAAGAATTACAAAAAAATGCAGATGTTTTAAGTTTACATACACCTCAAACATCACTTACCATAAATATGATTGATGAGGGTTTTATCAATAAATTTTCAAAACCTTTTTGGTTGATAAATACTGCCAGGGGAAAATCTGTTGTTACAAAAGATCTTGTTGCTGCTTTAAAATCTAAAAAAATACTTGGTGCAGGTTTAGATGTTTTAGAATATGAAAAAGCTTCTTTCGAAAATCTTTTTTCTGATGATAAAATGCCAGACGCTTTTAAATATTTAATCAATTCAGAAAACGTTCTTTTATCTCCTCATGTTGCAGGTTGGACTATTGAAAGTAAAGAAAGGTTAGCACAAACGATCGTAGATAAAATAAAAGCAAAATTTTGTTAACTTGTGGCTTCAAACTGTAAGTTATGAAATACGAAGCAAATTCAGTAGATGATTATGTTAGTCAACTTCCTGAAGAAAGAAAAGCACCCATAAATAAATTACGAAAAATAATCAAAGAAAACCTTCCAAATGGTTTTGAAGAAACCATGAATTATGGAATGATTGGTTATGTTGTTCCACATTCTAAATACCCAAATGGCTATCATTGTGATCCTCAATTGCCTTTGCCGTTTATGAATATTGCTTCGCAAAAAAATTCTATAAATATTTATCACATGGGTATGTATGCAAAAAAAGAACTATTAGATTGGTTTGTTACAGCATATCCTAATCATGTTAAAAGAAAATTAGATATGGGTAAAAGTTGTGTTCGTTTTAAAAAAATAGATGAAATTCCTTTTGATTTAATTGGTGAATTGGCTACAAAAATGTCTCCAGAAAATTGGATTGATGTTTATGAATCTGTCACAAAAAAATAGTTTTAAAAATGAAAAATAGAGTAACAGGTATTGGAGGATTATTTTTTAAAACAGAAGATCCAAAAGCAACAAAAGATTGGTATAAAAATCATTTAGGTTTTAATACTGATGATTGGGGATCTACTTTTTGGTGGAAAGATAAACAAGGAAATGATTGTTCTACACAATGGAGTCCTTTTAAAAAAGATACCAATCATTTTGAGCCGTCTAAGAAAAACTTTATGTTTAATTACAGAGTAGAAAACTTAGTTGAATTACTTGAAGAATTAAAAAAAGAAGGAGTTACCATTCTTGGTGAAATGGAAGAGTATGAATATGGAAAATTTGGTTGGATTTTAGATAACGAAGGCAACAAAATTGAGCTTTGGGAACCTATAGATCAAGCTTTTAAATAATTTTAACTAACAGATAATCAATATATTATGTCAGAAAATAAAAAACCAGAGAACAAAGAAGTTGCAAAATCCATTTCAGAAGAAGTAAAAGAAAAAGCAACAGAATTTAAAGAAGATGCGAAAGAGGTTTTAGAAAGTGCGAAAGAAAAAATGAACGAAGTAGTTTCTGAAGAAACTATGGAAAACGTAAAAGCCAAAGCCAACGAAATAGCTGCTGAAGCTAAAGAAGTTTTAGGAGATGTTACTGAGAAAGCCACAGAACTTGCGAATGATGCTAAAGAAAAAATTTCTGAAATTTTATCGAGTGAAAATGTAGAAAACATAAAAGAAAAAGCTGGTGAATTTAAAGAAGATGCAAAAGAAGCATTTGAAGATGTAAGTGAAAAAGCATCTGAATTAGCAGGAGAAGCTGCAGAACATATTGTTGATTTTGCAGAAGATGCAAAAGAAGAACTAAAAGAAGTTAAAGGAAAAGCTAAAAACTTTTTTCAACGTTTATTCGGAAAATAAAAAGTACTAAATGAAATTACTATCTAGTTATCCTGCAGAAGTTTTAATTCTTCTTTTTTTAATTATTACCTATTTATTATCTGGAATTGAAAAAATATCAGATTGGAAAGGAAATGTTTCTTTTACTAGAGATCATTTTAAAAACTCTCCGTTAAAAAATAGTGTTCCTCTTTTATTAGCAATTATTGTAATTCTAGAATTTATTGCAGTTCCTTTAATGATTGTTGGAACTTATCAACTTATAAATTCTGGCGCAAAAGAAATTGCTTTGTTGGGAATAGAGCTCACAGCCATCATATTATTATTTTTACTTATTGGTCAACGTTTAGCAAAAGATTATGCAGGAGCGATGTCTTTAGGTGTCTATTTTTTAATAACAGTATTTGGCGTATTTCTATTAAATAATTAAAATTGATAATAAATTAAAAAATTATAAGAAACATCTATATAAAAAACCCTTAAAACTATCGTTTTAAGGGTTTTTTATATTTTTTTAAATAAAGTATATGTTTTTGTAATTAAAATAGATTTTAATAGCTTTAAAATAAGAATTTACTTGTTTTTAATGATATAAATCAAAGAAGAATACTCAGATGTGGTTCTTGCTTTGCGGTTTGAAACAAAACCACGATATAAAGAAGAAAGTAGCTTCATTTTACCAGACTTATATTTTTCACTCAACAAAGAAACATAATAAGAATCAAATATCATTGGAAGTGTTTTTTCAATAATCATATCTTCTTCAGAAAAGAGTTTTTTTATTGCTGTTTGAGAGAAATGCCAAATATGTCTTGGTACGTCAAATGCAGCCCAATGTTCTTTATAATAATTAGCATCATAACTTTTAAAATTAGGTACCGCAATTATTAATTTTCCGTTTTCTTTTAAAAGTTTTTTTAGATTAGATATATAATCTTTTAAATTTTCTACATGTTCTAAAACATGCCAAAGAGAAATAACATCAAATTTTTTATTGTGAATATCTTCTAACTTTTCCCCTAAAATCACATTCTTACTTTCTGCAATATTTCTTGCAGAAGAACTAGGTTCAATACCAAAAGTATTCCAACCATTCGTTTTACAAACTTTTAAAAAATCTCCTGTTCCTGCACCAACATCTAAAATGTTTTTACCTTCAGTTTCAAAAGAATTTATTAACGCTAGTTTTTTATTTAAAGTATAATTTCTTACAGTTTGGTAGACCTTATTTAAGAGCGATTTTTTACTATCTGTGTGAGAAATATAATCTTCACTTTTATAATAATTTTCTAAATCTACAGGAATAGGTGAAGTTACTAACATCTCATATTCTTGATTCAACATTACTTCGTAACTTTCTTTAGAAACGGTGTAATCTTTACAATTTAAAAAAGGTTTTAATTTCTTAAACAATTCTTTTTCTTTCCCCATTTTTTTATTTTTCCTTAAATGTTCCACGAGGAACATTCAATAAATCTATTTCAATTTATCTACCCATATAAACTAGAAGTACAGAAATATCGCTGGGGGAAACGCCACTTATTCTACTTGCTTGTGATATTGATGTTGGTTGTATTTTACTTAATTTTTCTCTAGCTTCAAAAGAAAGAGATTGCACCTTATGATAATTAAACTTCGAAGGGATCATAACACTTTCTAACCTGTTTAATTTATCTGCATTGTTCTTTTCTTTATCTATATAACCAGAATATTTTAAATGTATTTCTGCTTGTTCTATAATTTCTTTATCAATAGCATTCTCTTCCACAAAAGCAGTTAACTTCTTAATGTTTTTGAAATCTGAAAAATCTAATTGAGGTCTAGCTGCTATTTTAAAAAGCTTCATAGACTGGTTAATTAATGCAAGATTTTTAGCTTCTAAAATAGGATTTATTTCTTCTTGACGAACACTTGTTTCATTTAAGAATTTAATTAACAAATCTGTTTTACGTTGTTTTTCTAGAACCCTATCCATTCTTTCTTTTGATGCTAAACCCAATTCAAAAGCCAAAGGAGTTAATCTTAAATCTGCATTATCTTGTCTTAACAAAGTTCTATATTCAGCACGAGAAGTAAACATTCTATATGGTTCTTCTGTTCCTTTAGTAATTAAATCATCTATTAAAACACCAATATAAGCTTCATTTCTTTTTAAAATAAAAGGCTGTTTATCTTGAACTTTTAATGCAGCATTTACACCAGCCATTAAACCTTGTGCTGCTGCTTCTTCGTAACCAGTTGTACCATTTATTTGACCGGCAAAAAACAAGTTTTCAATTAACTTTGTTTCTAAAGAATGCTTTAATTGTGTTGGTTGAAAGAAATCATATTCTATTGCATATCCATATCTTAAAAACTTCACATTTTCAAAACCTTCTATAGAACGTATTGCTTTGTCTTGAATATCTTCTGGTAAAGAAGTTGAAAATCCATTTACATACATTTCACAAGTTGTCCAACCTTCTGGTTCTACAAAAATTTGGTGTCGATCTTTTGTTGCAAATCGATCTATCTTATCTTCAATTGATGGACAATATCTTGGACCTGTAGATTTAATTCTACCATTAAACATTGGAGATCTATCAAAACCTTCACGCAAAGAATCATGCACATTTAAATTCGTATATGTTAACCAACATGAACGTTGTTTTACCAATGCTTTTGTTGTTGGTAAATATGAAAATTTCTCAGTAATTTCATCTCCAGGTTGCTCTATCATTTTAGAATAATCTAGAGATCTTCCATCAACTCTTGGAGGAGTTCCTGTTTTCATTCTACCAGATTCAAAACCTTTTTTTACCAAGTCTTCTGTAATTCCAGTAGAAGCTCCTTCACCCGCTCTTCCTCCACCAAAACTTTTATCTCCAATATGAATTAAACCATTTAAAAAAGTACCTGCTGTTATAATAACAGTCTTCGCTTTTATTTCTAATCCTAAAGCTGTTTTTACACCAATAATTTTATTTTCATCGAATAATAAACCGTTAACAGAATCTTGATAAAAATCTAAATTCTCAGTTTGCTCTAACATGATTCTCCAACATTCTGCGAATTGCATTCTATCAGACTGCGCTCGTGGACTCCACATTGCAGGTCCTTTAGATTTATTTAACATCTTAAACTGAATTGATGTTTTATCTGTAACAACTGCACTGTAACCTCCTAACGCATCAATCTCTCTTACTATTTGTCCTTTTGCAATTCCTCCCATAGCAGGATTACAACTCATTTGAGCAATATTCTGCAAATTCATTGTAATTAATAAAGTGTGTGCACCCATGTTTGCACTGGCAGCAGCAGCCTCACTTCCTGCGTGACCACCTCCTACTACTATAACATCATATGTTGTTGTAAATAAACTCATTTTTTAACGTTCCACGTGAAACTATATTATATATATCTGATTATCAATTCTTTAATAAAAGTAATGCACTGTTTTCAGATTGTCTCATAATTTGTTTTTCATTATTAGTTTTATCCTTTAAACCTGTATAATGTAAAACTCCATGAATCATTACTCTGTGTAATTCTTCATCAAATGAAACCTTAAAATCTTTAGCGTTATCTTCTACTCTTTCAATAGAGATATAAATATCTCCATTTATCAACTTACCTAAAGTATTATCAAAACTGATAACATCTGTAAGCGTATCATGTTGCAAAAACTCTACATTTAATTTATGAAGATATGCATCATCACAAAAAATATAGTTGATTTCTCCCAATTCAAAACCATGTAACTCCACAACATTTTGAATCCATTTTTCTAAAATAGATTCAGTATTAAGTTGAAAAGAAGTTTCATAATTAAAAGTTATCATAGTTTCTTTTTCTGTGGTTCAGAAAAATATTCTCGAACCTTATTTTTAAAATTTTGCTGCAAAGGTAATGATTGTCTGTTTAATATTTCGGTTTGATTATAAAACAGCTTTTTAAATTGTAGTGCTTTGGAATTATTCTTTTGATTTTCCTTTAAACTTGAAGTAGATTTTCGCTTCTTATCTTTTCCTTGTTCTAAAGCAGCTTTATCTAATTTAAGCAACTCGTAATTTAAATTTTTCATTTTCTGAAGCGTTCCAGCATTAAATCCTTTTTCAAGAATTTCATTTTCTAATTGCTCCATTGTTTTTAAAGCTCTCTTTGCAGATGCGTTTCCTCCAGGTTTTCCATTTTCTCCTTCTTTAATAGCTTCTTGCAATTGCTGTCTTAATTGGCTTTGTTCTTTATAAATTTCATAGATTTCACCATCTAAATCATCATTAGAATCTCCATTACCTTGACCATCTTTTTTACCGTTTTGTCCTGGTTTGTCTCCTTTTTCTCCAGGTTTATTTCCCTTCCCTTTCTTGCCTTTATCACCTGGTTTTCCGTTTTCATCTGGCTTCCCTCCTTCTTTACCTTTTCCTTTCTTTTGACCTTTTTTCTTACCTTCTTCCATTTTCTTTGCCAAGTCACCTTGTTTCTTTATCAAATCTGGTAAACTAAACCCTTCTCCTTTTTTGCCTTTGCCTTTGCCCATTTTCATAGACATAGAATTTTTCATATTATTTAAAATACTACTTAAATAATCTGCTAAATTATTGGTGGCAGTCATTACATAACGTTGATTAGATACTCCGTTTGAAAATCTATTTTCTGAAAAATTTTCTAAAGATTGATCTAAATTATAATGAGCT
This sequence comes from uncultured Polaribacter sp., assembly GCA_965367085.1. Taxonomy (GTDB): domain Bacteria; phylum Bacteroidota; class Bacteroidia; order Flavobacteriales; family Flavobacteriaceae; genus Polaribacter. The sequence goes on from CBDUHF010000017.1 coordinate 47,061, forward strand.
GTAGATAAATCATCTTGAATCTTGGCAGAGATTTTTGGCAAACGCATAGACAATACATGTAAACTATCATCTATATGCTCAAAATAGGTTTTAATGTTGTTTTGATTTTTTAAATCTTTACCAAAATCTGGATGTGAAGTAGAAATATCACTAAATTTATTCATTAATGATTCTTGCTTAAAAGAAAAAGTAACAAGGTTTTCTAAAATTTTACGCAAATCATCCATGTTTTCTTCAATGGACTCTCCTTCCATTTCCATCATTGCTTTTTGCATTTTAGCACTCATTTCCTTCATCTTTTTAGATGATTTCTTTTGATTATTTTTAGCTTCTTTATCCTTTTTATTATTTAAATTTTCTTCAGACTTTTTTAATTCTTCTGTAACTACCTCTTTCTCATCTTCAACATCTGGAAGCTCCATTGGTTCTTTTAATTTCTCATTATCTTTTTCTAACTCTTCGAGATCTTTTTTAATTTTCTCAAATTCTTTATTAATGTCTTTTTGAGCTTCTAAATTGTCTTCTACTTTATTAATAAGTTCATCTTGCTTTTTAGCTAATTCATCAATCTTATTAGCAATTTGCATTGTTTTTTGTTCAACATAAAAACGTTTTGTTAATTCTAAAATACGCTCTAAACTTCTTTGTTGTTGTTTATTTTGTTGTGCTAATTCTTTGGCTTTTTTTAATAAGTCTTCCTTATTAATTTTATCTGCCATTTTTTCAATTTCATCTAACAACTTCTGTTGCTTTTCTAACTTCTTTAATTCTTCTATACGTTTTTTAAGTTCTTCTTTTTTATTCTGAAGGTTTTCGTTTTCCTCCTTTTTCTCATCCAAATTTTCTTGCAACTTATCTGTTTGGCGTTGCATCATTTGTTTGTATTGATTCTGGCGTTTTACAAAATTCTGAACCTTCTTTTTATCAGTCCATTTTAAATTCTTTCTATTCTGGATATCATTTTTAATTTTCTCTAATTCTTTTTGTTGTTTATTTTGTTGTAAAATAGAATTCTCTAAATTATTAATAGTGTTTTTTTGTTCTTGTAGCAACTCCTCTTCTACTTCTTCTGCTGTTTTATTTCTATAATTAAAAACTTTACTTTTTGCTGTTTTATTTCCATTTACAGCATCGTTATCGAAAACCTGAAAATACAATTCGTAATTAACTCCTTTATCTAAATATAATCCATCAGGAAATTGATAAAAAAAAGTTTGGATGTTTTCTTTTGTAATTTGTAAATCGAATGTTTGTGGATTTTGTGGATTAGCTTCATCATAATAAACAATTTGTAATTTTTTCAATCCATAATCATCAGAAATCTGACCAGCAAATTGTGCTGTTCCACGTGAAATACTATCAATATCTGATGTAACAGAAATTAATGGAGATTCATCTTTTACAACATCTACAGAAAACTGTAAGTTCTCATAATCTTTTAAATTTTTGTTTGATGACGCTATTTGATAATTTAAAGGATTCTGAATTCTTTTTGAAAATTGGAAGTCATTTTTAGAAATTTCATTAAAAAGACTTCTTTTTTTATTATTGATAAAAGCCAAAGAATCTGTTTGATTGGTTGTAACATTCCACGTAATTTTTGTTCCTTCAGGAACTGTAATATTTCCTGTATTATTAATTTTCTCGTTTTTTTTACCAACATATCTTGGATACATTAATTGCATTGTAATATTCTGAATTGTTGGTGTTTTAATTACGTTAATTGTATAATATTGAGATTGAATTCCATTTGCTTCTAAGAAAAATTCTGTATTATTATTTAATTCTGAAAACGTGTAGCTAAAAAAACCATTTCCTTTATTTTGAAGATAATATTGTTGATTATCGAAAGCTATTTTTGCTTCACTTGGCAAAACATTTCCTTCAGTTTGAATCCAAATTGTAAATGGTTTTCCTTGAATAACTTGTAAGTTTTTATTGGTAACAAAAAAAGTAAATGGAGCTGGAGGATTATAAGCAGTTCTATGATGTACAACTCGTTCTAAACTTTCTTTAAAAACACTATTATTACCTGTAAGTAAAGTAATTAACCAAATTAAAACAGGAACAAGAATATATTTTAAATACTTCGAGTTCTTTTTAAAATCAATTGCTTTAACAAACGGAATGGGTTGTAATTCTTCTGATTTTTGATTGATACTTGCTAAAATTAATTCAGACTGATTAGAAGTTTCTTTTAGCTGTAAAACGTTTAATAATTTGTCTTCTACTTCAGGAAAATGGTTACCAATAATTTTTGATGATTCTACTAAAGAAATCCCTTTTCTTAACCCAATTAATTTAAAAATTGGCGTTAAAATAAATCGGATTAATAGAATAACTTCAACCAAAATAAACAACCAGAATAAAATAGTTCTGGCGGTAGGTTTTAACCATAGAAAATACTCTAAAAATAAAGTGAAAAATAAATATAGAAATCCTAAAGCGAGAAATAAAATTCCACCTTTTATCAATTCATTTGTATAATATTTACGCGTAAATTGATGTAATTTTTGCTCTATTTCTTTAAATCCTCCCATTTTCAACTAATAAAAATAGTATTTTTACATAGATACACAATCAAATAATTGTTAAAACGATTTTGTAAGTATTTAATAATGAAAACAACTAAGTGATTATAAAAATTAAAGTCATGAAAAATATCATTAAAATAGTCTTATTATTTATTAGTATTTCAGCATTTGCACAAGGTCCTTGGACAAAAGAAAAAGGAGCCTTTTATACGCAACTTTCTTTTACAACAATACCTAGTTATAATACATTGTTTGGTGATCCTGAGTATAAACTTCAAAGAAACATTACTGATAATACGTTGCAATTTTATGGAGAATATGGTTTATCAGAAAAAACTACTTTATTGGTAAATTTACCTTTAAAATTGATAAAAACTGAAGGTTTTAATAATGATGCAAATAATGTTTTTACTCAAATAGAAGAAAGTTCAACAACAGCTCTAGGAAATATAGAAATTGGAATAAAACACAACTTTTATAAAAAAGATTGGTTGCTCTCTGGTCAGCTATCAGTAGAAGCAAATACGGGTAGTTTTGATAATAACACAGGTATAAGAACTGGTTATGATGCTTTTACTTTTACGCCTTTGTTTTTATCAGGAAAAAGTTTTGGAAATAGCTATTTACAAACATTTATTGGAGCAAATATTAGAACTAATAATTACAGTTCTAACATTAAATTTGGTGGAGAATATGGAGGAAAAATAAGTAAGAAAATCTGGTTGATAGGTTTTTTAGATATTTCAAAATCATTTAAAAACGGTGATGTTGTTTTACCTGTTTCTAATCAAATAACAGGTTTATATGTAGATGATCAAGAATATGGTATTGTTGGTGTAAAAGCAATTGGAGAGTTTTCTAATAATTTTGGAGTTACAGCAAGTTTACCAGCTGCATTCTTTGGAAATAATGTTGCAAAACAAATAGCTTTATCTTTTGGAATTTATAAGAAGTTTTAAACTACAAAGCATTTAGACAATTACGACGAAGCCTTTTCTTTAAAGGCTTTTTTTTATGCCCTTAAGAAAGTATCTTTGCAACCTCAAAAAGTTAAAAAATGGAATCTAATGTTCGTGTGCGTTTTGCACCAAGTCCTACAGGACCTTTACATATTGGTGGTGTAAGAACTGCTTTATTTAATTATTTATTTGCTAAAAAACATGGTGGAACTTTTGTGTTACGTATTGAAGATACAGACCAAACACGTTATGTTGCAAATGCAGAACAATACATTATAGATTCTTTAGAATGGTCTAATATTCCGTTTGATGAAGGTCCAGGTAAAAACGAGAAATTTGGTCCTTACAGACAATCAGAACGTAAAGATTTATATAAAAAATATGCTGATCAATTAATAGAAACTGGTTGGGCATATTATGCTTTTGATACTTCAGAACAATTAGATGCGCATAGAAAAGGACATGAAGCAGAAGGAAAAACATTTATTTATAATTGGCATAACAGAGAAAAAGGACGTTTGGTAAATTCATTGGTTTTAACTGATGAAGAAGTACAAAACAGAATTAATTCTGGAGAAAATTATGTAATTCGTTTTAAAACTCCACAAGATGAACTTTTACGAATGAATGATGAAATTCGTGGAGATATTAAAATTGACACTAATACTTTAGATGATAAAATTTTATTTAAAGGAGATGGAATGCCAACCTATCATTTAGCAAATATTGTTGATGATCATTTAATGGAAATCTCTCACGTAATTCGAGGTGAAGAATGGTTACCATCAATGCCTTTACATATTTTATTATACAGAGCTTTTGGTTGGGATGCTCCTAAATTTGCGCATTTACCTTTAATTTTAAAACCTGTTGGAAAAGGAAAATTAAGTAAAAGAGATGGAGATAAATTAGGTTTCCCTGTATTTCCTTTAGAATTTACAAACGAACAAACTGGTGATGTTTCACGTGGATATAAAGAAGATGGTTATTTTGCTGATGCTTTTATAAATATGTTGGCCTTCTTGGGATGGAATCCTGGAACAGAACAAGAAATTTTCTCTTTAGAAGAATTAACAAAGGAATTTGATTTAAAAAGAGTAAGTAAATCTGGAGCAAAATTTAGTCCAGATAAAACAAAATGGTTCAATCAACAATATATGCAGTCTAAATCTGATGCAGCATTAACAGATTTATATTTGCCAATTTTATCAGAAAAAGGAATTACAAAAGACAAAGAGTTTGTTTTAAAAGTAGTTGCTTCTATTAAAGAAAGAGCTGTTTTTGTTACCGATTTCTGGGATTTATCTAGTTTCTTTTTTGAAACTCCAACTGAATATGATGCAAAAGCATCAAAGAAAAACTGGAAAGAAGGAACTTCTGATTTAATGACTGAATTAATTGCTGTTATTTCTAAAATTGAAGATTTTTCATCAGAAAATACTGAAAAAGAAATTAAAGAATGGATTTCTGGCAAGGAAATTGGTTTTGGTAAAGTTATGCAACCTTTGCGTTTAAGTTTGGTTGGTAAATTAGCCGGACCTCATCTATTTGATATTATTGCAATGATTGGAAAAGAGGAAACTATTTTAAGACTAGAAAACGCGATTTCAAAACTTTAATCATGAAAAAAATACTTTTACTTTTACTTTTAATGTTAGGTTTAACTGCTCAAGCTCAATATGGCAATGGGCAAAGACAGCGACAAAGACAAATGCCTCAAACCCAACAATCTGCTCCTGATCCAGATTTTCCTATAGAAAAGTATTTAGGAATTGTAATTTACGATATTAAAAAAGCTGCTAAAAAATCGAGTATAAAGTTATCTTCAGATGAAGGAAAACAGTTTTCTAAAATTTTAACGAAGTATAATAAAGACATTAAAGATTTTACTAGAATTAATAGTTTTGTACTTAAAAGTACAAAGCAAATGGTTGATAACTTTCAGAAAAAATCTAGAGAAACTGGCGATTTTTCTAACCAAACAAAGGTTAAAGTAACAATGGCAGAAAATCTGAAACCAATTTCTGAAACTCTAAAAAAAGAAGATAAAGCATTAGACAAAAACATAAAGGCATTACTTTCTAAAAAACAATACAGTAAATGGATTAAGTATAATAGAAAATTGTATAAAGTTTTTCCTAAAAAATAATTCTACATCCAAAAAATAAACCTAGAATCTCTGTATAAAATATTTGTACAGAGATTTTTTTGTTATAAAATTGTAACATTTTTATAAAGCTGCGTCCAATAAATAACTACTGAAATTCAGTATCTTTACAATTAATCATTATTAATCTTTAAAAAAATATACTATGTTACCTGTAATACCTATTCTTATTGTACTTACTGTACTTATTCTTTTTGCTGCTTTTTTTATGGTAAAACAACAAACTGCTGCCATTATAGAGCGTTTTGGTAAATTTAATTCTATTAGACAATCTGGACTTCAGATGAAAATTCCTTTTGTTGATAGAGTTGCTGGAAAATTGAGTTTAAAAATTCAGCAATTAGATGTAATTATTGAAACTAAAACTTTAGATGATGTATTTGTAAAACTAAAAGTATCTGTACAATACAAAGTAATAAAAGATAAGGTTTATGATGCTTTTTATAAACTAGATTATCCACATGATCAAATTACTTCTTATGTTTTTGATGTGGTAAGAGCAGAAGTGCCAAAAATGAAATTAGATGATGTTTTTGTTAAAAAAGATGATATTGCAATTGCTGTAAAAACAGAATTAAATGAAGCAATGTCTGGGTATGGTTTTGATATTATTAAAACATTAGTAACAGATATAGATCCAGATGCACAAGTAAAAGAAGCAATGAATAGAATTAATGCTTCTGAAAGAGAAAAAGTAGCTGCTCAATATGAAGGAGATGCACAACGTATTTTAATTGTAGAACGCGCTAAAGCAGAAGCAGAAAGTAAACGTTTACAAGGACAAGGTATTGCAGACCAAAGAAGAGAGATTGCACGTGGTTTAGAAGAGTCTGTAGAGGTTTTAAATAAAGTTGGTATCAATTCTCAAGAAGCATCTGCTTTAATTGTTGTAACACAGCATTATGACACTTTACAGTCTATAGGGCAAGAAACCAATAGTAATTTAATTTTATTACCAAACTCACCACAAGCAGGTAGCCAAATGTTAAATGATATGGTTGCAAGTTTTACAGCAAGTAATCAAATTGGCGAGGCAATGAAAAATGCAAAACCTAAGAATTTAAAAAAATAAAAAAACACCTTTTTTAAAATATTAAAGAAGTAATAAATGAATATTTGTTACTTCTTTTTTTTGTAATTTAACTAAAAAATTAGATTTATTATTCATGGCAAAAAATAATATATTTTTTTAATTTCACGCAAAAATTAAAACCTTGTTTAGTTACTTAAAATATTTTTTAATAAAGCCTTTTAATATTGAACCTTTTACTTCTAATAAGGTACAATTAAGTATATCTCATGGTATATTTATTTTTGTTTTTTTAAACCTATTTAAACCATTTAAATTAGATCTTTTAAATGAATATTTTTTAGGTTACTCTATAATTATGGGTATCCAATCTTTCTTAACTCCTTTTTTAATATTTGTTTTCATAGAAAGATTAAATTTCAAAAAATGGACTTATTCTTATATTATAGTTTTAGCCTTTTTTAGTATTCTTATTTATAGCATTGTTCTTTGGTATTCTAGCGGAATTTATAAAGATTTAAAAGGACTAAAAAAATTAAACTTTGGCCTTTTTTACAGATATACATCTATTATATCAATTTTTTCTATCCTTTTATTTTTTGTTTTAAATGATAAAATAATCAAATTAAAAAACAAGTTACAAAACAAAAAAATTGAAAAAATTAATGAAAGTAAAAAAGAAAGAGTAACTATTTACTCTGAAAATAAAAAAGAGAATATATTGATAGATGTTAATAAATTAATTTACACCTCAATAACTGGTAATTATGCAAGTTTTTTTATCAATACAGAAAAAGGGATAAAAGAGTTAATTTTAAGAAATACATTATCAAATATTTGTAATCAAATAAGTGATTACCCAAATTTTATTAGATGTCATAAATCATATATTATAAACTCTAAGTTTATAAATGGTATCTCTGGAAATGCAAGAGGCTATTTTATAGAATCTAAAAAAATATCTAAAAAAATACCTGTTTCTAGAAGCTATAGTAAACAGGAATTAGAAAGATTAATACCGTAAAATTTCGCCTATGAAAAATATAGTTTCTTGGCTTAAAAAACCATATTTCTTTGATCCATCGGCAAAAATTCATTTATTAATAGCTTTAAGTGTTGGCTTTTTTATATTCACTTTTCTATTTCTATTTCAGCCTTTTGGAATGTCTGATTTAGATAATAATTTATTTTATTATTCTCTTGGTTTTGGATTAGTTACTTTTTTGTCTCAATCTTTTATGTTTATCCTAATTCCATTTTTATTTAAAGATGTTTTTAATAGTGATAAATGGACTATTGGAAAAAATATTATATTTCTGTTTAGTTTAGTTTCTGTTATAAGTTTTTGTAATTGGTTGTATAATAACGAAGTACAAAGTAGTAATAATTGGAGGTTACTTACTTTAACCGAAATTTTTAGTTACACTTTCTCTATCTCAATTTTTCCCATTTTTGGTTTAACCTATTTTAATGAAAAGGTTTATCGTAAAAAGAGAGAAAAAAAATCAAAAAAAATTATGAATTTTAGAGTTTCAACTAAAGTTGAAGAACTAAAAGAGACTGTAACAATTTTTGGAGATAACAATAAGGATAATATTACTTTTAAAATAGATAACCTGCTTTATATAACTTCTGTAAGAAATTATGTTAGTTTTTACTTGATAAGAGATAAAGATATCGAAGAAAAAGTTTTAAGAAATACACTTTCTACTGTATTTAAACAATTATGTAAATATTCTAATATCCTAAGATGCCAGAAATCTTATATTATTAATAGTAATTTTATAGATGCTATTTCTGGAAATGCGAGAGGTTATTTTTTAGAATCTGAAAAAATATCAAAAAAAATACCTGTTTCAAGAAAATTTCCAAAAGAAGAGCTAAAAAACTTAATAAATTAAGATATTTGAAATAAAAAAAATGAAATCGATTCTTTCTTGGCTTTCTATTCCTTATTTTTTTAATCCATCTATTAAATTTAAGTTTAAAATAAGCATCTATATTGGCTTATTTGTTTTTCTTTTTTTATATGTTTTTAAGCCGTTTTATCTAGTTGCTTTTGGAGAATTAGTTCTTAAATATACTGCAGCAATTGGCTTTCTTACTTTTCTTGGTGTGTTCTTTTGGTTATATGTACCCGCTTTACTTTTTAAAAATTACTTTAATGAAGATAATTGGACAATAGGTAGAAATCTATTTCTTATTATAGTAGGTATTTTTTTTACAGGAG
>CBDUHF010000018.1:0-53752 GCA_965367085.1 uncultured Polaribacter sp.
ATCTTTTCCTTGATAATGTAATCCGAAAGAATTTAAAGAAGCATCATCATTAAAAATATCAATTACTTCTAATTTATGCTTATCTCCTAAATTTTTATCATTTTCATCATGAGCAGGTGTTACTTTTAAACAACCTGTACCAAACTCAATATCTACATATTCATCTTCAATAATAGGAATTACTCTATTACAAAGTGGCACAATTGCCTTTTTTCCTTTTAAATGCGTAAAACGCTCATCATTAGGATTGATACAAATTGCAGTATCTCCAAAAATAGTTTCTGGTCTTGTAGTTGCAATTGTTAACCTATCATCTGAACCTTCAATTTTATATTCTAAATAATATAAATTCCCTTGTCTTTCTTCGTGAATTACTTCTTCATCAGACAATGTTGTTTTTGCTTCAGGATCCCAGTTTACCATTCTGTAACCTCTGTAAATTAAACCTTTGTTATATAAATCAACAAAAACTTTAATTACAGATTCAGACATTTCTGGATCCATTGTAAACGCAGTTCTTTCCCAATCACAAGAAGCACCTAACTTCTTTAATTGTTCTAAGATAATTCCTCCATACTCGTCTTTCCAATCAAAAGCATGTTGCAAGAATTCTTCACGAGTTAAATCGCTTTTATTAATTCCTTGTTCTTTTAATTTTGCCACAACTTTAGCTTCTGTAGCAATAGAAGCGTGATCTGTACCAGGAACCCAACACGCATTTTTTCCTTGTAAACGCGCTCTACGAATTAATACATCTTGAATTGTATTGTTTAACATATGTCCCATATGTAGAACTCCTGTTACGTTTGGTGGCGGAATGACAATAGTATAAGGCTCTCTTTCGTCTACTTCAGAATGAAAATAATTATGTTTCATCCAGTAGTCATACCACTTACTTTCTACTTTACTTGCATCATATTTAGATGGAATTGTCATACTTTGGAATAGTTTTTGAAATATAGTTTGCAAAAATACAATTATCTGTGATGAACAGAAAAAAACTGTCGATTTTTTAATGATAAATAATAACCGTAAATTTGACCAATGAAAAACCTGTTTCTTTTAGCCTTATTTGTTTTATTTTCTATTGGCCTTTCTGCTCAAGAATTCCAGTTTGAAAAAGAGTTAATTAATTATGGTAAAATCAAAAAAGATAGTAATGGTGAAAAAGTTTTTAAATTTAAAAACATAGGCAAAGCACCCATTATAATTACAGACATTAAAACATCATGTGATTGTGCAGTACCTAAAAAACCAGAACACCCAATTATGCCAAATGAAGAAGCTAGTATAACGGTTTCTTATGACACTTCTAAAACCGGTGGTTTTTCTAAAGAAATTATGATTTTTTCTAACGCGAAAAACTCAGTAAAAAGAATTAAAATAAAAGGATATATATTTAAATAAAAAGAAAATGAAAAAATTATTAGTAATCTGTGTATTAGCATTTGCAAGTATTTCTTTAAATGCTCAAGAATTTAAGTTTGAAAAAGAAATTATTGATTACGGTAAAATTGCTAAAAATTCTAACGGAACAAGAGTTTTTGTTTTTACTAATATTGGAGAACAGCCATTAATTATAAAAAACATACAATCTACTTGTGGTTGTACGGTGCCTAAAAAGCCAGAACACCCAATTATGCCTGGTGATAAAGGAGAAATAAAAGTTTCTTATGACACAAAAAGAATTGGTGGTTTTTCAAAAGCAATTACTATTTTTTCAAATGCTAAGAATTCAAGAAAAATAATTAAAATTAAAGGCTATGTAGAAAAAGGCGTTTCTTTAGAGAAAGAAAAAAGCATTCTATCTAATATTTAATTATATTTTTTTCTCCAGACGAAATTCAAATTTCATTCTTACGCCATCTCTAACAATTTCTAATTTTATTCTCATATTATTTCTTTCCTGAAATTTAGAGGTAATTTGTGTTAATGTAAATTCGTGTGCAGGTTTGCTATTAATTTTATAGATAATATCACCTTTTAAAAGACCAGCTTTATAGGCTGAAGAGTTTTTTACAACTTTGTGAATTTTATAAGAATGTTTAAATTTATAGGCATAACTAGTAATTAACGAAATAGAATTATTATTAGAAACATCTTCATTATATGTTCTATTAAAACTTTTCACTTCTTTCTCTCTCACTAATTGTTTTCCATTATAAACAACATCTAAGCCACTCATATTATAATTAAAGCCTTTATTTAAGGAACCATTCTTTTTTAAAGTTATTTTTTGGTTAGGGTAATCTATCCAAACTTTAAATCGTTTTAAAATACCTCCACCAATACTTCCATTACGTTCTTTAAAGCTTCTTGCTATATGTGTTGATATTGTATCTAAAAAAGAAGCAGTTGGGTTCTTAATTTCATAATTACCTAAAAATACTTTTGGAATTCTACTTCGATTTCCAAAAATAGTTCCGCTTAAACCCTCTCCCAGAATATCATTAAAATACCTGATTGGGGTCTTAATTTCTTCTTTAGAATCTTCAAATAACCAAATGGCATCACTACCTCCAGAATCTACCAACAACTTTACATTCGTCTTATCATTCCCAATTGTATCTAACTGAACATCAACATCAATGTAAGGCTTTTTTCGATGAAAACTTAAAGGGAATTCCTCGCATTTTCTACATTTGTTATAGATAAATGTTTTGGGATTATAAAAATCTATTTTTTTAGATTTATAATTTATTTTTACAATAAAATCTTTAAATAAATTATATCCAATAATACCATGAATTGTTCTCCCCATTTTACTAGACAAATCAAAAAAGTCATTTAAAATAACATAAATAGTTTCATTTCTACTTACCGCATTTTTTATTCTAAGATTATTATTTTTAGAAATAATTGCCTCAACTGATGACCCTGTTCCTAATCCTTGCAGATTTAACTTTTCAATATTATTAAGACCTATACTATCGTTCTGAGATAAATTAAACAATATGGTTTTATTAACACCAGTATCTAATATAAAAGAAAGTTCTTTACCATTAATTTCTAAAGGAAATACTATTAAGTTATTAATTAATTTAAAATTAATTTGTTGTCTGTTTTTATTTGGGCCTTTAAACTGAAATCCTGTTTGTGAATTCATTTTTAACGAACTACAAAAAAATACAGTTAAGAGAATTAAAAGATGGTTTTTCAAAAAAATAATTTTATAATTTCAAGATACAACTTACCTTTTACTTTAATTCATTTTTTAGGAAAATTTTAACCTTTAAACTTTATCTAATAAAATGGTGTAAATAAAATTAATTTCGGAAATTAGCAGACATAAATTCTTAAAAAATTAATATGCCTTCAATATCTAAGAAAGGAATACAAATGCCAGAATCTCCAATTAGAAAATTGGTTCCTTATGCAGAAGATGCAAAAAAAAGAGGCGTAAAAGTTTTTCATTTAAATATTGGGCAACCAGATATTAAAACGCCTCAAGTAGCCTTAGACGCTGTAAAAAACAATTCTATACAAACATTGGCTTATGCACGTTCTGAAGGTTCTGAAGAATACAGAAATAAGCTTGTAAATTATTACAAAAAACATTCTGTTAATGTTTCAGCAAATAATATTGTTGTTACCACTGGTGGTTCTGAAGCATTGCTTTTTACTATTGGTAGTATTACAGATCCAGGAGATGAAATAATAATTCCAGAGCCATTTTATGCAAATTATAATGGTTTTTCAACAGCTTCTGGTGTAAAAGTTGTTCCTGTAATTTCTAAAATTGAAGATAATTTTGCATTGCCAAAAATTGAAGAATTTGAGAAACTAATTACAAAAAACACGAAAGCAATTTTAATCTGTAATCCTGGAAATCCAACAGGGTATTTATATTCTAAAGAAGAAATTCAAAAGTTAAAAGAGATTGTTTTAAAACATGATTTATTCTTAATTGCTGACGAAGTTTATAGAGAGTTTACTTATGATGGTTTACAACATACATCTATTATGTCTTTAGCTGGTTTAGAGCAAAATGCTATTGTTATAGATTCTGTGTCCAAGCGTTACAGTATGTGTGGCGCAAGAATAGGTTGTATAGTTTCTAAAAATAATGACTTTATAAAAACGGCTGTAAAATTTGCACAAGCACGTTTAAGTCCACCAACATATGCTTTAATTGCAAGTGAAGCTGCTTTAGATACACCTCAAAGTTATTTTGATGATGTAAAAACAGAGTATGTAGAAAGAAGAAACACTTTAATTTCTGAATTACAGAAAATTGAAGGCGTTAAAGTTGCAAAACCTAAAGGAGCTTTTTATTGTGTGGTAGAATTACCTGTTAAAGATTCTGATGATTTTGCACAATGGATTTTAGAAAAATTTCATCATCATAATGAAACAATTATGGTTGCACCTGCAAGTGGATTTTACTCTACAAAAGGGGAAGGAAAAAAACAAGTAAGAATTGCATATGTTTTGAATAAAACTGATTTAAAACGTTCTGTAGAAATTTTAGCGGAAGCATTAAAACAATACAATAAATAAATGAATATTCAACAAAACATATCGCTTAGAAATTATAATACATTTGGAATTTCTGTACAAGCCAAACGTTTTATTTCTGTTACTTCTTATTATCAATTACAACAGTTATTAAAAACAGAAAAAGACTTGTTTTTACTTTCTGGAGGTAGTAATATGTTACTTACAAAAGATATAAAACAACTTGTTGTTCTAATAGATATTAAAGGAATTTCTATAGATAAAGAAGATGATGACTATGTTTATTTAACAGTAAATGCTGGCGAAAACTGGCACGAATTTATACTTTGGTGTATTTCTCAAAATTATGGAGGCATAGAGAATTTATCTTTAATCCCAGGAAATGTTGGTACTTGTCCTATACAAAATATTGGTGCTTATGGAGTTGAAGTAAAAGATGTAATTACAAAGGTTGAAGGTCTACACATTGAAACAGAAAATCGAGTACTTTTTTCTAATGAAGATTGTAAATTTGGGTATAGAAACTCCATTTTTAAAAATGAACAGAAAGGAAAAGTAATTCTTACTTCTGTCAGTTTTAAGCTTACAAAAAACAAACACAGTTTAAATACTTCTTACGGTGCAATAGAGACTGAATTAGCCTCTAAAAACATCTTAGAACCCACAATTAAAGACGTTTCTGATGCAGTTGTAGCTATTAGAAAATCTAAATTACCAGACCCAAAAGAAATTGGGAATAGCGGTAGTTTCTTTAAAAACCCTGTAATTTCTAATATTCAATTTGAAAAATTACAAAAAGAGTTTCCAACAATTCCTAGTTATACCATTTCTGAAACAGAAATTAAAGTTCCTGCAGGTTGGTTGGTAGAACAAAGTGATTTTAAAGGAAAACGATTTGGTGATGCTGGTGTGCATACAAAACAAGCTTTAGTTCTAGTGAATTATGGAAATGCAACTGGTGAAGAAATTTATCAATTAGCACAACATATTCAAAAAACGGTTTCTCAAAAATTTGGTATTTCTTTAGAAATTGAAGTGAATGTAATTCAATAAAAAACTCCGCAATTTCTTGCGAAGCCTTTCAATAACCAAACTCAATTATAATTTTATTTTAAATAACTCTCTGCTGCTGCTTTTCTTGCAGTAACATGTGATTTTAATTCACTAACTCCACTTTGAAAGTCTGAACTATTTCTTAAAAAGGTATATCCTGTAACTTCAGAAGTAGCATATTCTTCTATTAAAGCAGCATACGTTGTATATAAAGATTGAATTGTAGATTCGTTAAATGCTCCATCAATTACTTCTTGTACATAACCATCATACTTTTCTTTGTATACATCATCTTGATACATGTACCCAATTAATGGCCATTGAGAAGCGGTTAATCCTGAGAAATCTAAAGCGTGCGCACCTCCTTGTTTACCAGTTTGTAAAGCTTCATTATTATCCCATGCAATCCATGTTAATTTACTAGTATCAGGATTATTGTATAAGAAATAATTATGCGTCATTCTTCCATAAGTATCCCAATTCTGAATTACAGTATTTACAGCTAAATACTTTAAAAATACATCTGTATCGAAAACTGTTTCTAAACTTGTTCTCCAAGCTGCTGCATCTGTTGTTCTTGTTCCATCATTAATTATGCTCAATAAACTTTCAACATCAGAAAAATCTGCTTCATCTTCATTATTTTTCTTCACATATTCATCTTCATCATAAGTTCCGTTTGCAAAACTTGCTGCATCTCCATCTGGTTTATACAAGTTTCCATCATCGCTAGAAAATTGAGTATCTATCACTGTATCATCTACTTCTTCAACTAAGGTATACAAACCAAAATATTGTGGTCCATTTCCATTGTCTACATAAACTGTATAAAATGCTGTATGAGAACCAGCTAAACCTGCATTTCTAAATACATCTCCAGCTACTTTTTCTCTTAACATAGAAGTATCATCGTAATTATTTTTAAGACTTAACTTTTTAAATCCGTAAAAACGTTGATTTTTAATTTGAGGATAATCATCTTCATATTCATCAAAATCTAACTTAAATGATAATTTTAAAATTCCAGATTGCCAGCTAGATTGTAAACTTGAATTTCCTTTAAATCTAACTCCTACTTTATACCATTCTTTTCCTTCGTAAAACACTTCACTAGGAACAAATATTGGGTCTTCATCAGCAAAACTAGTTCCTCCTCCAGGTGCACTTCGTTGTCCAAAAGTTCCATAAAGACCTGTCATATCATCTAACATACTTTGCCAATTATCTTCAGTAATTACAATATCTAATCTTTTTACTTCATCATCTGGAAAAATTTCATCAAAATTTGGATCTGCATCTTTACTGTGAGTTTCTGTTGTCCAATCTGTAGCAACAAAATCTGAATCTTCGACTACAATTTCATCATCTTCTTGCTCTTCTTCAATTACTTCAATTTCTTCTGTTGCACTGTCACTACTACATGCATTTATTGCAAATATTGAAGCACTAAAGATTAATGCTACAAAAAGTAAACTTAAATTATTCTTGATTTTTTTCATTTTATTATTTTTATAGTTGTTTTTATTATTTTTTATTTTTGAACGAATAGGTATATTTTAAACCTAAAATATTTGTTGTGTCAGGAAAATCTACATTCAGCTCTTTTTCTACTCTATAGAATATTCCTAGTTTACCAAAATTCTTTATTTTATAATCTGTACCTAATGTTAGCCTAAATTTATTAAAGCCATTTTCTTCTCCTTCTTGAAACTTATTAAATATTTCTGCAGAGAATTTAGGATCAAAACTCCAGTTTTTAATATCATATTTAATAGCGGTTTTAAAACGAACATTCTGGTTTGCATAATCTCCTTCATCTGATGAAATCCCTAATTCATTTTTGTTTTGATAACGCAATCTATAGGATAATGTAAAATCGTTAATTTTATGTTTGTAAATAGCATCTAAATTAAATCTGAAATGATTTTCATAACCTTGAACATTTCCTTTGTTATCATTTTCTCTGATATAACGTAGTCCTCCTCCTAATTTAAAATTTTTAAAAAGTTTATATTCTGCGCTTAATTGGGTAAAATAATTATCGACTACTGAAATATTTTCTTTTAATCGAAGTTGTTCTTCTAAACTAAAATTCCATTTTTTATTTAACTTATATTCTATACCAATTGTATTCCAAGAAGCCCAATCTTTATCTCCTTCTGTTTGAGCATTTGCTACACTTATAAAGAATACACTAAAAAGCAGTGTTTTTATTGATAGAACTCTTTCTGTTTTTAATAATTTCATATTTATGAGTTTCTGTTAATTTCTACTTTCTATTATAATAGTAAATGGTTAAATGTGCTATATCTCTTAAAAAATCTACGTTTCCAATAGTAACACTGTTAATTTCTAAACCAGTTCTATTTTCTAAATCCTCTTTTAGTAAATCGTTATTTTCTGGTTTGATATTTTCAATATTTTCATATACTATTTCTTTAGTTACCTCGTGTTTTAAGTGCCAATATTTTTCAATGATATAGATAGAAAAAACAATCACTGTATTTGCCAATATAATTTCTGAGTAACTCATTTTCTTGTTTGCTAAAGAGTTCATTACAGAAACTCCAATAACAACAAATAAATAAGTCATTTCTTTAATTGCTATTGCATCTGTTCTATATCTTATTATTCCAAAAATGGCAAACAGACCTAATGCCATACCAATATCTAACTCAAACTTTTTAAGCGTAAAACATAAAAAGAAAACGATAATACTAATCATATAAAAGGTAAAGAGATAATCTTTACGTTTAGCAGATGTATAATAAAGCCACCTAATAATTAGTGTTAAAAAACCTAGGTTGATAAGAAAACGAAATGACATTTTAAAAAAATCGTCATCAAAAAGGGGGATGTCTAAAAACTCCATATTTATGCTATTATATTATTTATTTTTATTAATTTTTTCTTGAAAACATTATACTTTATATCGCTATAAAGACTAATCATACCAATACAATATTTACTAATACTATAAGGGTTTTCCTGTATAGACTTTAATGCTTTAACAATTTCTGATTTTCTATTAAATCGTTCTTGTTTTACTTCTACAACCACTAAGTTGTCATATTTTTTTTCTGTATTATTAATTTTATACGATAGGTTTACATCTATAGTTACACGTTCTTTAGATTTTAAATTCACCAATGTAATTCGGTTAAAACCATTCCATAAACTAGGTTTTAGATTAAAATCTTTCATTGTTGTTTTAGCTATAAATTCTGAAGAAGAATTAGACAAATCAGTTTCAAAATCAGTTAATGAAATTCTACTTTTATTCGTTTCTCCTTTTCCGTTTTTTTGTTTTATTTCTAAAAAACATAGATCAGATTCTACATATTTACGCTGTCTAATCTTTGTTCTAAAAGACTTGCCATTATGATGATCATTATAAAACTTATTTACTTCTGTATCAAAATACAAAGAAGTATAACTCATTATTCTATCGTTATTAATTTCTAAAACTCTGTAGTGACTCTCTATTTTTTTTAGAATTGTTGCTAATTGATTTTTATTAATAACAAACTTTGTGTCTGTGCGTTTCATTAATGCAACACTATTCATTTCTTTTAAAGAAATAGCAGAAAATTTGTGTATTATATTTTCTATTTGGTTTTGCATTTTCAGATATTTTGAATTTTAAATTATTCTTATTTATGGGTTACTTAAATATTAGATGCTCTTCTAGAATAAAACTTGTGTCTATTTTGTTAAAAAAACATTAATTTCTTAATCTTTCTTTTCTTTCTGGATTAGGAGCCTTTTTAATTTCTTTTTTAGATAAAAATCCATCTTCATTTGTATCTATTTTTTTGAAATCATTTTTTAAAGGTCCTTTTGCTTCTTTTAAAGAGATTTTACCATCTTCATTAGTATCTAAATCTTTCATTATTTGTTTTACTGAAGGTGGACCTTGAGGTCTTTCTCTTTGATTTCCTATCTGAGCAAAACCTACTGAAGACATTAATAAACTAAGCCCTAAAATTCCGATTACTTTTTTTACTGATTTATTCATTATTTCTATTTTTTAAAAGTTTATAAGAGTTTAGATGCTTGCTTTTTTAAAAACTTGTTCTCACTTTCTTGCTTTAACTTTTGTTTAACAAAAAAGCCCTGTTAACGAATTAACAGAGCTTTATATTTATCCCCCCGAATAAATTATTCTTCTTTTTGAAGTGCTTTTATATCAATAATTAATTGTGCAATTGAAGACCTATTTAAACCATTATAAATACCTCTAATATGCTTCTTTTTATCAATTAATAGAAAATTTTCTGTGTGTAAGAAATCGTTGATGTCTTTTGGAGTTAAACTCAATTCATTTTCTACAAAATATTGATTTCTTCCAAGGTTGTAAATTTCTTGCTTATCTCCAGTTACTAAATGCCATTTATTATCAATTATTTGATTTCTCTCTGCGTATTCTTTTAAAACAGGAACAGAATCTATGGAAGGTGTTACTGAATGAGATAATAATAAGATTTCTGAATCATCTTTAAAGGCTTCTTGAACTTTATGCATATTCTCTGTCATTTTTGGACAAATACCAGGACAAGTAGCAAAAAAGAAATCTGTAACGTAAATTTTATTTTCAAATGTTTTTTGTGATACAGTATCACCTAACTGATTTATAAATTTAAAATTTGGAATCTTATGAAAACTTTTTTCTTCTTCGCTATTAGGTTTTATCCAATTTGGCTCAAAAGTTTCTTCGTTAAAATAAGGCAAATAGTCTACCCTACTTGTTTCCTTCACTTTTATATTTTCTTTTTTTACTTGCTTTTTACAACTAAAAATAAGAATGCTTGTTAAAAATAGTAATAGAATTTTATTTTGTAATAACTTTTTCATCCTCTAATTTATAACATGAATTTGCTCTTCTTAAACCAAAAATACGTCCGTTTTTTGCTTCGTAATTAACATATAATTTACCATTTTCTAACCAAGCTTGCTGCTTACCATTCTCTCTACCATCTACTATATTTCTTAACTTAGCCATTACACCAGTTGAATACCATCTTTTCTGAACACCTTGCATAATACCTTTTTCATATGTAGATTCTTCTGCCAAAACTCCATTTTCCCACCAAGTTTTATAATCTCCTGAAATACGATTGTTCTTAAAGTTAAATTCTAAACGAAGTTGGCCACTCTCTGACCATTTTTTAGAAACTCCTTCTCTCTTTCCTTTTGAAAAACCCGTTTTCTCTGCTAAAGAATTATTTGGGTAGTATTTTACAGCATAGCCAGAAAAAGGTTTTTCTTTGTAATACCAAGTTCCTTCAATCTGATTTAAAATTATTTCTTTCTTATCTACTTCAATTGCATCTATAATAATTTCGTTTTCAAAACTATTTATTGATGCAACCGTTTTAGTATTTAAAACCCTTTTCTTACAACTAAAAACACTAGCTGTAAGAATAAGTATTAAAAAAAATCTAAATTTTATCATTCTTAATAACCTTGATAAGGACCAGCAAAAGCGATATAAGATCCTGTATTAGAATACAATTCATTTATAATATGATAATGATATTCTGCTACACTTGTATGCTGTGTAGTTGTTGTATGACCTCCAGAAGTGTCTAAATCTGTTGGATATGTAGTTGTTGAGTTACATTTTCTTCCATATAAAAACACACCATCTAATAAGACACCCACTAAATTTTCATCATCATTTGAAAATGCTTTTGGTTCTAAATGATAATGATAAACTCCTGGCCCAATATGCGCTCCTGTCCAATCTAAACTTCCTGCAGCAGCGTCTAAAGGTCCGCCTCCTTCTTGGTCGTTAAAAATTGAAGCACCACTAACAGCAATACCAATAGTATTAAAATCTGTAGCAACTGTATTTCCTGTTAAATTGGGTGTAGCATCTACAGTAATTGTTGTTGCATTGTTATTACTTGATATAATACTTGGTGTTGCATCTATATCTTCATCAATATAACCATCATTACCAGTTCCCCAATAATGTGTGTCATGATTAGGTAACCCTGTAGTTTCTATCACCACGTTAGATCCATCTAAATAAATAGTTGTTGCATCTGCATTGAATTCTGCATAAGCAGCATGTAGAGAAGTAGCAGATACTTCTTCTTCAATTTCTGATACAATTTCGGCTTCTGATGAGCTACAAGAATATATAATTGATAAAAGAAGTACCGCTATTATATAGGTTTTTATAAATTTAATTTTCATGGTTTTTTTGTTTTAATTAATGTTAGTTACTGTTAGTTATGAATATTTAGATGACACTATTTATAAAAACTTGCGGTTACTTTTATATTCTTGTAATAAATCAAGAAATTCATGCTTTAAAGAAGCACTATTTTACAACCAAAAGAAAGTCTTGCTAACTAATTAATAAGAATTTCTTTTGGTTATAAATGTTATAACACTTTCGTTTACAGAATAAATAGTTGCATCATCTGATATTTTTTCTAAAGAGCTAGAAGAACTCATCAAAAATGTAATAAAAAATAACAATGCTGATACTTTGTAAAACTGAGGTTCTTCCATACTTTTTAATATGTTTTATTATTAGACCTCAATATTTACAAATAGTTTGAAAACTACATATTATCTTTGTGGATGACGTTCGCCTTCAGGTGGTGGAGGTGGCATGTTACCATTATTTGGAGGTCTTCCTTCTCCTCCTCTTAATGCTTTTTTAATAATCTCATCAAATTTTTTGGACTGTTCTAAAGTACACAAATTTCTTACTTTTTTAAAAAAACGAAAAACTTCTGCTTCTTTATGACCAGTTAAAAGTCCTATTTTATTTGTTAAGGCATCTAAATTAATATCCTCCTTTTGGAAAGAATTAAATAAAACATCTTTTTGCTCTCTTATTTTGAAATCAATTTCCATCATATTTTCTCTATGAATCCTATCAAATTGCATAAATTTCATATTTTGTTCTTCAGAAAACTGCAATTGTTCTGTTAAGAAACTTCTTTCTGGACGTTCATTTAATCTTTCATGTGGCTTTTTTACAAGCATAAATATTAAAACTCCATTTAGAAGAATTAACAACAATAATATAATTGGAAGTAATTTTGATTTCATAACCTTTAATTTAAAATAGAACTACTATCTGATTGTAAAGAATATTCTTGTGCAAAGGTTTCTATGCTTGAACTTGAGTTAGAATTGTTTGCTGAATTTGTAAAAACATAAAAAAGTGTTCCTGCATTTAATAACAATATAACACTTAATGTTGCCAATTGCATTTGTGGTGTAAACCAAGAAAAGATAGACTTCTTCTCTTCTTTTTCAGTATATAGTTTTTGTAAAACTTTATGCTTAAAAAAGTGATTCACTTCAACTTTTTCAATAGAATCTAATATTTTAAAAGTATCTTCTACTTGCTGTTTTATGTAATCTTTATTTTTCATTATTATTTGTTCTAAAATAATCTATACGTATATAGATGCCAATTATTTAAAAAACTTGCACTTAATTTTCACTTTTATAAAAATTCTCTAATTTTTGTTGTAAACTTTTCTTTGCTCTGAACATTACAGATTCTACAGATGACAAACTTCTGCCTGTGATTTCTACAATTTCCTGATAACTCTTACCATCTATTTTAGCCAATGTAAAAATTATTCTTTGGCTATCTGGCAATGTATGTATAGCTTTAAAGATGATTGCCGATTTTTCTTTACTTTCTAATAAAATACCTGGATGATTAAACTCTGTAAAATAACTTGTCTTATCTATAGGAATTTCATTACCCATAATAGTTTGCATAAACGCAAATCTTTTTTTGGTATTTTTTTTCCTAATAAATTCTAAGCATTTATTCGTGGCAATTTTATAAATCCAAGTAGATAATTTAGCATCTCCTTTAAATTTAGAAATAGACTTAAAAACCTCTAAAAAAACCTCTTGCGCAACATCTTCTGCATCTTCTTTATTAGGAATAAAAGAAATACAGGTACCAAAAACCTTTTGCTGATAATCGTCTAAAAGTTGACTATAAGCAGTTTGTTTTCCTTTAATTAAATCGTCTATAAAGCTTTGTTCTTTCAAGTATTTAAAAAAAGTAAAATTACAAAAAAAGACTGCTTATTAAAGCAGTCTTTTTTAAATATATGTATGTAAAATTTTATTTTGTCATCGTAACAATACGCTGTGGCAATGGAGCTTCATATCCTGCACTACCAAGAGCTTCTACAATTTGTTGTCTAGTATCCCAATAAACATCCCAATAATTTTCGCAATTTGCATAAGGTAAGGCTAATAATTCTACACTATTTTGACCCAAATTATTTACAGCAACTCTAGGTGCATTTGATCCTTCTTGTAAAACATTTTTATCATTTTTAAGAACATCTAACACAATCTGTTTAGCTTTTGTTATATCAGAACCATATCTAATTGCAAATGGCATATCGATACGTAAATTTCCAATTTTAGTTAAATTGGTAATTTTATTAGAAGTTATAGCTGAATTTGGAATAATTTCAGTCTCATTTTGAAACGTTTCAATTACTGTAACAAAAACAGAAATTTCTTTTACAAAACCAAAAGCTCCATTTGTTTTAATTAAGTCACCAACTTTAAAAGGCTTAAAAATAAGTAACATTATACCAGAAGCAATGTGTCCTAAAGAGCCATTAAATGCAGCACCAATTGCTAAACCAACACCTGCTAACAAAGCTGCAAAAGAAGCCATTGGCAAACCAACAATACCTGCTATAGAAATAATTAATAATAGTTTTAAAATAAAACCAATGGTTGTTAATAAAAATGGCTGTAAAGTTTCATCTAAATTTGTTTTTTCAAACATCTTAGAAATACCTTTCATTATAATTCTAATAATCCAAAGCCCTATAACTAAAGCTGCAATTGCCCCTATTAATTGAAGTCCCCAGTCTCCTAAACCTGAAGAAATTGAGTTGTAAAAGTTTTTTAAAGAATCTGTTGTTGTTTCCATTTATATTTTTTTTTAAAAATTAGTTTTCAATAAGTTGGACACTTTAATATTTAAAAAGTCACGATTAAAATATTTGTAACAGATTTTTTAAAGAGAAAATAAGAATATGTATCTTTGTATTCTAATTATTTTACATGAAATTATTTTTTATTACAATAGGTTTCTTAGCACTTGCAATAGCAGGAATTGCTATTAAAATATGGGCAAAAAAAGATGGTAAATTTGCAGGTACTTGTGCAAGTCAAAACCCAGTTTTGAATGAAACTGGAGAATCTTGTGGTTTCTGTGGAAAGACGCCAGACCAATTTGATACTTGTGCAGAACCAGAACATAAATAATTCTTTTTTGTCTAAATGATTTTATCTGTACTCTTCTACTCTTTTGTAGTTTTTACGGCTATACAAGTTATTTACTACCTCATCTTTTCATCTTTTCTTTTTGATAAAAAAAGTACAAACCAAAAAAGTGTAGCACTACCAATTTCTGTGATTGTTTGTGCAAAAAACGAAGCACAAAACCTCAAAGAATTTTTACCTTCAATCATAGAACAAGACTATCCTAATTTTGAAATAGTTTTAATAAACGATGCTTCTTCTGATGATACTTTAGAGATAATGGAAGGTTTTCAGCAACAAAATCAGCAAATAAAAATAATTAATGTAGAAAATATTGAAGCTTTCTGGGGAAACAAAAAATACGCACTTACACTAGGAATTAAAGGTGCAAAACACGAACAACTTCTATTTACAGATGCCGATTGTAAACCTGTTTCTAGAAATTGGATTACAGAAATGAGTAAGAAATTCTCTGTTGATAAAACAATTATTCTTGGGTATGGAAAATACAGAAAAGAAAATAAACTTGTAAACCTACTTGTTCGTTTTGAAACCTTGTTAACAGCTGTTCAATATTTTAGTTATGCTAAAATGGGAGCTCCATATATGGCAGTTGGAAGAAATTTGGCTTATAAAAAATCAGAGTTTTTTAATGTAAAAGGGTTTATAAATCACATACATATAAAATCTGGTGATGATGATTTGTTTATTCAGGACGCAGCAAATAAAAAAAACACAACTATTTGTACCTCATCAGATAGTTTTACAGTTTCTGAACCTCCAAAATCGTTTAAAGAATGGTTTCGTCAAAAAAGAAGACATATTTCTACAGCAAATCATTACAAGTATAAGCATCAGTTCTTTTTAGGATTGTTTTTTGTCTCAAAAGTATTTTTCTACTTACTTGCCGTTACTCTATTTTTCTTTTATCCTTGGAAAATAATATTAGCCATCGTTTTAACTTACTTTTTAATTCAGTTTTTGGTAATTGGTTTTTCTGCAAGAAAATTAAAAGAAGGCCAAATCTCTTATTTATTACCTTTTTTAGAAATAGGACTTATCATATTTCAACTTTCAATATTTATCACTAATTTGGCATCAAAACCAAATCATTGGAAATAAGCGATAAAAAACTTGAAATAAATATTAGCAAAGCAAAAAGAGGAAATCAATCTGCTTTTCGTTTTTTGTTAAATACTTTTTGGGGAGACGTCTATAATTATCAGCTTAAAAGAACAAATAGCGAAAATGATGCTGAAGATATTACCATTCAAACATTTTCTAAAGCTTTTGATAAAATTAATTCATTTGATGAAAATTATGTTTTTAAAACTTGGTTAATAGCCATTTCTAAGAATGTTCATATAGACTTATTACGCAAAAAAAATTCAGGTATTTCGATAGAAACTTCAATAGAACAAGAAGAAAAGGTGTATTTAATTATTGATGAAAGCCCTACTCCAGAAGATAAAATTATTACAGAACAAAACTTAGCAAAATTATTGCGAGACATCAAACAATTAAAACCTAAATACCAAGAAGTCATACAATTACGTTATTTTCAAGAATTGAGTTATAAAGAAATTTCTGCTCAAATAAATGAGCCTATGAATAACGTTAAAGTAAAATTATTACGTGCTAAAAAATTATTAGCAGAAATAATTAAGAAGTCTTAATGAAAAAAACATTTTTACAATCTTTAGGACCAGGTTTATTGTTTGCAGGTGCAGCAATTGGTGTTTCTCATTTAGTACAATCTACTAGAGCGGGAGCAGAATTTGGTTTTGGATTAATTTGGGCATTAATATTAGTCCATTTATTTAAATATCCTTTTTTTCAAATTGGACCACGTTATGCTGCTGCAACAGGAGAAACTTTATTAGATGGTTATAAAAAATTGGGTAAAGGACTTTTAATAGCCTATTATGTTCTAAATTTTGCTACAATGTTTACCATTCAAGCAGCAGTAACTATTGTAACCGCTGGCTTAGCATCACAACTTTTTGGCGCTTTTAATACAACAGAAAACCTTGTAGTTTGGTCTACCATAATACTTTCTATTAGCTTATTAATTTTATTAATTGGGAAGTATAATTTTCTAGATAACTTAATGAAATACATCATTGTAATACTTACAATTAGTACAATTATAGCTGTGAGTGTAGCTTTATTTAGTACAAAAGAAGTTTTTGATGTTACACAAATTATTCCTTCAGGAGCAGTAGAACTTACGTTTCTAATTGCTTTCTTAGGATGGATGCCTGCTCCATTAGATGTTTCTATTTGGCATTCTATTTGGTCTATAGAAAAAGATAAAACCACAGTTATAAATACCAATAAAAAAGATGCTATTTTCGATTTTAATGTAGGTTATATGAGCACGCTTTTTTTAGGAATTTGCTTTGTTCTTTTAGGTGCTTTGGTTATGTATAAATCTGGGGAAACTTTTTCTAATAAAGGTGGTGTTTTTGCTTCTCAACTTATTAAATTATATACTAAAAATTTAGGTGAATTCTCATACATATTTATTGCTATTGCTGCTTTTACAACGATGTTTAGTACTACTATTACCACTTTAGATGCTTCACCAAGAGCTATGAATAGAACCACAAAACTCTTATTTAAAAAAGAACTTAAATTTGGATATTGGTTTTGGATTTTCTTCTTATTTGTGGGTACTTTTTTAATCTTAAAATACTTTTTAGATGATATGGGATTATTGATAAAAACAGCTACAATTTTATCATTTTTAACGGCGCCTTTTTATGCAATTTTAAACTATAAACTAATTACAGGAAAACATACTCCAAAAGAACATCAACCTGGTATTTATTTTCGAATTTTAAGCATTACAGGAATTGTTTTTTTAATTGGATTTAGTCTTTGGTTTTTAACAAGTATTTAAAACTTTTCTTTGTAAATTTGCAACTCATTAATAGAACTTAAATGGCATTAGAATCTGTAATACTTCCTGAAAGACCAAAAAAACCAAAATGGTTACGTGTTAAATTACCAGTTGGTAAAAAATATACTGAATTAAGAGGTTTGGTAGACAAGTATAAATTGAATACAATTTGTACTAGTGGTAGTTGCCCAAACATGGGTGAATGTTGGGGAGAAGGAACTGCTACATTTATGATTCTTGGTAACATTTGTACTCGTTCTTGTGGATTCTGTGGTGTTAAAACAGGAAGACCTGAAACTGTTGAATGGGATGAGCCAGAAAAAGTGGCTCGTTCAATAAAATTAATGGGTATTAAACACGCAGTAATTACATCTGTAGATAGAGATGATTTAAAAGATGGTGGTTCTATTATTTGGGCAGATACTGTAGATGCAATTCGTAGAGCAAACCCAAATACGACTTTAGAAACTTTAATTCCAGATTTTCAAGGAAATACAAAACAAATAGATAGAATTATAGCAGTGCACCCAGAAGTAGTTTCTCATAATATGGAAACTGTAAGAAGGTTAACTCGTGAAGTTAGAATTCAAGCAAAATACGATAGAAGTTTAGGTGTTTTAAAATACTTAAAAGAAAACGGAATGCGTACAAAATCTGGTATTATGTTAGGATTAGGAGAAACTGAAGAAGAAGTAATACAAACTATGAAAGACTTACGTGAAGTTGGATTAGATATTATTACAATTGGACAGTACTTACAACCTACTAAAAAACATTTACCTGTAAATGATTTTATTACTCCAGAGCAATTTAAGAAATACGAAACTTTAGGTTTAGAAATGGGCTTTATGTATGTAGAAAGTGGTGCTTTAGTACGTTCTTCTTACAAAGCACATAAACATGCACATTAATTTTTAATGAAGTAAATTATTATTTTTTGCTTCATTAAAAATTTTACGAACTCTTTTTTCTTTTTAGTAAGATATTATAAACTAAACCAGTTAGAATTAAAAATATTCCTAACAAAGTCCATAGATTATAAACTTCTCCAAACCAAACAGCACCAATAATAATCATAAAAATTACTTCTAAATATTTTAGAGGTGCTATCACATTTGTTTCATGTAATTGAAATGCTTTTGTCATATATAATTGACCTACATAACCAAATACACCTAAACTTGATAACAACAACCACTCTTTTGGTGAAGGATTTTTCCAATAATTGATAGACATAATTCCTCCAAAAACAAAAGCCATTACCATAAAGTAATTGATAATTACTAATGGATGTTCTTTGTCTCCTAATTTTCTGATTACAACAAAAATTAATCCTAAAAATAATGCAGATGTAATAACTAATAAGAGTCCAATTGTATTAACATCTACTCCAAATCCTTTTATAATTAAAACGCCAATAAAAGCTAAGATAAATAATAGCCATTGTATTGGTTTAATATGTTCTTTTAAGAAAATTAATGAAAAAATAGCTGCAAAAATTGGCGACGTATATCTTAAAGAAACAGCTGTACCAACTGCTAAGTAATTTAAAGATTCAAAAAAACAGGTCAAAGAAATAACACCTATAAATCCTCTTAGAAACAACAACTTTTTATGAGTTCCTAGAATAGGAATTTTATATTTTAAAATTAATGGAACTGTAAATACTAATGTACCAATAGATCTAAAAAAAACAACCTGATATACATTAAAAGCAGTTAAATACTTTACTACAGCATTCATTAGCGCAAATGCTATTACGCTAAAAATCATATAAAAAATTGCCTTGTTAGTCTTCATATAAAAAGGAACCCCTCAATAAAAAATATTGAAGGGTTATAAATATTTTTTTGTAAAAATAATACTATCTAAGAGATTTGATAATATCTAAAGCATTTTTTGTTTGGCTTTCAATTTTATCATAATCAAAACTACCATCTGCATGTTTAGCCATTAATTTAGATCCCATTCCAACACACGTAACACCTGCACTAAACCAACCTTCTAAGTTCTCTCTTGTTGGAGAAACACCACCTGTAGGCATAATGCTTGTCCAAGGTTGAGGGCCTTTAATTCCTTTTACAAATTGAGGTCCATAAATATCACCAGGGAATAATTTAACGATTTCACAACCTAATTCTTCTGCTCTAGCTATTTCTGTTAATGTACCACAACCAGGAGACCATAATACTTTTTTACGATTACATGCAATTGCAATGTCTTCTCTTAATACTGGAGTTACAATAAAGTTTGCTCCTAAAGCCATATATAAAGATGCAGCTGCTCCATCTGTAACAGAACCTACTCCCATTACCATTCCTGGTAATTCAGCAACAGCATATTTTGTTAATTCTCCAAAAACTTCGTGAGCGAAATCTCCTCTAGCGGTAAACTCCATTAAACGAGCTCCACCATCATAACATGCTTTTAAAACTTTTTTACTTACTTCTATATCGCTATGAAAAAATAAAGGAACCATTCCTGTATCTTTCATTACTTGTGCTACTTCTAATCTTGAAAATTGTGCCATTTTATTATTTTTTTTAAATTTTTAATTCCAGTTTAATATTTTCTTAAAATCGTATGCTTCTGGGTTTGGAACATATTTTTTTGCTTCTTCGTAATCCTTTTCCTTAATATAAAAAAGGTTTTTAATAAACAGTTGTGCCATGTCTGAATTAATGTCGACTAATCTAGGTGGAATTTTACCTTCATTATCTTCAAAGTCCTTTAAATACAATGGCATTATATCACCATTAGAATTTGCACTAACTATACAACCAGAAACTCCTTCATCATATAATTTTTTAACTCCTATGCCTAATAATGTACATAGCGTTAAATCAAATGCAATTGGTTTACAACACCTCAACTCATATCCAAGTTCTACAGGTCTAGATTTAATATCTAACCCAAGTTCTTTTAATTTAGTTTGCAATAAATAATTAAATATATGAGACTTACTAACATTTCCTAATTCAGGATGTCCATGATCATCATAGGTGAAATTTATACCAGAGTTGATAATTTCATCTTCTTCCATAAAATGAAAAACCCCCTCACTAACCAAAGCAACACCATATTCAATTCCTTGAATTTTACATTTAACAATCGAAGAAATAATCATATTAATGATTTTTTCGAATGTAATATTAGTCTTATCGAACATTTCAGGAATAATCATCATTTGATAATGACAAGCAGAAGCAATACCAAAAGCTAAATGACCAGCAGAACGCCCCATTGCAGCAACTACAAACCAGTTTTCACTAGTTCTAGCATCTTCATAGATTGTATTACCAATACGAACTCCTTCGTCTTTAGCTGTATGAAAACCAAAAGTTGGATTTCTGTCTGGCAAAGGTAAATCGTTATCAATCGTTTTTGGAACATGAACATGTTTTACATCCAAGTCTTGACTATTGACATATTTAGTTAATCTATTTGCAGTTGAAGCGGTATCATCTCCTCCAATAGTAACTAATAATTTTACATTATGTTTCTTAAAAAAATCAGCTTTAAAATCGCTATCTTTTGGTTTAAACCTACTCATTATTAATGTAGAACCACCAAGACTAAAAATACGATCTGCACGATGAAAATCAAAAAACACTATTGATGGATCATCAGAAAGTAAACCTTTATAACCATGATGTACACCTATTACATTATAACCATCCTTTAAAAAAGTTTTGGCCAATGTACTTATAACGGTGTTTATACCTGGAGCGGGTCCACCACCACACATTATTGCAATCGATTTTTTCATAGAAAATAATTGATTTTAAGAATTAATTTTAAAACTACAAGGCTTAAAAAAACCTTGTAGTTTTTATAAATATATTATCTAGCAACTCTACCTGAAGCGTCACCACCCATTAATTTTTCTACTTCTGCAACTGTAACTAAGTTTGCATCACCTTTAATAGTGTGTTTTAAACAAGATGCAGCAACTGCAAAGTCTAATGCATTTTGGTCATCTTCTGGGTATTTTAATAATCCGTAGATTAATCCTCCCATAAATGAATCTCCACCACCTACTCTATCTACGATATCTGTAATTTGGTATTGACGAGTTTGTAACATTTTGTTACCATCATATAAAACTCCTGCCCATGTGTTGTGAGATGCAGAAATAGAACCTCTTAAAGTAGTAATTACTTTTTTAGCTCTAGGAAATTTTTCTGTCATTTGTTTACAAACTGATAAGAAAGCTTCAGCTTTTACATCATGTCCTGCTGTTTGCACTGCTGCTCCATCAGGTTTAATTCCAAAGTGCATTTCTGCATCTTCTTCGTTTCCTAAAACGATATCACAGTAAGAAGTTAATTCTGTCATGATAGATTCTCTATGAGCATCATCACAGAAATTCCATAATTTAGCACGGTAGTTTAAATCTGTAGAAATAGTAATTCCTTTTGCACTAGCAGCTTTAACAGCTTCTAAACATACATCTGCAGAACCTTGAGAAATTGCAGGAGTAATACCTGTCCAGTGAAACCATTCACATCCTTCAAAAACAGCATCCCAATCTATCATACCTGATTCAATTTCAGCAATTGCAGAATGAGCTCTATCATAAACAACTTTAGAACCTCTAGATACTGCTCCTGTTTCTAAAAAGTAAATACCCAAACGGTCTCCACCATAAACGATTTTATCTACACCAACACCTCTTTTACGCATTTCCATCATTGCACACTCACCGATATCATTTTTTGGTAAACGAGTTACGAAATCTACATCTACACCATAATTTGCTAATGATACTGCTACGTTAGATTCTCCACCACCATAAATAGCGTCAAAATTATTTGCTTGTGAAAATCTTAAAAATCCTTGAGGAGCTAATCTTAACATGATCTCTCCAAATGTTACTACTTTTGCCATTTTTTAATTTTATTTAATATAGTTAATTGGTTAAACGTTTAAGCAGATTTTAAAAATAAAATCAAAAAGAAAGAATCACTCTATCATTTTGATTATATGAAATATCGCATTACATTTGCTTAAACGATTAAGCAAAGATATAAAAAAAAATATTATCAAAAAGAAAACCACCATAAAAGATATTGCAAATGTTCTAAACATTTCTCCAGCAGCTGTTTCTAAAGCCTTACACAATGATTCTAGAATTAGTGAAAAGACTAAAAAAGCAGTGAGACAAGTTGCCAAAAATTTAAATTATCAACCAAATCATTTAGCAAGTGCTCTTAGAAGTGGAAAAAGTAAATTAGTTGGATTGATTATTCCTAGAACTAATAGCAACTTTTTTTCATCGGTAATTCAAAATATTGAAGAGGTTTTAAATAAAAAAGGATATAACCTTATTATTACACAATCTAATGAGTCATATAAAAAAGAGTGTGATAGTATAGACACGTTATTATATACTCAAGTTGATGGAATTATTGCTTCAATGGCAAATGAAACTGTTGATTTATCACATTTTGAAAAAATTAAATCTAAAGGAATTCCTTTAATATTATTTGATCGAGGTGAAAATGATTTAAATGTAGACTATATTGGAATTGATGATTACAATAGCAGTCATATAATAGTAGAGCATCTTGTAAATAAAGGATGTAAAAGAATTGCACATATAGGTGGACACAAGCATACCAGAATTTTTAACAATAGAATTAAAGGTTATATTGATGCCATAAAAAAACATAATTTGCCTTTAAATGATGAACTTTTAATTGAAAGTAAGCTTACAATCGAAGATGGTAGAGAGAAAATGAAACAACTCTTAGCATTAAAAAATAGGCCAGATGCTGTTTATGTAGCTAGTGATTTTGCTGCATTAGGAGCTTTACAAGTGTTAAAAGAAAACAATATAAATATTCCTTCTGAAATTGCTTTAGTTGGTTTTGGTAATGAACCTTTTACTTCTATGACATCTCCTTCTATATCTAGTATAGAACAACATAGTGCAGCAATAGGTAAACAAGCTGCTAAAACATTTTTAGCTCACGTCAAAAAAACTGAGATTACTCAAACTCTTCATAAAGTAATTTTTGATGCTCAGTTAATTATACGTGAATCTTCTAATGTAAAGATATAACCGATCTTCTTCAGAAAGTTTTTCCTATTTTTGTTATTAGGAACTAACCATTCTTTAAATATCTTACTATGAAACAACTAATTATCCTATTACTACTTATCATCTTTTTTATTATTGGCTATGGGCAATATAGTCAGTACAAAAGATTTAATTCTCCGAATGTTGATTATAAAACTGACAAACAACTTGACTTAGAATATCATAATCAAGAAAAAATTATGAGTTATAATGAAGCTATAGAAGATTTAAATAGCTTTGTAATGATGCAATGGACAGTTAATGATATTGATGTAAGAACCCCAGAAGATGACGATGAAGAAACTAAATTGGCAGTAGCTAACTATTCTAAAAAATTGGCTAAAATAAAATATTATGAAAATCAATTAGAAAAATCTGCTACCTTAAAAGAAAAAGGACTTTCAAACGAAGAAATCAAATACTTAGAAAAGACAGGAACTGATTTAAACTCTCACATTAAAACTTTAGCTAATAATAAAATAAAAAGTATGTTTAATGCTAAAGAAAGGATTAGATATGGTGAAAAAAGTGCCTTAATTTATGAAGTTCAGAAAAAACTGATAGCAAATGGTTTAAATATAAAATCAGATGGTTTTTATAAAACCGAAACTTTGAATGCTATTAAAACTTTTGAAGAAAAAAACAACCTTTACGCTGATGGTGTTTTAGATGTTTTAACTTTAGATGCTTTGTTTAAATAATATCACATACACAAAAAAAAGAATCTTAGTAAGTGAAGTTTCTTATTTTAAATTAACCTATATTTACTTAGAACCAATCTTTTAACTTTAAATTTAGTAAATTTATTTTTTGTAATTAATTTTTTGAGGGAAGATTAATTATTTATTTCATTCCTTTTTTTTTTTTTGAGATTATAAACCCTACTTAGTTTTTCAAATTTTCCTCACAAATAATTAATTAAAAAACTAAAATATGAATACACTTTTAATTAATAAATTGGGTAAAATAATAGTAACCTTATTCTTTTTATTTTCTGGTTTTTTTATCATAAATGCACAAACTATTGCTACAGAAGACTGGAGTGCTGGTTATAACTCAGGAACTGGTTGGACAGGAGATTGGACTGAAAATAGTGATAACTCATCATCAGCTTCTGGTATAATTTCTATAGATACTGGTAGACTTAGATTAACAGGAAATTCAGAAGCTAATATTGAAAGACAAGTTAACTTATCTGGTTATGATTTTGCAACACTATCTTTTGATTGGGAAGCATTAGGAGATATGGAAACATCTGATTATGTTCATATAGAATACACAATAAACGGAGGAGCGAGTTGGTTATCTTTAGATATTTTTCAAGGAGAAATAGCTTCTGGGGATAATTTAGTAATGTATATAAATTCAGGTTCTTATTCTGTTAACTTACCAATAGATGGTGGTGCAAGTACTTTTATTCGTTTTAGAACTATAATTAGTGATAATAGTGAAGAATACTTTTATATAGATGATATAGAAATAACAGGAATGCTTTCAGGTGGAGATTTGTCTAATGACTCAAGTTTTGAAAACTCATTAGATGGATGGGAGAATACAGGTGGAGATGATTTTGATTGGACAAATCTTTCTGGAGAGACTCCCTCTTCTAATACTGGACCTACAGATGCAAAAACAGATTATTACATGTATATCGAAACATCTGATTCCCCTTTTCAGAGAGACCCAGGAGATATTGCTTGGTTGCAAAAAGATTTTGACTTTACCGGAAAAATTAATGCACAAATTGCATTTGACTACAATATGTATGATAATAGTTCAGGTAATATGGGAGATTTGAAAGTTTATGTTTCCAATGATTCTGGTTCTAGTTTTACACAAGTAGGAACTACACTATCGGGAGAATTAACAGATGAAGATCAATGGTTAACTGAAACTATAAATTTAAGTGCTTATAATGACCAAGAAGTTATTATAAGGTTTGAAGGAATAATGGGAGATGATTATAGAAGTGATATTGCAATTGATGACGTAATTGTTACGGCAACTGCAGATACCCCAGATAATGATGGAGATACTATTGATGATATAATAGATATAGATGATGATAACGATGGTATTTTAGACAGTGTAGAATTAGGCTCAGAATTATTAACAGAAGGAGGTTTTAATGGGTTGAGCACTCCATTAACGAACAATAATAATATTGGAGCCTCAATTTCACCATCTTGGGTCTTAGAAAGTGGTACAAACACAAACGTTATAAATGTAGATGGAGCTGGAGGTACCGAATATGGTGCTGGTGGCCCAGAATTTGATGCAACTGGTGGTGCTGGAAATTATTTTGATGTTGCTAGTTCTGCTGGTGTAATATATCAAACGTTTACTTTAGCTGCTGAAACTATTGTTGTTTATGGTGGTTATTTTTCTGCAAGAGATGGGTCATCTGGTGATGGAGAAATCAGTATATATTCAGGTACAGGTTCTGGGGGTACATTAATGTCTACTTCTGGGGTAATTACTACTGGAGACAATACAGATTGGGTAAGTACAATTAAAAGAGTAACATTACCTGCAGGAACATATTCTTATGTAGTTAACATAGGGGATCCAATTAATTTTGATGAAGCTTTTGTAATAGAGGCACCAGATACAGATAGTGATGGTATACCAGATTATTTAGATTTAGATTCAGATAACGATGGAATTCCTGACAATATAGAAGCACAACCAACTGTTGGTTATGTCGCACCCACAGGATCTGTAGGTGACAACGGGCTTTATAATGTGTATGAAAGTGATGATACTTCTAGTGCTACAGGTTTAGGTGGTGCTGGAGGTACTAGTATAATAAACACTGATGGAGATGCAAACCCAGATTATTTAGATACAGATTCCGATGATGATGGAACTTTTGACATTATAGAATCTGGGAGCGGGCTTACAGATGTAAATTTGGATGGAAGAACAGATGGTACTGTTGGTGTAAACGGTTTAGACAATACACTAGATGGTGCTGCAGATGATTATTCAGATGTAAATGGAAGTTTTGATGATACACAAAACAACAACTTTCCAGATGTAGATACAGATGTTTTAACGGGTGGAGATGTAGATTATAGAGATGATAGTTTAACAATAATTTATGGTGATAATGACAGTGATGGAATTACAGACGATATAGATTTAGATGATGATAATGATGGAATTTTAGATACAGAAGAGCAAGCCTATACGAATGCAGCTATTTTAACTTGTGAAGGTATAGAACCCTTAGTCTTTAATAATGGATTTACATATGAATCTGGTGGTGATGATGATGGAGATTTTGAGTTAAATGAAGTGTATAGATTTCCAGACGTCCTATCTGGCGTAGATGTTTTAGTCACTATTTCAGAAATAAATAATGCAACCATTGCAGAATTAGATGCTAATACAGGTTTACCTGCATTCTATCCAGAAACAGGGTTCTCTATTTCTGGAGTAGATACTCAAGCTTATGTAGAGTATACATTTAACTTTGTAAATTCTATTACAGGTTTACCACATACATTAGATGATTTTAATGTGAGTTTTAACGATATAGATGGAGATGGAAACTACAGTGAACAATCTTGGTCTTTACAACCTGCAACATATATGTATAATGAGCCTACAGAATTATCCTTTTCTAGAGATGCGGATTGGTTTTTAGGTACCTCAGGTAATACGAACTATGGTGGAGTCACAAATAGTTTCCCTCAAGTGAATTATACAACTATACATCCTACTAATTCAGAATATCGAATTAGAGTTGGAGTTGTTTCTAAAATAGCAGGTAATGTAAGTAGTGGAGGTAGACAACATATGATTGATTTTAGTTGTAATTCTTCTTATAGTAACCCCTTTATTGGTCATATCGATACTGATGGAGATGGAATACCAAATTACCTAGATTTAGATTCAGATGGAGATGGAATACCAGATAATATAGAAGCACAAACTACTATAGGTTACATTGCCCCTTCTGGTGTAGATGCAAATAATGATGGTTTAGATGATGCTTATGTTGGAGGACTTACTCCTGTAAATACTGATGGTTCTACAGATGAAGTAGATTATTTAGATTTAGATTCAGATAATGATGGTATAGATGATACTACAGAAGCAGATTTAACACTTTCTGGTACCTCTGGTACCAACGGATTAGATGACGCCTATGATAACTTGGTAGGAGGAGATACTTATGTTTTTGTAGCAGGTATTTTTGATGATACACAAAACAATAACTTTCCAGATGAAGATGATGATGTTTTTGGTGGTGGAGACGTAGATTATAGAGATGATTCTTTTAATAATGATAATGATGGAGATTTTATAAATGATGAAGCAGACTTAGATGATGACAATGATGGTATTTTAGATTCACTAGAATATGGTACTTGTACTCCAGACTCAAGTACCTTAGATTGGGAAACAGAATACTCCATAAATGATGACCCAGTTGCCATAAACCCAAATTTATTAATAGATGGAATTGGTATCCATTTAAGTAGATACAATACAATTTCAAATCCCTCAGAATATCTAGTTAAAGACGGTGTAACTACAAATAGTTCTTATAACATTTCTCAACAAGCAATTCAAAATGGTTCATCAACACATACATTCTTTTTTGACACACCAGTGCATGGTTTAAATTTTACAATGTATGACATCGATTTAAATACAGACTCAAGAGATAAAGTAGAAGTAATTGTTTTTGATGACCTTGGAGAGGTATATACAATGATTGCTTCAGATTACACGACTTATGCAAATAATGAAAAAACGGGTGATACTGGAAATGTTTTTCATGGTCTTACAGCAACTGCAAGTAATACCTCAACTGCAAACATTGATATAAGTTTACCCATTTGGGTTTCAAAAATTAAAATTATTTTCACTAATATAGACACTTCCGATCCTTCTGGAAATCACGATATGGCAATTGGTAATTTCTCTTTTTGTACTCCAATAGATTCTGATTCAGATGGTGTTTTTAACTTTAGAGATTTAGATGCAGATAATGATGGAATACCAGACAATATAGAAGCACAAACTACTAAAGATTACATTGCTCCCAATGGAATTTATGACATCAATGGTTTAGATACCGCTTACGGAGCAGGTATAACACCAGTAAACACAGATGCAACATTATCAAATCCAGATACTCTTCCAGATTATTTAGATTTAGATTCAGATGGTGATGGTACTTTTGACATTGTAGAATCTGGTAGTGGACTTATAGATGGAAATATAGATGGTAGAACAGATGGTTCTGTTGGTGTAAATGGTCTAGAAAACACTCTAGATGGTGGTACAGATGATTACTCAGATGTAAATGGAGTATTTGACAATACACAAGAAGATAATTTTACAGACACAGATAATGATGTAAATACAATTTCTGGAGATTTAGATTATAGAGATAGTTTAGATGGTGCAGACACAGATAATGATGGGATTTTAGATACTGTAGATATTGATGATGATAATGATGGTATTATAGACTCAATTGAAAGCGGAGTATATGATATTAATGGTGATGAAGATGGTGATGGTACTCCAAATTTCAGAGATACTTCTGATGAAGGAGATGCAGGAGATAGCAGCTCAACAGATTATACTGATTCTAATGGAGACGGCATACCAGATGTTTATGATTTTGATAACGACGGCATACCAAATCATTTAGATATAGATTCTGATAATGATGGTATTCCAGATAATGTAGAATCTCAAGCAACAAATGAATATATTCTTCCAACTGGAAACGATACAAATAATGATGGTTTAGATGATGCTTATGATGACTTTTGTACAGGAGCTAATTGTTCTGGTACTATAGGAGAAGCTATAGTTATTCCTATAAATACAAATAATGGTTCAGATAGTGAACCAGATTATTTAGATACAGATTCTGATGGAGATGGAACATTTGACATAGAAGAAAATGGGATTTCTGATGGTATTGATGCTATTTTAGATATTGATAATGACGGAATGATAGATACAGTAAATTTTGAAGATGCAGATAATGATGGTTTAGCAGATGTCTTTGAAGGTTCTGATTCTAATGATGGTTATGATGTTAATGATGAAATTAGTGTTCCTTCTACAGATTTACCTGATGTAGATTCAGATGTTTATGGTGGTGGAAATGTTGATTATAGGGACTCTACAAATGATCCCGTAACCATAGGTTCAACAGCCAATATTCTTTGGTTAAGAGCAGATTTAGAGGTAACAGGTGGAGCTACTGTAACTTCTTGGAAAGATCAAACTGATGATCCTCATACGGCAACTGCAACAGACAGCCCTGAAACAATAGATAATGGATTAAATTTTAATCCTACAGTAAATTTTGATGGGATAGATAATTTCATGGTAATTGACGAAGGAATTATTGGTACTGGTACACCTTTTAATAATATTTGGGTCTATGCTGTAAGTAAATCTAATGTAGAAGAATATGCATATACCTTGTCTCAAGGAATTGGAAATACTAGGTTTTATTTCTTAACCCCAGACAATGATGCTTCTAATGAATTTGCTTTCAAATTTGGATCAGCTGCTGCTATTGAAACTGTTTGGGGAGCAAGCACTGGTGATTTTAATTTATGGAATGCAGGTTCAAGTACAAGTACTGCAACACCATCTGACACAAATAAATCTTTATACAGAAATGGACTTAGATTATTAACAGATAATACAGCAAGTGCAGTTACTGGACAACCAAGTCAAGATTTTTATATTGGATCTTATGACGCCACTCAGCGTAATTTAGATGGAGAAATTGCTGAAATTATGGTATTTGATAATGTCCCATCTGATTTAGAACAACAACATATTCAATCTTATTTAGCAATAAAATATGGTATAACATTAGATGCTACAAATACTGATGGAGACATTGTTGAAGGAAGTTATATTCTAAAAGATTTAACAACAAAAATATGGGACTATGATGCTAATAGTTCATATCATAATGATGTTGCAGGTATTGGAAGAGATGATGCTATGAATTTAGGTCAATATCAATCAAAATCAATTAATTCAGATGCTTATATTACAATTGGATTAACAAGTATAGAAGATTCTAATATCAATAATATTAATTACCCTGTAAACCCTAAATCACAAACAAATACTAGTGGAGATCCTTTAGGGTCGGGTTTTAATTCAAACAAAGACTTTTTAGTTTGGGGTAATAATGATGGTAATGTTGGTGCTGGTTTTGTAACATCAACAGAACTTATTTGTGCACCAGAGACTACTTTAGCAAGAACTTGGAAAATCGTAGAAAAAGGAAATATAGAATCAATTGAACTTGGTGTAGAAAAAACTATGATAGATGCTGCACTTATTACACCAAATACTATAAAAGTGTTTAAAGTTGCAGATGATGCAGCATTTACAACAAATGTAGACTACATTCCTTTAGATAATGATAATAACCAAACCATAAATGGTGAAGTAAATTATACATTAAATTATGATTTTAATGGAACAAAATATTTCACTTTTGCAGAAGTAAATGGTATTTTCTGGAATGGAGATAGTGATGTTTCAGGAAAATGGCTAGGTGGTAACAGTAATAATTTAGCAACTCCTGGTGCTCCGAGTACAAACTCTGAAGATGAAGATAAAGTAATGGTTATCGATTCTGAATCAAGTTTAACACATGCAACATTAATTGAAAGTGCTCAAGTAGAATGTGTTTGGGTGAAAGAAAACTCTAAACTAATAATCACGAATGATTATTATTTAGAATTTGATGAAGACTTTATTTTAGACGGAGAAATAAAATTAATTGGAGACTCTCAATTGATACAAACACATACTGGTATTTCTAACGTTCAAGGTAGTGGTAAACTATACAAAGATCAACAAGCTCTAGTGCCAAATGTATACAGATATCATTACTGGTCATCACCTGTAAGAGAATATAACAAATCTACCTTTAGGGTTGGTACTGTTATGAAAGATGGTAATAATCCAACTTCAGAAACGTCAGAAATTGTTGATATAAACTGGGTTTCGTTAGACCAATCAGGTATACCCTATCGTGGGCTCAATGGGGCTGAAGGTGTGGCAGGTATAACTCCAATTACTTTATCTAATTATTGGATATATACTTATATAAATGGAACTGACGATTCAACATATTTACATCAATATGAAACGGGTAATATTCCTAGAGGACAAGGTTATACAATGAAAAGTACTGGGCTTGTTGGACAAAACTATACATTTGTAGGTACCCCTAATGACGGTACAATAGCATTCAGTTTTGAAGGAAATAAAACGTCCTTATTAGGAAATCCATATCCTAGTGCATTAGATATTTCTAAATTTATTGCTTTAAATTCTGGATCTATAGATGGAACATTATATTTTTGGGAACATACAGGAGAAGATTTTCTAAACCTTACAGGTACAGATGGACATAATGAATCTGGCTATCAGGGTGGTTATTCTCAAAGAAATAGTTCTATGGGTATTGCTGCAAATGGTGTTGAAGCTATAGATAGTGAAGTTTTTGATTGGGAAGATGCAGTAGATAATGGTGCTAATGTAACACAAACAGTAGATGGTGTAACAGCTACTGTTACAACTTCAAATGCAAGTGGTATTGATCTAGCAGACAATGGCGATGAAAATGGTTCTACAGGAAATGTTCTATTTAATGCTGGTGGATTAGGATTATACACTATTACTGTTACGTTTGATAAGAAAGTAGATTTATCTAATATAAATTTATATAATGATGTAGAACTTCCTTTTGAACTTGTTCCCATATTAATTACTATAACTGCAAACAACAGTGATGCAAATCCTAGTGTAGATAAAACACTAACAGGGTTTACTGGAGATATAATTAATTTAAACTGGAATGATGTAAATTCCTTTACAATAAGTAGCTTAGTTCCATTTAATACGGTGTTAGATGATATCACTTTTACAAAAGGTGGTGAAGTTTCTTTAGGAGATGGAGACTATCATGCTCCTAGTAATTATATGGCAGTTGGTCAAGGGTTCTTTTCTTCTTCAGATGCTGATGGAGGACAAGTTCTATTCGAAAACTCACAAAGAGTATATCGAAATAATGACTATGGAAATGCAGGAACTTTCTTCTTTAGAGGTTCTCAGAAAAACAAAACTGATGAGGAAATTGATATTGATAATTTACCAATATTAAAACTAGGTTTCAGTTATTATAACAGTAATATTCCTTTCCATAGACAAATAGGAATTTCTTTTCATAATCAAAACTCTTTTGAATATGACAATGGCTATGACAGTGAAGTTTTTGATGTGGGAACAACTGATATGTACTGGGAAATAAATGAAATACCTGATAAAAAATTAATTATTGCAGGTGTTCAAGGAATATCTGATGAATTAGAAATACCATTAACTGTTGCTATTAAAACAGAAAGAGAAGTCTTATTTAAAGTTGATGAAAAACTAAATATTACAGAAAAATTCTACCTAGAAGATAGACTAACTGGTACTTTTTATGACATAGAAAATGAACCTGTAACCTTAACTCTTTCTGAAACTATAGAGCCTTATAAAAACAGATTTTTCTTAACATTTAATAACACAGCTTTAAATACTGAAGATAATATTCTTAATAAAGATTTTACTTTATTTATGGATAATGAATCCAAAGAAATTGTAATTCAAAACTTAAATAATTTAAAAATTAATAAATTGGAATTATTTAACCTTTTAGGTCAGAAAGTTAAAGAATGGGAAGAAATAGAAAGTTTGTATGAACATAGGTTGAAAGTAAACAAACTATCTTCTACTATATACATTATAAAATTACAAACAGAAAAAGGTGAACTTACCAAAAAGGTATTGATTGAATAATTTTAAAGTAAACTAATTATTCTTTTAAAACAAAAAGAGCTGCTTTATTTAAGTAGCTCTTTTAATTTTAAAATAGTTGCATCTATTTCTTGTAAAGTAGAATATTTAGAAAAAGAAAAACGAATTGATGTTTTATCTGCATCTGTTTCATTAAGTATTTCTGCTAAAACATGAGAGCCTTTATTACTTCCGCTTTGGCAAGCAGAACCACCAGAAATAGCAATTCCTGCTAAATCTAAACTAAATAATAACATATCATTTATAACAGGAAATCGAACATTTAAAATCGTGTAACTACTTTTAACTACATCTGAAGAAAGACCATTAAATTGTACTTTTTCTGATATTTTTTGCAACTCAGAAATAAAATATTCTTTTAAACTTTCTATATACTCTTTATCTTTATCTAAATTAGAAACTGCAATATCTAAGGCTTTTTCCATTCCTAAAATAGCATGCACATTTTCTGTGCTAGACCTTGCTCCTTTTTCTTGATCTCCTCCATGCAACATTGGTAAAATTCCAAATCCTTTTCTAAAAAAAGCAAATCCAACTCCTTTTGGTCCATGAAATTTATGTGCACTTGCAGCTATAAAATCTAATGACGTATTTTGTAAATCAATTTTAAAATGCCCAATACCTTGTACAGTATCTGAATGAAACAAAGCATTGTGCTTTTTGCATAAATCAGCAACTTCATCAATTGGTAAAATGTTACCAATTTCATTATTAATGTACATGAAGCTTACCAACGTTTTATCATCTGAATTTGATAAAAGTTCTTCTAAATGAACTAAACTAATACTTCCAGATGCATCAACCTCTATATAATCAACAACAATATTATATGTTCTTTTTAAATATTCACAGGTATGTAAAACTGCATGATGTTCAATTTTTGATGTAATTATTCTTTTTACTTCTAAATTTAAAATAGCATTATGTAAGATTAAATTATCTGCTTCTGTTCCTCCTGCTGTAAAAATTATTTCTGCAGCTGAAACATTAAAATGTTTCGCAATATTTTTTCTTGCAGTTTCTACAGCTGATTTTGCTTTTCTACCAAATTGATGTGTAGAAGATGGGTTTCCAAAATTTTCTTGCATAGAAGTATACATTACCTCTAAAACTTCTTTATCTATCTGTGTTGTAGCTGCGTTATCTAAATAAATTGGACTCATTATGCAAAAATACGTTTTATGATTTTACTCTACTATATTTTGAAAAATATAAACTTCTGTTGCTCCTAATCCATACTTTTTATAGGAAGCATCATAGTGCTTTACTGGGTATTTATTTAATAAAAATTGAAGCTCAGATTTTAAAACACCTTCTCCTACTCCATGAATAAAAACAATCTTAGAAATTCTTTTGCTAATTGCATATTCAACTTTTCGTTTGGCAGTATCTAGTTGAAGGTTCAACATATCATAATTATCCATTCCTCGAGTAGACTTTATAAGCTTATTAATATGTAAATCTACCTCAAGAATTATTTCTTTCTTTTCTTTCTTAAATAGGCTTTTTTTAGGTTTATTCTGAGCAACTTTTTCTTGAAATAGAGAATTATTAATATCAGAAAACTTAGCTAGCTCATGTTGATCAACATCAATTTTAACCAATTCTGCTTTCGAAAAATTAAAAATCATTCCATCTGTAGTTTCTACAGAAATTTCATCGCCATTTATGACAACAACTTTTCCTTTTAAAACATCATCTAAAACAGCTACTTTATTTCCGATCTCTAAATGCATTCTTAACTATTTGTTAATTTTAATTTATTTGTATTAACCTTATATTTGCTGCAAAAATAACAAGATGAATAAGACTTCTACTATTTCTACAGAAAACTTCTTTAAAGAAGCTGTAAATAAAGTAATAATAAGTGATGAGAGAAAAGAATTACTCCTTAAAATATCTAAAGAAATTGCAAACCAATATTCTAAAGAAAAACCCGTTAATTTAAATTTTATTTGTACACACAACTCTAGAAGAAGTCAATTAGGGCAAGTTTGGAGCTTTTTTGCAGCTAATTATTTTAATTTAAACATCAATGCTTTTTCTGGAGGAACAGAAGTAACAGCATTTTTTACAAATACTGTAAAAACTTTACAAAAAGTTGGTTTTACTTTTGATGTGGAAGAATTTTCTCATCGAAACCCAGTATATAAAATTTCTATTAAAGATACAGATAAATTCATTTTAGGCTTTTCTAAAAGATATGATAATCCTATAAATGCAGAACCGTTTATTGCAATTACAACTTGTAATAATGCAGATACGAATTGCCCATTTATACCAACTGCAAGTCATCGTTTTCATTTACCTTTTGTAGATCCAAAAGCTTCTGATAATACTGATTTACAAGACGAAACTTATCTTAAAACAAATCAACA
Organism: uncultured Polaribacter sp.; assembly: GCA_965367085.1. Lineage (GTDB taxonomy): Bacteria > Bacteroidota > Bacteroidia > Flavobacteriales > Flavobacteriaceae > Polaribacter. The sequence continues at coordinate 36,047 of CBDUHF010000018.1, forward strand.
AATTGCTGCTGAAGTATTTATTATATTTTCTGAAGTTAAAAATTTGATATAAATTATAAAACCACAAATTGCAAAATTTGTGGTTTTTATTTTAATAATCTCTTAGCTATTTAGATTTCTAAATCTTTATCGTACGGAATACTTTTTAAAATGTGATTAATTACATTTACACGAGCTTCTGTTTTTCTATTTGCTCTTATAACTTTCCAAGGAGAAATTTCTGTATTTGTTTTACTAAACATAGCTCTTTTATACTCTGTATATTGATCCCAAAGATCTTGCGCTTTTTCATCTAGTTTAGTCATTTTCCATTGTTTTAATGGATCGTTTTTAATATCTACAAATCTTTTAGCTTGTTCTTTTTTAGAAATAGACATGTAAATTTTAACCAATTTAATTCCCGATTCTAATATCATACGTTCAAAATCATTCACTTGATTCATGAAAATTTGATACTCTTCTTGAGTACAAAATCCATTTACAGGTTCTACAACTGCTCTGTTGTACCAACTTCTATCAAAAAAAACAATTTCTCCTGCTTTAGGAAATTGCTCAACATATCTTTGAAAATACCATTGAGATTTTTCATCTTCTGTTGGTTTGGGTAGAGCTACAATTCTCATATGACGAGGATTTATGCGCTCTGTAAGCCTTCTTATTGCACCTCCTTTTCCTGCAGCATCTCTTCCCTGAAAAACAACTATTATTCTTTCATTATTATTGATAGCCCAAGTTTGTAGCCTAATTAATTCTACCTGTAACTTTTCTAATTTTTTTTCGTAATCTACATACCTAAGCGCTTTCTCTGTATTCATAGGCTCTTTAGATAAAAGAGCTAATAATCCTTTTGGCGAATTTAATTTCTTTAATTCTTTTTCTGATAATTTCTTTTCCATCTCTTAGTCTATTTGAATATTAGATCTGTAATAACGCATTACTACGTTTGGATCTGGATTTAAAATTGTTTTAGCATCTGCTTTTCCATCATAATCAAATTGAGATAGAACATGTCTCATAGCTTCTAACCTAGCAACTTTTTTATTATTTGTTTTTATAATCATCCAAGGGCTATAAGATGTATGTGTTTTAGAAAACATTTCTCCTTTATAATGTGTGTATCTATCCCAAAGTGTTTGCCCTTTTTTATCTACCGGACTAAATTTCCATCTTTTTAAAGGATTTTCTTTTCTTCCTTCAAAACGTTTCAATTGTTCATCTTTAGAAATTGATAACCAGAATTTTATAATAATTAAACCATCTTCATACATCATGTGTTCAAATTCTGGTACTTGTACTAAAAACTCTTTGTATTGTTTCTCTGAACAAAACCCCATGACAGGTTCTACAACTGCTCTATTATACCAACTTCTATCAAAAAAAACAATTTCACCTGGATTTGGTAATTCTTTTATATATCGTTGAAAATACCACTGTCCTTTTTCAATTTCTGTGGGTTTATTTAAAGCAACTAACCTACTAGAACGTGGATTTAAATGCTCCATAAATCTTCTAATATTACCACCTTTTCCTGCTGCATCTCTTCCTTCAAAAATAATAGCAATTCTTTTATTTTCTTTAGAAGCCCATCTTTGTAATTTTACAAGCTCTATTTGTAGTAAACGAATCTCTTCATTATATATAAGCGTATTTTTAACTTTACTAAAAGAACTATTTTTTTGCTCTATTAGTTTTAGTAATTCTTCCTTACTATCTAAGTTATCAAAATCTTCAATTGTTAATCCTTGATTAATTTTCATGTATTCTAATTATAAATCTAAAATAGCATTTTTTTTCATAAACTCATAAAAAAACACTATTTAAAAAAGTTATTTTATATTTGTTTCCTATGAAATACTTTTCTGTTATTATTCTCTTTTTTACTGCAATATTCACATCATTTTCTCAAGATAAATATTCTAAAGAAATAAGTTTTATAAATGATAATGATTTATACATATCTACAACAAGAGATAGATATTATACTGATGGATTATTTTTATCTTATAGATATCTATCAAAAAATAAAAAAGACAACTTAGAAAAAAGAATTTTAGAATGGCAAATTGGTCATGAAATGTATACTCCATACATAGCAACTGTTCAAACAGTAAATAAGCACGATAGACCTTTTGCTGGATATTTATATGGTAGTTTTGATGTTAATAGAATTTACAAAAACAATCAAAATTTAAAAACTTCTATACAAATTGGTGTTTTAGGACCTGCTTCTTATGCAGAAGAATTACAAGATATTATTCATGATATTTATGGTTTTAAGAAAGCAATTGGTTGGGAATATCAAATTAAAAGTGCTTTTGCTTTAAATTTTAATGCTGAATATATAAAGTTTTTAACCAAAGACTCTTCTAATTATTTTGATATTTCTTGGGTAAATGCTGGTAAATTAGGAACAGTTTTTACAAATATTTCATCAGGATTTTATGGAAGAATTGGTTTTAAACCATTACAAAAATTAGCAAACTCAATAGCTTTTAACTCTAGTATTAATGATAAAAACACAGATTACGTAAGAGAAGTTGAGTCTTTTATATATATTAAACCAATGTTACGTTATGCGTTTTATGATGCTACATTGCAAGGTAGTTTTTTAAATAAAAACAGTGAAATAACTAAAGAACTTGTGCCTTTAGTTTTCGATATAGAATTGGGTTTAAGGTTTACTGCTAATCGCTTTAATTTTGGTTATGCTTTTCATTATAACACAAACAAGTCTAAAGGATTAAGATTTAATAATGGTAATAAATACGGAACAATTTTAATTAACTATCTGTTGCGTTAATCAATAAAAAAATCATCTTTAAAACCAATTAAATATAATTTCTCTTGCGCTCTAGTAATTGCAGTATATAACCATCTAAAATATTCTTTAGAAACACCATCTGGCAAATAAGGTTGTTCTATAAAAACAGTTTTCCATTGTCCTCCTTGAGATTTATGACAGGTCATTGCATAAGAAAACTTTATTTGCAACGCATTAAAGTATTTGTTTTGTTTGATTGCCAAAAATTGTTTGTACTTAGATTTTTCATGTGCATAATCTTCTTTAACTGCTTGATATAATTTATTAGATTCTTCATAAGGTAAAGAAGGACTTTCACTTGTTAAAGTATCTAACATAATAACAGTTTCAAAAGGTTTCATTTCTGGATAATCTATCATTCGCATTTCTATTTCTGCAAATTTAAAACCATACAATTCTTTTATAGAGTATATATTTAGCACTTCACAAATATCTCCATTAGCAATAAAACCAGCAGTAGAATTTTCTTTTAGCCAGAAATAATTATTTTTTACAATCATTATATAATCTCCTGCAGAAATTTCATTTTCTTGTCCTCTAATTTGTAATCTTATTTGTTCATTATATTGGTTTGCTCTTTTATTAGATCTTACAATAAATGCCGTGTCTTCTACTCCATCATTATCATAAGCAGAAACAATAGCGTCTTCAATATCATACCCATCTACTAATCTTGTAATATCTGGAAAATCAACATCAAATTGAAAATTAGTTGCATTATTCTGAATTAACAATCGCAATAAAGTTGCATTAGCAAGTATACCCGAATTTTCATGCTGACGCATAACTTCATCCAACTCAATCTCTGTTACGTTTTTAAGATAGTCATATTGCAAAGTATCTGACTCTAAAGCAGGGCTCACATTTAATTTTACTGGCGGAAGTTGTGCTGTATCTCCAATAAAAATTAACTTACACTGATGACCAGAATATACATAAGAAATTAAATCGTCTAACAAAGAACCAGATTCAAAGAATTTCTGATTCTGTTTACTATCTGGAATCATAGAAGCTTCATCAACTATAAAAACCGTATTTCTGTGCTTATTTGGTTGTAATACAAAATCTACAGAACCATTGGTTTGTTTCTTTGGGAAATATATTTTTTTATGAATTGTAAAAGCTGGCTTTTTAGCATAAAGTGCAATTACTTTAGCAGCTCTACCAGTTGGAGCTAATAAAACTGCTTTTTTTCCAGAAGACCATAAACTATTAACAAAAGTACTTATTGTAGTTGTTTTTCCTGTTCCTGCATAACCCTTTAATAAAAACAGCGCATCTTTGTCTTCGTCAAAGATAAAATCGCTTAAAAGTCTTAATAATTGACTTTGTTTTATTGTTGGAGAATGTGGAAACTTTTTAAGGAGTTCTTTGTAAAAATCTGCAGGTATTTTTATCATATAAAAATTAAAGTATCAAAGATACATTGATTTGTCAATAAAAGTTTTTAACATTAAAAAAAAATTGTAGATTTGCGTACAGACTATATAAAAAATATATCAAAATGGGATTATTAGGAATGATTTTAGCAGCTGTGTTAGCTGCAGTACTTTTAGCTATCGTTGTAGTTAAATATCTACCTTTAAAATTAAGATGGATTGCTTCTTTATTATTATTGGTTTTAACAATATTTTTAGGTTACAAAATCTATTATGGAATTATGGAACCAATTAACTTTAACAAAAACAAAGTTAAAAAGTATGCTAAGGTTGTAGAAAACTTAAAAATCATTAGAGACGCAGAAGTAAAATATTACGAAGTAAATGGTATTTACACTAAAGACAAAGCTGGTTTAATTAAATTTATTGACTCTGCTCAAATGGCTTTAACCCAAACTAAAACTATTGTAGAAATAGTTAATACTGGTGGTGGTGTAACTAAAGAAGTAGAAAAAAGAGTTACAGATACAATTGGTTATGAACCTGTTTTAAAATACTTTAAAGGTAGAGACTATAAATCAATGTTTAAAGTTCCTGGACTTAAAGGAAAAGAATTTGATGTTGAAATAGGAACTGTTGAAAAAGTACCTGGTTTAGTTGTACCAACATTTTTAGTTAAAACTTCTAAGAAAGATATTTTAGCAGGTATGGATGAATCTTTATTAAAACAAGAATTAGAAGCAATTGCTACAGATCAAATTAAAGGAGAATTTGTTTCAGTTGGATCTTTAGACGAAGTAACAACTGGTGGAAATTGGCCACCTTCTTATGATAAAGGAAGTGCAAATAAAGAAGAGTAATACACCTTTAAAATACACAGAAAACTCAAGGTTATCCATCCAATTTAATTTGGATGGATTTTCTTTTTGTATATCTAATATTTCTTCTGAAGAGGATGTCTATTTTTCTGAATATCAGTTTAATGAAACACAAACTACACCAGAAGAATTATTGTTTAGAATTGAAGAAATTTTTAAAAACGATACGCATTTACAACACGACTTTTCTTCTGTTTTAGTTATTCATCAAAATAACTTATCTACTTTAGTTCCTAATCAATATTTTGAAGAAGAAAATTTAAAATCCTATTTAAATTATAACATTAAAACTTTAGCAACCGATTTTATTGCTTTTGATGCGATAGAAGTTCTTAATGCCAAAAATATTTATGTTCCATACGTAAATATTAATAACTATTTGTTTCAAAACTTTGGAGAGTTTGACTACAAACATCATCTTACCATTTTAATAGAGAAATTAATAAACACGCAAAAATCTGAAGAAAAAGAAATGTTTGTAAACGTTTCTAACAATAATTTTGATATTGTTGTACTTCAAAATCAAAAATTAATACTTTCTAATTCATTTTCTTTTCAAACTAAGGAAGATTTTATTTACTATATTTTATTTACTGCAGAACAATTACATTTAAATACAGAGGAATTTAAACTTCATCTTATAGGAGATATTGAATCAGATTCTGAAATTTATCATATTGTACATCAATATGTAAGAAACATTTCTTTTTTAGAAAGCAAAAACACTATATTTAATCAATTAGACCGTTCTAAACATTCAAATTTCATACTACTAGGTTCATGAGAATAATTTCCGGAAAATATAAGTCAAGACGTTTAAAAGCACCTAAAAACCTTCCTGTTCGTCCAACAACAGATATGGCAAAAGAATCGCTTTTTAACATTCTAAATAATACCTATTATTTTGATAGTGTTTCTGTAATTGACTTGTTCTCTGGCACAGGAAATATTAGTTACGAATTTGCTTCGAGAGGTTCTAAAGAAATTTATGCTATAGATGCTCATTTTGGATGTATAAAATACATTAATGAAACTTCTAAAGAATTAGATTTAAACATAAATACCTTTAAAAGTGATGTTTATAAATTCTTAGAAAAAACATCTTTAACAGCAGATATTATTTTTGCAGATCCGCCATACGATTTTGAGGCTGAACAATTTCTAAAAATTGTAGATTTAGTATTCTCAAGAAATTTAGTAAAAGAAGAAGGTGTATTAATAGTAGAACATTCTAAACACACAGATTTATCAACACATAAAAACCATAGCTATGATAAACGTTATGGGGGAAATGTTTTTAGCTTTTTCGAAAACTAACTATTAAAGTTAAATAAATTATAAAAAAAAAGACGGCAAATGCCGTCTTTTAATGTTTTAGAATTAAATCATTTTATAATAATGATTCAATTATTTTAGAAATAGTAATTCCTTCTGCTTCTGCTTTATAGTTTTTTACAATTCTGTGCGATAAAATAGGAATAGCAACTGCTTTTACATCTTCTATATCTGGCGAATATTTTCCATTAATAACTGCATGTGCTTTTGCTGCTAAAATTAAATTCTGAGAAGCCCTTGGTCCTGCTCCCCAATCTAAATAAGATTTTACTAATTCTGTAGCTTCATTCGATTTTGGTCTTGTTTTACCAACCAAACTAACCGCATATTCTATTACGTTATCTGTAACAGGAATTTTTCTTATTAAATTCTGAATTTCAATAATTTCTTGTCCGTTAAATAACGGAGTTATAGCATTATTAATAGTACTGGTTGTGTTTTTTACTACTTCTACTTCTTCTTTAAAAGAAGGATACTCTAAATTAATGGAGAACATAAAACGATCTAATTGAGCTTCTGGCAAAGGATAAGTCCCTTCTTGCTCAATTGGGTTTTGTGTAGCTAACACATAAAAAGGTAATTCTAATTTATAATGATTTCCAGAAACTGTTACAGAACGTTCTTGCATTGCTTCTAATAAAGCTGCTTGCGTTTTAGGTGGTGTTCTGTTAATTTCATCTGCTAAGATAATATTAGAGAATATTGGGCCTTTTATAAATTTAAAATGCCTGTTTTCATCTAAAATTTCACTTCCTAAAATATCTGAAGGCATTAAATCTGGTGTAAACTGAATTCTTTTAAAGTTTAAACCTAATGCATCTGAAACTGTATTTACCAATAATGTTTTTGCTAAACCTGGCACACCAATTAATAAAGAATGACCTCCACAAAAAACAGATAAAAGAGTAAATTTAACAGCCTCTTTTTGACCAACAATTACTTTACCTATTTCAGACCTTAATAAATTATATTTATTTACTAATTCATTTACAGCTTCAACGTCAGACATTATTTTACAGTTTCTTTTTTCCAGTTTTTCTTAAAAGTACATTTACTATGAACGTCTCCTAATTTTATGTAAGTATCTTTTATTTTATCTTTAGACCATTTTTCAATAGTTTCTTCTTTCTTTTTTTGAAGTGCTAAACGCTGTATTTTAACATAGTCTTCTACTAAATCTGCTTCATGAGAATCTGTTCTTCCTTTCATTAAGATAAACTTAAACATCTTATCTCCTCCTCTAGCTTCATCATAAAATGGCTCTGTCATTTCACCTTTATTAAGATCACTTACTCTTGCATAAAAAGCAGGATCCATTCTTGTTAGATCAAATTTAGATTCACCCGATTGTGGATTTGTAATTAAACCTCCACTATTTTTTGTTTCTTTATCTTCAGAATATTTTTTAACAGCCTCTTCAAAAGTAATTTTACCTTCTCTAATTTCAAGAATAATTTTTTCAGCTTTTTCTTTGGTCTCTTTTAATTTATCCTCAGGAATAACTGGTTGCAATAGAATATGTGAAGCAATTCTCATATTTCCTTTTACTTCATGTAATTGCATTAAATGATAACCAAATTGAGATTTAAAAGGTTTAGAAACTTGACCAATATCTAAAGTAAATGCCATTTCTTTAAACTCCTTTATAAATTCAGATTCTTTGGTTACAGTATATCTACCTCCGTTTTGAGTTACACCTGGATCATCAGAATTTATAATCGCTTTCATTTTAAAACTTGCGCCTTCTTCAATTTGCTTTTTTATTTCGTTCAATTTAGCAACAATACGCTCATTCTCTTCTTCACTAGGTACCGCTTTTAAAACAATTTGCGCTAATTCTATTTCTGCAGGAAATTTAGGCAATTCTCCTTTTTCTTTTAATCCGTTGTAATACAAACGAACTTCTTCTGGAGTTACATCTATTTTTTCTGTAAGACTTTGCTGCTCTTTTTCAATTAAAATATTTTCTTTTTGAACAGAACTAAGTTCTTTTTTAAGGTCGTCTAAATCATTAAAACCATAAGCTTTAACCACTTTTTCTATAGAACCATATTGTTGTGTAAAGTATTGAATACTTCTATCTACTTTTTGTAAAATTTCAGCATCAGAAACTACAATACTATCAACAACTGCATGATGCGCTAGTAATTTTTGCTGCATTAATTCTTCTAACATTTCACAATCAGAAATTGTTACTTTTCCTTCGCTTCGCAACTCTACTTCTTGTTTAAACTTCTCTATATCAGAATCTAAAACAATGTTTTTTCCTATTACAACAGCTACTCCATCAATTTTTACTTTTTGAGCATTTGTTTGTAAACTTGTAAGACCAATTATGGCAACTAATACAGGAAGTTTAATATATTTTAAAATTGTTGTTTTGTGTAGCATCTTTAACTATTATTTTTTCTATCTCTCTAATTAATTCTATTTTACGTCTATGTAAAATCATTTGTTTTATGGTAGGCTTTATATAACTTAATGGTGCTATAGAGTTCCTTGGTAAAACGTCTTTTATGGCCACCAAATATAAACCTAATGAATCTTGTTTTTGAATGAATTTTGTTTTTTTTAACAGTTTTTCCTTAGAAAATGGCACTTTTAACAAAATGTTATCTAATTGATTCCAAATTGAATCGTTAAACTGATGAAAAATGAAACTTAATTCTTGTTTTTCTAGTTCTTCTAAATCTTCAATTTCATTAGATTTAAACAAATCTATAATTTCTTCCTTGTCGTTTATATTTTTATTAAAATGAAGATATTTTATTTTAACCAACTCTTCATTCAACTTAAAATTTTCTTTATTTAAATTATAATACTTTTCTATTTCTTCTTCAGAAATAACAGTATCTAATTTTTGCTTTACAAGTTGTTCTTTGTAGTTGTTTATTAATAAGCTCTCTTTGTAATCTTTTACTAAGTTATTTATTTTATTTACGTCTTCTAGAGAACTATTGTTTTCTGATTGTTTTAGTAATAACTGCTTAATAGCCCAATCTTGAATGTAGCTTTTTACTAAAACAATACTATCTTGTTTACTAATGTTTTTAGGTAAAAAAGAGCGTAAATCGTTTCTAAATAGCTTTTCTGTATTAACGATTGCTACTATTTCTGATGTTGTTTTTTCTTTCTCTCTGATATTAAAATAATCACAAGAGGAAAAAAGTGTAATACATAAAACAATCGTTAGAAATCTCATTCTTATTTTTGATAAAATTTAATCAATTTCTTTAATTCTCTTTTTTTAATTTTTATCGTGCTCTTTTTTCTTAATTCTGAAATCCAGTTTTTTTCTAAATAGTTCTGATAATCGTTCATTACCTCACCTTTAATTTCTTTTAATTCTTTAGATTTATAGGTTTCTGTATTCGCATCAAAATATTTTTGCAATCCAATAGAATCTTTTACAGATTTATTCCAAATTTTTTGTTGCATTAATTCGAACAATAATAAACCATCTTCATATTCTTTTAAAGTATATGCGTATTCTGGCTCAGTGTTAATTAAGTTATCTTTATAATATGTTAAGATTTGTTCATCCATAAACATCTCATACAAAACATAAATAGCTAAATGTCTTCTATTTCTAATATATTTAACAAACGCTTCTTGATTTATTTTTTTATCATTTATAGAAATCATTGTTTTTTGCAAAGAATCTTTAGATATAGATCTAATTTTTTTATTATCTAAAATCTTTTTTGCTTCTTCATTTTCTATAATGTTGTATTGTTTTTTTAGATTATTTACAATTGTTTTATCAGACAATTGCTTTCTAGAACTTCTTTTAACTTTAGCTGTAAGCCCTTTTTTCATCTCTTCAAAAGATTGGATCGGATGTTTTTTTATCAGCTTAACAATATGCCATCCAAAACGAGTTTTAAATGGTTTAGAATAATCATTTACTTTTTGTAAACCAAATGCAGCATCTTCAAAAGGTTTTACCATTCTACCAGGACCAAATTTACCCAATTTACCTCCTGTTTCTTTACTTCCTGGATCTGCTGAATATTGTTTTGCTAAATCTTCAAATTTTTCATTCTTATTAAGTTTAGCATAAACTTCATCTATTTTAGTTTTACCTGCAGAAGTTGTGTCTGCAATTAAAATATGAGCTGCTTCTATTTCTCCTTTAGAAGGTCTTAATTCATCAACTTTAAGAATATGATAACCAAATTGAGTTTTAAATGGCATAGAAACCTCACCAACTTTAGTATTATAAGCAGCAACTTCAAATGGATATACCATTCTAAATGCACTAAAATAACCTAAGTTACCTTTGTTACCCTTTCTTCCAGTTTTTGGATCATCTTGTGCCGATTTGTCTTCTGAAAATTTAGCAGCTACTGATTCAAAATCACCATCTTTTAAAATTTTGTTTCTAATTTCTATAATCTTATTGTAGGCAATTAATGTATCTTTTGGTGTTGCCTCTCTAGACAATCTTATTAAAATATGCTTTGCTTTTACTTCATTTTTTGTTCTAAAATAAGCATCCTTTACTAATTGATCTATATATGTAGTATCTTGTAAATAAGGTGCAGAAAGTTGGTTTTTATAGGTTGCCATCTCTCTTATATAAGATTTTAAAGTATCTAACTTTATATTATAAGCATCTCTTACCTTTAATTTATAGTTAATATAAAGGTCTAAATTTTTGGTTACATCTTTAGCTTCTTCATTATCTATAGCATCTAAGTTTTTTTCATAAACTCTCTTAAATTCAGAAACTGTAACTTTTTCTCCATCTATTGTTAGTAAAGTTTTCTCTTTTTTCTGTGCAAAAACAGACATCGACAAACTTAAAACTACTAATAAAACTGATTTTCTCATAAAATAAATAATTATAACGAAATGATTCCTTTAATTTTTTCTACTTTTTTATAATATGCAATTACTTCTTCAGAAGTATTTACTTTTAATACGATTGAAATACTGATATATTTTCCTGTTTTAGATTTTTTTGTATTAATAACAGCTCCTGTATTATTAAATAAATCCTTAACTTCATTCTCTTGATTTTCATCTGTAGGCACAATAAATTTGTACATATAATCTGCAGGAAAACTAGTAGTATCTTCTAATTGACCTTGTAACTTTGTGTAAAACGCTTTTTTATCATCCATAATTTCATCTTCTTTTTTAAAACTATTTACAAATAGCAAACCACAAAATTACATTAAAAATTAGTTTTATAAAGGGAATGATTTATTTTTGTGAAAACCAATATAAGAATTTGTAAACTCTTTTATAATTCTACTATATTACAGCATCTTAAAATTAATAACTAAAAGTCTATTTACTTGCATAAAAATCAACATAAAATTGTATTAATTGGAGGTCCAGGAACAGGAAAAACTTCTGTAATAAACGAACTGATTAAAAGAGGTTATTTCTGTATGCCAGAAATTTCTAGAGAAGTAACACTAAAAGCGCAAGAAAATGGAATTGACCAATTGTTTTTAACAGAACCTTTATTATTTAGTAAGATGTTACTAGAGGGAAGAGAACAACAATTTATTGCTGCTGATAAAAGTGATGAAAAACTAGTTTTTTTTGATAGAGGAATTCCAGATGTAATTGCTTACATGCATTATTTTAAAACAGCGATTCCTGCTTATTTTTCAGAAAAAAATGAATTCTATAAGTATGATAAAATTTTCCATTTTTCTCCTTGGGATGAAATTCATACAACAGATAATGAGCGTTATGAATCTTTTGAAGAATCTGTAACTATTGATAAATTTTTAACAAAAGCATACACAGATTTAGGCTATGCAATAATTAACATTCCTTTTGGTACTATTGAAGAAAGAACCGATTTTGTAATTCATTCGCATTCTTGCGATTTATGATTTCTTCAAAAGAAATATTAAAACAATATTGGGGATTTTCTGAATTTAGAAATCCACAAGAAGAAATTATTACAACATCTTTAGAAAATAAAGATGTGATTGCATTATTACCAACTGGTGGAGGAAAATCTATTTGTTTTCAAGTTCCTGCATTAGTAAAAGAAGGAACTTGCTTAGTTATTTCTCCTCTAATTGCATTAATGCAAGATCAAGTAGAAAACTTAAAAAATCTTGGTATAAAGGCTACTTCAATTCCTTCTGGAGCAACACAAGACGATATTATTACTCTTTTTGACAATATAAAATTCGGAAATTTCAAATTTCTATATATTTCTCCAGAAAGATTACAATCTACCATTATTCAGCAAAAAGTAGCAGCGCTAAATATTAATTTAATTGCAATTGATGAAGCACATTGCATTTCTGAATGGGGACATGATTTTAGACCTTCTTACAGAAACATTAAAATATTAAGAGATTTAAAACCTGATGTAAATTTTATAGCACTAACTGCAACTGCAAATAAAAAGGTGTTAAATGATATTGAAAATAATCTCGAATTAAAAACTCCAGAAATTTTTAAAAAATCTTTTTCTAGAGAAAATTTAGCATATCAAATTTTTAAAGTTGAAGATAAACTACAACGCTTAATTCAGATTTTTAACAAGACAAAAACACCAACAATAGTTTACGTTAATTCAAGAAAAAAAACAACACAAATTGCTGCTTTTTTAAATGCAAATGGATTTGATAGTGGTTTTTATCACGGAGGATTATCCGTTATTGAAAAGAAAATTTCTTTTGATAATTGGATGACCGAAAAAACACCAATAATTGTTGCTACCAATGCATTTGGAATGGGAATAGACAAACCAAACGTAGGTCTTGTAATTCATTACAACTTACCTTCTAGCATAGAAAATTATGTACAAGAATCTGGAAGAGCAGGAAGAAATGGACAAAAATCATTTGCAGTACTTTTTAAGAATGAAAATGATATTTTGCTTTTTAAAGAACAAACAAAAAAGTCTCTACCAAGTATTTTAGAAATTAAAGAAATTCATAAAAAACTCTATCAACATTTCAGAATTGCAAATGGAGAATTATTAGAAGAGTCTTTCAATTTTCATTTATTAGAATTTTGTAAAAAATATAATTTTTCTGTTTTAAAAGTAGATGCTACACTTAAAATATTATCAAATAATGGTGTATTAGAAATCAGTAATAATTACAATCAAAAATCTACCTTACAATTTATTACAAGTAGTAAAAGTGTTTTAATATATGCTGATAAAAATAACGCTCTTAAAAAGTTTATCAATTCTATTTTGAGAACATATGGGGGTCTTTTTGATCAAGAAACAAAAATTAATGAATTTATTGTTGCTAAGAAAACAGGAATTACATCTAGTCAAGTTGTTCATAATTTAGAACGTTTGCAAGCAGATAATTTAGTTCTTTATATTCCTGTAAAAGCTGATGCTGAAATTACATTTTTAGTTCCTAGAGAAGATGATAAAACTATAAATAGATTCTCTAAAGACATTGTCCAATTTATAAATCAGAAAGAGAAAAAAGCAGTAGATTTTATCAATTTTATTAAGAATGATAACCTTTGTAGAAGTATTCAAGTGTTAGAATATTTCGATGAAACAACTTCTACCAAATGTGGGATTTGTGATGTTTGTCTTTCAGAAAAAAAGACAAAATCTATAGATATTTCAACAAAAATAATACAGCTTTTAGAAACTGATAAAAAGTTAACATCGCAAGAAATTATTCAGCTTTTAAACAGTAAGGAACAAGACATTTTAATACATTTGCGCCACTTATTATCTACTAATAAGATTGTCATTAATAATCAAAACAAATTTCACCTAAAAAAAATAATTATGAGAGATTTACGCATCGTTTTTATGGGAACTCCAGATTTTGCTGTAACCATTTTAAAACACTTAGTAGAAAACAATTATAATGTAGTAGGTGTAATTACTGCTGCAGACAAACCTGCAGGAAGAGGAAGAAAGTTAAATGAGTCTGCTGTTAAAAAATATGCAACCACACAAAACTTGCCTATTCTTCAACCAAAAAATTTAAAAAGTGAAGAGTTTTTAAGTGAATTAAAAAGTTTAAACGCCAATTTACAAATTATAGTTGCTTTTAGAATGTTACCAAAAGCTGTTTGGCAAATGCCAGAATTTGGAACATTTAATTTACATGCTTCTTTATTACCAGAATATAGAGGTGCAGCGCCAATACATTGGGCCATTATTAATGGAGAAACAAAAACGGGTGCAACCACATTTTTTATTGATGATAAAATTGATACTGGTGAAATTATCTTACAAGAAGAAATTGATATTGCTGATGATGAAATTGTAGGAACTTTACATGATAAACTTATGTATTTAGGTGCAGGTTTAGTTAGTAAAACTGTAGACCTAATAAAGGAGGGTAATGTTTCTACTACAAAACAACCAGAATTAGAAGAAAAATCTGCTTCAAAATTGAACCCAGAAAATTGTAAAATAGATTGGTCAGATTCTTTAGACAATATATATAATAAAATAAGAGGATTAAATCCTTTTCCTGCAGCTTGGACAATCATTTATAATGAAGAAGAAGAAATATCTGCAAAAATATATGCTATAAAAAAGGAATTAGAAGAACATAAAATTAAAACAGGTACAATTATAAGTACTAAAAAAGAACTAAAAGTAGCAGTAGATAGAGGTTTCATTATTATTGATGAAATCAAACTTTCTGGGAAGAAAAAAATGGATGCAAAAAGTTTATTAAACGGCTATAAATTTTCTTCTTCAGCAAAAATGATGTAAACCCTTTATTAGCAAGGATTTTCGTGTTTTTCAATTTTCAAACCATCTTTATTAACAATTTACCCTAATTTATTAACAAAAAGGCACATTTTTCGCCTCCAAATTTGCGTGAGCCCTTAATCCTGCTATATTTGTTAAGCTATTAAGCAAAATATATATTCAATTAATTTTAAAAATTTATTTATTATGAACAAGTCTGATTTAATCGATGCAATGGCTGCTGATGCAGGAATTTCTAAAGTAGCTGCTAAAGCAGCATTAGAATCTTTTACTGGTAATGTAACTTCTGCTTTAAAAGGTGGTGATAAAGTTGCATTAGTTGGTTTTGGAACTTTTTCAGTTTCTAACAGAGCTGCAAGAAGTGGAAGAAACCCACAAACTGGTAAAACTATCCAAATCGCTGCAAAAAATGTAGCTAAATTTAAAGCTGGAGCAGGATTAAGCGATGCTGTAAACTAAGGATTACAGTTTTCAATTATATAAAAACTCTCTTTTTAAGAGAGTTTTTTTTATTTCTAAAATTTACCTATATTTAAAAAACAATAAATATTAATGACATTTACTAAACCAAATAAAGGAAAATTATTAATAGCAGAACCTTCTATCTTAAATGATAGTTCTTTTAATAGAGCAATTATTTTATTAACTGAACATACAGAAAACAATTCTGTTGGTTTTATATTAAATAGGCCTTTAAACTATACCATTAATGATTTATTGCCCGACTTAAACTGTAATTTTACAATATACCAAGGCGGACCTGTAGAGCAAGATAACTTATATTTTATACACAATATCCCAGAATTAATTCCTGAAAGCATTGAAGTTGCAAATGGTGTTTTTTGGGGAGGTAATTTTGAATCTCTTAAAGAATTGTTGAATAATAATTTATTAAATGAAGCAGATATTCGTTTTTTCTTAGGTTATTCTGGATGGCAACATAAACAACTAGAAGGTGAAATAAAAGAAAACTCCTGGTTTGTTGCTGAAAACGATTTTGATAATATTCTTTCTGTTGATGATGAAAATCTTTGGAAAAATAAATTATTACAAAAAGGTGGAGATTATAAACTTTGGGCAAATGCACCAAGTGATTTTAATCTTAATTAAAAATTAAACACTTACAACTTGCATTACATTGAGGTTTTTAGCTAACTTCTCTCCTATTTCTGTAGTAAAAACTTTCTTTTTATAATTTGTAACTGGCTGAATTCCTATTATTGCATTTGTAATAAAAACTTCATCTGCTTTTTGAATTTCAAAAGGAGAAATTGTAGTTTCTTCAATAGTATAATCTTTATTCTTAGCAAGAATTTCTATTACCTTTTTTCTAATAACACCTTTAATACAACCTTCTGTTAAAGCAGGTGTTTTAACAACGTTTCCTTTTATGACAAAAACATTACCATTGCTAACTTCTACAACTCCTTTTCGTTCATTTAATAATATACAATTGTCTAAATCATTTTCATCAGCAAAAATACTTGCCAATGTATTTACCATTCTATTATTAGTTTTAATAGTTGATAATAGTCCAGAGAAATTGTAAAAATCTTTATATAAATCTATAGAATATGTATCCTTTATAACATATGTATTCTCATTTGCTTCAATTAAATAATCTATTTCATTTGTTTTAGGAGTATACAAACCCCCATCTTTTCTATAAACATTTAACCTAACTCTATAAGAACTAACGTCATCTAAAACCTTAATTGTTTTTAAAATTTCTTGTTCTAAAAACTCTAAAGTAAATTCCATCGGAATTTTCATACGTAACATTCTCATAGAAGCCATCAATCTAAAATAATGATCTTCCCAAAAAATTACTTTATTATTAAGAACTTTTACGGTTTCAAAAATTGCATCTCCATATTTAAAACCTCTATTTTCAGTAGAAAGTTTTATATTTTCTTGAAATAACAAATCGCCATTAAAATTAATCATAGTAAGAATTTAGAAATGCGAAATTAATATATTTTGATAGATTTAGGCATAAAAAAACTCAGCAAATATGCTGAGTTTTATTTTATAACAATTAATATAAGTTAAGCTCCAATAGTATGTTTTAATTCTTCTATTTGATTCTCCCATAATTGTTTAGATTCTTCAACTTCATCTTCATCATCTGCAAAATCTGTAATTATTATAGAAACATCTTTTGTAAGCGCATCTACTTGAATTTTAATTTCAAAAAAACTATCATCATCTTCGCTCTCTAACCATTTAAATCTAATTCTTTCACCTGTCTTTTTTGTAATCAATTCAGCTTTTTCTTCTTCACCTTCCCAAAAGAAACTAAAAATTTTTCCTCGAGAATTTACTTCATCTGCAAACCATTCTTGCAAGTTAGAAGGAGATGAAATATATTGATATAACATACTTGGGGATGCATGCACAGGAATTTCTAGTTCAAATTTTACTTTATCCATTATTATTTTTCTTAAGTTGACAATATAGGTATTTATTCTATTTAAAAAAAATTTTACATCTCATGTTGCGAATATGTAAAATTAAATTATATTTGCACCCTCAAAGCAAAAGGCGAGGTAGCTCAGTTGGTTAGAGCGCAGGATTCATAACCCTGAGGTCACGGGT
>CBDUHF010000019.1:0-52085 GCA_965367085.1 uncultured Polaribacter sp.
TAACACAAGATGGCGAAGGAGAAGTTGTAGGTGGTTTGGTAATGATGCTTAAAGGCGCTAATTCAAATGATGTAATAGAAAATGTTAAAGTTAGAATGGCTCAAATTGAAAAATCTTTGCCAGAAGGTGTGATAATTGAACCTTTATTAGACCGAAGTAAGCTAATAGCTGAAACAACATCAACTGTAGCAACAAACCTTATTGAAGGTGCATTGATAGTCATTTTTGTCCTTATTTTCTTATTAGGAAACTGGCGTGGTGGCTTAATCGTTGCATCAACCATTCCGCTATCATTATTATTTGCTTTTATATTGATGAATGGATTTGATGTTTGGGCGAATCTAATGAGTTTAGGTGCAATTGATTTTGGTATTATTGTAGATGGCGCAGTAATTATTGTAGAAAGCACCGTTTTTCTCATTGCATCAAAAATATTAAAGAAAAGGAAATTAACATCCAAAGAACGTGATGGCGTTGCAGCAGATGCTTCAAAAAAAATGATGAATGCTGCCTTTTTTGGTCAGCTTATTATTCTAATCGTATTTCTGCCAATATTGGCATTAGAGGGTATTGAAGGGAAAATGTTTAAACCTATGGCATTGACTTTCATTTTTGCAATGATTGGTGCAATGGTGCTGTGTTTGACTTATGTACCAATGATGTCCGCATTAATTTTAAGAGCTCCAAAATCAGAAAAAAAATCTTATGGAGATAAATTTGTGCATTGGGTTGAACATAAATACCAACCTATATTAGAAAAAGCATTAAAAAAGGGAAAACTAATAATTGGTGTTTCTGTTATTTTATTTGGAATTACTGTTTTTATGTTTACAAGAATGGGGGGCGAGTTCATACCTCAACTTGATGAAGGCGATATTGCTTTTCACGCTATTTTAAAACCTGGTAGTTCATTAACTGAAACTATTGAAACGACAACAAAGATTGAGCAAATTGTTAAAACAAAGTTTCCAGAAGTTGAAAAAATTGTAAGTCGAATTGGTGTTGCAGAAATACCTACAGATCCTATGCCTATGGATATTGCAGATATTTTTGTGATTTTAAAACCAAAAAGTGCATGGACTTCAGTTAATTCTAAAGAAGAACTCATTGAGCAAATGAAAGAAGCTGTTGAAATAATTCCTGGTGTAAATTACGAATTTACCCAACCAATTGAAATGCGTTTTAATGAATTATTAGAAGGTGTTAGAGAAGATATAGCTATAAAGATTTATGGTGAAGATATAAATGTATTATCTCAAAAAGCAGAAGAAATATCTAAAATTATTGCAGGTACAGAAGGTATTGGAGATATGAAAGCCGAAGCTACAACTGGCTTACCACAAATTACAATAACGTATAATAGAAATAAATTAGCTCAATATGGCCTTCAAATAAATAAAATGAATCAATTGGTACAATCTGCTTTTGCTGGTGGTACTGCAGGTATCATTTTTGAAGGAGAAAAAAGATTTGATTTAGTAGTAAGATTAAATGCTACCAATCGTAAAAATATTTCTGATGTTCAAAATTTATACATCAATTTACCTTCTGGAAATCAAATTCCTCTTCGTGAAATTTCAGATGTAAGTTATAAAGCTGGCCCAATGCAAATAAGTAGAGATAATACAAATAGGAGAACCTATGTTGGAATAAATGTTAGAGGACGTGACGTAAAATCATTAGTAATGGAAATAAAATCAAAGTTAGATGCCCAATTAGAATTACCAACAGGTTATTTTATACGTTATGGTGGTGCTTTTGAGAATTTAGAACGCGCAAGTAATCGTTTACTAACAGTGGTACCAATTGCATTATTATTAATTTTTGTACTTATTTATTTTGCCTTAAAATCATTACCTCAAACTTTAATGATTTATATCGCAATACCAATGGCAACTATTGGAGGTGTTTTTGCATTATGGTTAAGAGATATGCCTTTTAGTATTTCTGCAGGTGTAGGTTTTATTGTGTTATTTGGTGTTGCAGTTTTAAACGGATTGGTTATGATTAGTGGTTTAAATGAACTAAAAGAAGAAGGTGTAACCAATTTAAAAGATAGAATTATAGAAGGCACAAAACGAAGAATTAGACCAATTATGTTAACTGCTTTTACAGATGTTTTAGGTTTTTTACCGATGGCAATTTCGGCATCAGCTGGTGCAGAAGTGCAACGACCTTTAGCAACGGTTGTAATTGGTGGTTTACTAACTTCTACACTGTTAACATTATTCGTTTTACCAATTTTATATCATTGGGTAGAAAACAAATCATTCAAATTGAGAGCTAACAAAAAAATGATTGCAGCAACAGCTATGGTAGTTTTTCTCTTTTTGTTACCTACAAAAGGAAACGCACAAGATATCAATGATACGTTGCCAGTTATTTCGATGCAAGAAGCTGTGAATTTAGCCAAAGAAAACTACCCTTTATTGAAACAAAAGCAATTAGAAATCAACAAACAAGAGCAGCTTAAAAATACAGCTTACGATTTTGGTACTACTCAAATTTTTACAGGAGGTGAAGAAGTTAATAATGGGAATGGCATTTATACAACTATAGGTATTGGTCAAAACAACATTGATGTGTTTGGTATTTCTGTAAAAAAACATTTGCAAAAACAACGCATTCAATTAGCTCAAAAAGCATTTATTCTTTCAGAATTAGATTTAGAATTGGAAGTAAAAAAAGCGTGGGCAAATGCACTACAAAGTAAAAGGAATTATCATTTATTCAAAGAGTTAGATTCTATTTTTTCAACTTTTGAAAAAGCAGTAGCATTAAATTATGAAGTAGAAGCTATTTCTAAATTAGAATACTCTGCAGCTAAAACTCAAGTACTAAAGATTAAAAACAAGTTGATGCAATCAAAAAGAGAATTTAGGATTGCATTACAACAACTAAATTTATGGCTAGTTACTAATACTTTTTATACCGTTCCTAATAATTTTGAAATATCGCCTGAAATAGATGTTGACGCTTTTAACCCAGAAAAACATCCTTTGTATGCTTTGGCACAATCACAATTTGCAGAAGCAGAAGCAAATTATAAGGCAGCAAAAGCAGATAATTTACCAAAACTAAACCTACAAGGTAGTTTACAAAAAGTAAATGGAAATTCAGGTTTTTACACATATCAAGCAGGTATTTCAATTCCTTTTTTATCAGGTACAAATAAAGCAAAAGTTAAAACTGCAAGAATAGATAAGGAAATTGCTGACACCAACATTCAGTTTAAAAAACAAGAAGTACAATCGAAGTTTAAACAATCAAAAGAGAATTATCAAAAATGGAAAAAAGCTTGGTTCTTCTATAAAATGGAGGTGTTACCTCTAGTAAAAGAACAAAAAACGGGAGCTTTATTTGCTTATAAAGAAGGTGAAATAGATTATACGGGGTTTACACAAATCATAAAAGAAGCTATTCAATCTGAAATAGAAGCACAAGAAGCATTAATAAATTATTTAGAAAGCACATTCCAATTACAATATTTTAAACAATAAGAAAATGAAAAATACACTATATATAATCTTAACATTACTAACTGTTTCTTTTTTACTTACTGCTTGTGGAAATAAGGAGAATCAAAAGAATGAAGATGCATATTTGCACAGCGATAATATAAAGTCAGAAACCAAAGAAGCTCATAGTGATGAGGAAGAAGTTCTGCTTTCACAAAAGCAATTTGAAACTTTAAAAATGAAAACTGATACAATAGCATTACGTAATTTGGTTGGGTATGTAGAAGCTAATGGTGCATTAGAGGTACCTCCACAAAACGAAGCAGCAATAACTTCAGTCGTTGGTGCAAATGTAGTATCTATAAATGTCATTGAAGGCGACAAAGTAAACAAAGGTCAAGTGGTTGCCTATTTATCACATCCTAATATCATAAAAATGCAGACTGATTATTTGAATGCAGTAAACAACAGTAATTTTTTAAAGAAGAACTATCAACGTCAACAAAAATTATATAATGCAGGAGTTGGCTCTGGTGCAAATTTTCAAAAAGCAGAAGCTGAATATGATGCCTCAAAAGCGATGGCAAACGGTTTAGAAGCACAATTAAAACTATTAAACATAAACACCTCATTAGTTAAAAATGGAACAATTGCTCAAAGTATTTCACTACGAAGCCCAATAGAAGGTTATGTTCAAAAGGTTGAAGTGAAAACAGGTCAGTATGTAGAACCACAAACCGAACTTTTTGAAATTGTAAACACACATCACGTTCACGCAGATTTAATGGTATTCGAAAAAGATGTTTATAAAGTAAAGAAAGGTCAAAAAGTAACCTTTAATGTGCAATCAATACAAGATAAAGAACTAACAGCAGAAATTTATTCAGTAAGTAAAACATTTGAAGATAATCCTAAAGCTGTTCACGTTCACGCAGAAATTGAAAACAAAAAAGGAAATTTAATTCCAGGTATGTATATAAAAGGTAAAATTCAAGTCGACAATACAGCATCAAGGGCATTACCAGAAAGTGCTGTCATAAAAGAAGGTGATAAATTTTATGTTTTTTCAGTAAAAAAAGAAAATGATGATTGGAGTTTTAAGCCTGTTGAAGTAATTTTAGGAGCTAAAGATGGTAATTGGCTAGCTGTTCAATTTACTCGAAAATTAGACAAATCCACAAAATTTGCATACAACAATGCATATTATTTAATGGCAGAAATGAAAAAAGGAGACGCAGAACACGAACATTAAACTATGAAAACAATAGAACAACTTTTAGAATCAAAAAAGATAAGGGTTACAGCAATGCGTCTATTAATTTATAAATTCCTTGCAAATAAACAAGTAGCAGTTACATTAAGTGATATAGAAAATGCTTTTGAAAAAGCAGATAGAACTACATTGTATAGAACAGTAAAAACCTTTGAAGAAAAAGCGATTGTACATCAAATAGATGATGGTACAGGTATTACTAAATATGCCTTATGTGAAAACGGATGCAATTGTGAAATTGAAACAGATTTACACTTACATTTTCATTGCAATAATTGTAACGAAACAGTGTGCCTAACAGAACATAAAATACCGCAGATAAAAGTGCCAGATGGTTTTGTTTCAGAAAATGTAAATTTAGTAGTAAAAGGGGTTTGCGATAAATGTAGTGGACAATAATTGCACTTCCATTGCATCTTTTTTTTAAGCATTTTTACCTTTTAATTTTTAAATAAAAACGCAATGATGTTATTTATATACTTTCTAATATATTTTTTATTAGTTTTTGTAATTAGGTCAGTTTTGTTAAAGATAAAGACTGGCATCAATCCATTAACTTTTAACAAAACAGATGATGCACACGGTTATAACGGTAAAGTATTTACTATAATATCTTTATTGGAACTATTTGTTGTAGGTATTTATGCTTTTAAAATTGAATGGTACAAGTATTTACTAATTTTTTGGTATTTAGAAAGTGATACCTTATTTAAAGTAGGTTGGATATTATTAATTATTTCTCTATTTGTAGTTTGGTTTGCTCAATCACAAATGGCTAATTCCTGGAGAATTGGTATTGATGAGAAGAACAAAACAAAATTAGTAACCAAAGGATTTTTTTCAATTTCAAGAAACCCGATTTTTCTCGGAATAATGATGGCAAATATTGGCTTGTTTTTAGTAATTCCAAATGCCTTTACATTATTGATACTCTCTTTATCTACAATAAGCATTAATACGCAAATTAGATTAGAAGAAGAGTTTTTAAAACGAGAATTTGGGAACGTTTATTTAGAGTATGCAAAAAAAGTAAGACGTTGGTTATAAATTTTTCTAATCTAAAGAATTAAAAAATGATAAATAAAAAGAAAGTTAGTTTAAATGACTTAAAACCTGATTCAGAAAAAGAACATAATCACAATGATGGTCACAACCATAATAATCAATCAAATAATTTCAAAGAGTATTTTCCTGCCATAATTAGTTTTACAATGCTAATAATAGGGATAGCTTTAGATTATTTTAAGGTATTATTCTTTAATGATTGGCAACGAATTATTTGGTATGGAGTTGCTTATCTCCCTGTTGGTTTCCCTGTGGTTAAAGCAGGTTGGAAAAACATAAAAAAAGGCGATGTTTTTACTGAGTTTTTCTTAATGTCGATAGCAACAATAGGCGCATTTGTAATTGGCGAATTTCCTGAAGGTGTGGCAGTAATGCTTTTTTATGCAGTTGGAGAACTATTTCAAGCTGCAGCAGTAAATAAAGCCAAGGGTAATATCAAAGCATTACTCGACGTTCGTCCAAAGGAAGCCTTGGTTTATCGGAATAATGATTATGTTTCTGTTAACCCTGAAGAAGTTGAAATAGGCGAAAAAGTAAAGGTTCGTGTTGGTGAGAAAATTCCTTTAGATGGTATTTTATTATCCGAAAAAGGGTCTTTCAATACAGCAGCTTTAACTGGTGAAAGCAAGCCAGATACGATTTCAAAAGGTGAAAAAGTATTTGCCGGTAGCATTAATATGGATGGTGTAATAGAAATCGAAACTACAAAAGAATTTAAGGATAGTTCAATTTCTCGAATTCTACATATGGTGCAGAACGCAACAGCTCGTAAATCTAAAACAGAATTATTCATTAGAAAATTTGCTCGTATCTACACTCCTATTGTGGTTTATTTGGCTATTGTGATAACATTTTTACCATACTTTTTTGTAGATGATTATGTGTTTAGAGATTGGCTATATCGTGCATTAATATTTTTAGTAATTTCCTGTCCTTGTGCCTTGGTTATTTCTATTCCTTTAGGATACTTTGGTGGTTTGGGTGCAGCTTCAAAAAATGGAATATTGTTTAAAGGCGCTTCATTTTTAGACGCTATGACCAAGATAAATACATTGGTAATGGATAAAACTGGCACTGTAACAAAAGGAGTGTTTAAAATCAAAGAAATTAAAGCCATTAATTGGGAAGAAAAAGAGTTTATGAAATACCTAATGGCAATGGAAGAACAATCTACACATCCTATTGCAAAAGCTATTTTAGAATATAAAGCAGATGGTAAAGATTTTCAAGCTTCAGAAGTATCGGAAATTGCAGGTAAAGGATTAAAAGGAAACGTAAATGGCAAACCTGTTTTAGTGGGTAATAAAGCCTTAATGACAACAAATAATATCGAAGTTTTCAAAGAAATTGAGACGATTGTAGAGTCTATTGTTTTAGTGTCTATTGATAACGCTTTTGCAGGTTATGTTGTGATAGCAGATGAACTAAAAGAAGATGCAAAAGAAACAATTACCAATTTACATAAAGTAGGTATTAAAAAAATAATGATGCTTTCTGGGGATAAGGATTCTATTACGCAAAAAGTAGCAGCAGAATTAAATATTGAAAAAGCTAAAGGCGGTTTATTGCCAGAAGATAAATTGAATGAAGTAGAAAAATTAAAACAAAATTCAGAAAATAAGATTGCTTTTATTGGTGATGGAATTAATGATGCGCCTGTTTTGGCTGCAAGTGATGTTGGTATTGCAATGGGTGGTTTAGGTAGCGATGTTGCTATTGAAACAGCGGATGTTATTATTCAAACAGATCAACCTTCAAAAGTGATAAAAGCAATTCAAATTGGTCGTTCTACAAGAAAAATTGTATGGCAAAATATTGGATTAGCATTTGGTGTAAAAGTGATTGTGTTAATTTTAGGAGCTGGTGGATTAGCTACAATGTGGGAAGCCGTTTTTGCAGATGT
The DNA here is from genome assembly GCA_965367085.1 of uncultured Polaribacter sp. Taxonomy (GTDB): domain Bacteria; phylum Bacteroidota; class Bacteroidia; order Flavobacteriales; family Flavobacteriaceae; genus Polaribacter. The sequence goes on from CBDUHF010000019.1 coordinate 7,700, forward strand.
AGGTGTTGCGTTATTAGCTATTTTAAATGCTGTGAGATTACAGAAAATGAAATGGAGTGTGAATTAAAAAACAACTCCATAAATTAAATATTAATGAAATATAAATATGTGCGATAAATAAAGTGATAACTAAAATCATACTAATTTAGATATTGGTATGATTTTTTACAGATGAAAAAAATTGAAAAAGATTGAAAAAATTGTTAAAGAATTAGACTATAATTTAGATTTTTTAGAAAAAGAAACAGAAGGAGTATTAGAAAAAGCAGAAGAAAGTATTAGAATAACAAAAAGAGCATTAGAACAAATAAGAATACTTTTTTTAAGGAAAAAATTAATCCCGAAAAACGAAGAGATTGGTTTTTTCAAAAGCATTAAACCTTATGTTTTTAGTAAACTAATATATTATGTCAAATTATTTAGTATAGAAAGTAAAAGACCAAGAAGTAGTAATAAATCTCAAGTAAAATACTTCAATAATCACATAGATAGGCTTCAAAACTATTTTAATGATAATCTAGAATTTTATCATTATTTCAGAAGAGGTGCCATTTTTTTAGATGAAGAATATTTTATGAGAGGTAAAGCAGATATTAGGCTATTTCCTGACTCATTATCATTTTTTGCAGATGATAAATTTTCTACGAGTCACGATACAACTGTGGCTACTATTATGGCATATGATATGTTAATCATCTATCTAAAAAGAGAAATAGATAAACTTGAAAACAATAATAGTATGGAAACCAATTTCAATGCATTTAAAAAGCAGTCAAAACTTTTTTGGACTGGAAATAAAACCGATTTAATAGAGCTTATCTATGCACTTCATAGTTCTGGTTCCGTAAATAGTGGTACTGCAGATATTAAAGAAATGGCATCAGCTTGCGAGCAAATGTTTAATATAGACCTTGGTGATTATTATAGGACATTTTTAGAAATTCGTTCACGCAAAATTAATCAAACCAAATTCATAGATAAACTGAAACAATCCTTAGAAAATAAGATGTTAGATTCTGATGAATAAATACCCAAGTTGGGTGTTTTTAAGTGCAAATTATTTACATATAATTTGCACTTTTTTGTTACCAAAAAAAAATAATGAGAATAGCAATCAATGTCAATACAACGTATTAAAAATGTAGATATAAAATTACCCAAGTTGGGTTTTACTTGTGTATAAACTTCAATAAATCATATCATATTTGCCTAACGAAAGTCAAATCGTTGGTTCACACTCACATAATAACAGAAAAATCGTGAACTAAATTAACCAAAAGAAGCTGCTTGAATGTGGGGGCATTCAACAGCTTCTTTACTAAAATTGTTAGAAAATGGCAGCAACTATTATTACTACAGAAGATTTAAGAGAGTTCAAAGAAGAATTATTAGAAGACATTAAAGCAATGATTAACCATCAATCAGGTTTCGCACCTAAAAAATGGTTAAAATCTCCAGAGGTTAGAGACTTGTTAAGTATTTCTCCAGGTACATTACAAAATTTAAGAATTAATGGTACACTCCCCTATTCTAAAGTTGGTGGTGTTATTTATTACGACTACGAAGAAATTCAAAAAGTACTAGAAGAAAATCGCATTCACAACAAGTTCTAAACGTCATTGCGAACAAAGTGAAGCAATCTCATCATAAAAAAAAGGAATATATTATATATAGTCAGAATCTAAATCCGACCTATTTTTTTTTAATAAAAATTCAATTTCTGTGAAATGGTAGAATCCAAAGAGCTTGCGCTCTGGATACGAAAATGTATTAGAAAGTAGAATTTTAGACTACCAAAACCAAAATATATTTTGGTTGTAGGTAACTCGCGTAGCGAAAAAGTGAGTCTTGATTTTTTGTATACTTTTTGATCAAGCAAAAAAGTATTATCATAAAAAAATGCAAAACGTTAATTACATAAAACATTTAAAAGGTGTATTCATTCAATTCTCAAAAGACAATCGACTAAACCCAACACACATTAGTTTATATGTTGGGTTATTCCAAATTTGGAATAATAATCGATTTCCTGAAGAATTTTATATCAATCGTGAAGAAGTAATGCGTTTTTCTAAAATTGGCTCAAAATCAACATATCATAAATGTATCAAAGATTTAAGTCATTGGAAATATATCATTTATTATCCTTCACATAATCCATACAAAGGCAGTAAAATTAAGATGTTCAAATTCGAGACAAGTTCTGGACAAGTTGTGGTACACAACAGTACCAAAAATGATACAAGTACTGGACAAGCACTGGTATCTATTAATAAACATATACAAACTAATAGAAACATTAAAAACAGTATTAAACTTGACCAGCCAAAAAATGAAAAAATAGTAATTGATTTTTTTAAAAAAGAAAAATGGCCAACAATTGAAGCTCTAAAATTCTTCAACCATTACCAAGGAATAGGATGGAAAGTTGGCGGAAAAACAAAAATTGTCAATTGGCAAGCAACAGCAAAAAATTGGATGATAAAAGCAGAAGAAATAAAAAACAAAGAAAACCAAAATCCAGTTAGCCAAAATCAAGACAACCTAAAGACCAGTAAAAATAAAAACTACAATGAACCGCTCTAAATGTCACCTTCTGCGTAGTCGAAAGCTCTTATTAAAACCACCTTCGTATTTACTATTCTGTTTTCTAAGGTTTAGAATCCCTTCCTCTCTGCAAATTGACGATAAAATAAAAAGAAATGAACAACTGTAAATCTAATAAAGCCAAATACAAAATGATTTCATAATGTAAACTCGACATAGGATTTGCAAGCGAGTGTCAATCATTTGAAAAAGTGTAAAAAGAAAATCTGTTTGAGCTTAGCGAGTTATTTTCTTTTAGCTTTTGAAAATTAAATTGACCGCTGAAAATCCAAGTCTTAATCTTTTGTTTCATTTTGCATCAAGGCAAAATGAAAATAATAAGTATAAAAAGAAAAAATGAAAACAAATACACCTCACATAATCCAAGAAGGCAGCGTCCAATACCAATTAGGCGAACTAAAAGGAAATCAAATAATATACGATTTTCCAAAAATGTTAATCTATTTAGAAACAAAAGGAAAATTATTATTTGGTAAGAATTTCAAAATATATTCAGAAGATGAAGCAATTTTATACAAGTTATGCATCTATTTTATTCGTGATTTTGAAACTTGTAAGAAATTAGAAATAGATCCCAATAAAGGAATTTTATTATCTGGTCCTGTAGGATGTGGCAAAACAAGTTTAATGAAATTATTACCACACATTGTACCTCATCAAAATAAGCATATAGTAATTCCTGCAAGAAATATTACGTTTAGTTTTAATAAAAACGGATTTAAAATTATTGAAGATTATGGCAATAATGGTTTTTATTGTTTTGATGATTTAGGTGTAGAAACTACTGGTCGTCATTTTGGTAAAGATTGTTATGTAATGGGAGAAATCCTTTTATCTCGCTATGATTTATTCCTGAAAAATAATATTAAAACACACGCTACAACAAATCTAAATGCAGCTGAATTAGAAGAAAGATATGGTATTCGTGTAAGGTCACGTATGCGCGAATTATTCAATTTAATTGCTTTTGATAGAGAAAGTTCAGATAAACGAAAATAGTTTTTAAAATCCTTTAGTTTAAATTTTGTAAATTGTTAACTTTGTAAGACAATGCAAGTAGCTAAAAATATAGAAAGTTTAAGGAATTTATCTCAAATTCTATCTCCTGCTAATTTTAAAAAAATAGTAAAGGATAGAAATTATTTTGATACATTTTATCGTATAAGCAAACATACAAAAATATCAGATTCTACAACTAACTTTGAAGTTATTAATGCTATTTATAAATCACTTTTGGGTACTTACAAAAATGAATATATTTATAAAAATATTCTTTTAAATCAAAAACTTCTTAAAAAGTATAGCTTAAAAAAATCAATAGCACTATCAGAATTTAAAATTGGTAATTCAATAGCAGACTTTGTTATTTTAAATGGTGAAGCTTGTGTTTATGAAATTAAAACTGAATTAGATGGTTTAGATAAATTAGACAAACAATTAGCAGATTATAAAAAATTTGCAGATAAAATCTATGTAGTTTCAAATTCAAAACATATTCCTAATTTATTAGTTAAATTTCATAACACAGAAATTGGTTTAATTGAATTGACAAAAAGAAACGCACTTAAAACTATTAAAAAAGCAGAACAAAATTTTTCATTTTCCTATGAAACATTGTTTAAAAGTTTAAGAAAAGACGAGTATATTAGTTTACTTAAAAAACACTTTGGAGTAATTCCCAAAGTTCCTAACACGCTAATTTTTAGAGAATGCTATAAACTTTCAAAAAAAATAGATATTTTAGAGTTTCAAAAATTAGTTATAAAAGAATTAAAATTTAGAAACATTTCTAACCCAGAATTATTTAATGATGATTTAGTACCAGATTCATTAAAACATATCTGTTACACATTAAATTTTTCAAAAAAAGATTTTATTGAGTTAGAAGATTTTCTTTACAAAAAAAGTAAGCTATGTATTTCCCATATGTCAGAGGTAAACAATTTGAGTTAATCGCATTACGTGAGTTATGTGGTTTACTACACAATTTTTCAACTAAAATTTCTCCAGTAATCGAACCAATTAAAGGTTCTTCTACTTTAAAATCTGCGTTAAAAACTTTAGCTGCTAAAAAAGTAAATTTTAGTGTTATTATCAATCCTAAAGTTGGTGGTTTAGTAGGAGAAGGAAATAAAATTATAGAACTTCTTAAAGATGTGTTGCAACATTACAACAATTATCAAATTGCAATAATTATTGATACAAAAATAGAAGAGCAAATTCCAGCTTTAATTGAAGGTATAAATAATTTAGACTTAAACTATCAGGGTGTTACTTTAATTCATAATTCTGAAATATCTGAAGTCAGTATTGCCGAAATTCAAAATAATATAAATGTTATTTACAATATAATTTACTTTAGTAATACAAGCAGGCGTTATTATAGACTATTTTCTGAAGAAAGTAGAATATCATTAGATGATTATTTTAAAGATATGCCAAGAAATGCAGATTATCTTGAAGTTGGTGAAAGTCCTTTTTCAGAAGAATACCGTTTTTATAAAGACGAAGGCTTTTTTGGTTTTTCTGATTTTTTAACAGTTGGCGATAATTATTCAGATTCAGGTTTTTTACCCAGAGCAGTAGCAATGCATTTATCTTATATTAATGCTTCAGGTAAAATAATGGTAAAACACTTTGTGTCAGACTCAAATGGTGATGTATCTGATATAGGTGGTAAATTTGCAGAAGCACTTGAAAAACTTGTTAATTGGTCTATAAGCAACAATATAAATACCCAAGCTGTTGAAGTGTATAAAGACCTTCATAATCGTGGCCACTTTCCTGGTTTAGGCACTTTAAAAAAACTATCTATAATGAATCATATTGAATTAATTGTAGATAAGATTTAAATATGAATTGTTGTGTAAATTGTTTCAATAGCGAATACTTGATAAGTATAATTAATGCTGATGATAGAAATGGGAATTGTGATTTTTGTAATTCAATAAATGTTTCTATTTATTCAGCAAGAGAATTAGCTCCTTTTTTTCGTAATATAATTTCATTATATGAAGTGAATGCTGATTCGGTTTTTGATATTGCCCAATCCATAAAAAAAGACTTTAATCTTACTACCAATTTAGTTGATAATAATAAACTATTATTTGAAGCTATTTTTGTAGATGAAGAAGAAATATTAACAGAATTATTCAATAGTAATGTATCATCAGAAATAAAGATTGAACTAATTTCTGAGACCAATCAAATTCATAGTATTTGGAAAGAATTTAAAGAAGAAATTAAATCTGTAAATCGATATCATATCAATAACACAATTGATTTGAAAAAACTAGCCAACTTTTTCAATCACGAAAGTTTCTATAAAACGATAAAGAAAGGTCGTATTTTTTACAGATGTCGTGTATCAGATAAAATAGGTTTTACTATAAATCAAATGGGCAATCCACCTAATGAATTAGCTTCTGGTGGTAGAGCAAACCCTAAAGGAATATCTTATTTATATATAGCTGATAAATTAGAAACATCTTTGTATGAAACAAGAGCATCTTTATTTGATTATGTAACAGTTGGTGAATTTCGTTTAAATGAAGATTTGAAAATTCTCAATTTACGAAATCCAAAAGATGACCCTATTCCTTGGTCTGAAAATGAAGCTATAGAAGATTTTCTAACTTACGTTCCATTCATACAAACTTTACAAAAAGAAATCTCATTACCAATAAGAAAAAGAGATAAACAATTAGATTACATTCCTACTCAATACATTTCTGAATTTATCAAATCATTAGGTTTTGATGGTGTGGAATATCAGAGTTCATTATTTGCTGAAGGTTATAATTTAGCAATTTTCAATCCTGATAAATTAGAATGTATTAATACAAAAGTTTATGAAATTGAGTATATAAAACTGCACCATAAATTACTTGATAATAGTTAAATTCCCCACAAACTAAAATCCAGTTTGTTGCAAAAGCAAAAAATGGCTGTCTATTGGTTTGTTCCGCGCACCAAAGTAAATTTAGCGTTTTAAAACTCTATAGGTAGTTGCATTTTAGAGCTTGTTCCATTCGCAAACACATTACACAACTCTAAAAAGCAACGGGTTTTTATTATTTCATAAAACACAAAACTCTCCAAAGCTAAGTTACATAATGCGCAGTTATATACACATTCATTCACTTTCTGGTCTATAACGCCATTATGTAAAATAGCCGCTCTTCCATCTCGCAAATCCTTTATTAATAATAAAATTTAGTTATTTTAACAATATTCCGTAATTGTTGCATTGTTTTTATAAGTGCTTATTTGAAATTGTAAATCAACATTGGTTAAAGCATTAAAAACTCAGTTTACAAGAAAATTAAAAAGCACCTATAAAATCAAAAAAAGCCAATAAGAATATTGTTTTTTATTTGCTATAAAATGCAGTTAATATTGGTTTTACTAAAAGCAAATGCAAATAATGTTTTACTAAAATCGTGTATAAAATCTCAACATCAAGTCTTGCAAAAGAAATATTAAGCATTCACTTTTAACAAAATCAATCAAGGAAATTGGAACAAAACAAATAAAAAACAATACACTTATTCTCGCTTCTGCCCGCGCACTAGGTATTTTAATTTTTTTATAATTCCTTACCTCATTCAACTGCACAAAACCATCGTTAAGTCCAAGTATTCCTTATATCAAGTCTTTGTTTGTTTCATTTCGTTAAGTAATCACAAAAAAAATCCAGATAAAATCTAACATTTTATATATAATAAAAAATAAAGGATAAAAAGAAAAACAAAAAAAAGACAGCAAAACAAATGGTTCCCTTAATGTTGCAATACTTTCAGCATCTGTTTCATTCAAGAAAAAAATGTAATTGTATAAAATTTTGTCTTTTAAAAGTCTCCGCTTTTAGCCTATAAAGGTCAAGCCCTTCGGGTTTTGAAAAAAAATCTCCACCAACTAACAACTTAATACTTAAAATTCAACATTCAGTAGTTGGTAGTATTTTTTTCAAAAACCTTGATAGTCTATCCTCTCCATTTAGAAACAGCTTTCTTTTTGTTGTTTTCCTTTCCAAAATTTTATGGGTAAAAAAATAGCAAAAGAATCTAAACCTAAAAATGGATACTTATGCAAATTTTTGAAATCAAAACCCACAAAATTGGACGAACTTACTCAAACCCTCATTTTTTTATTTTGAATAAAGGGTTAAATTCTGGAAAGCCATTAGACAAACCTTGTCCAAACTGCTTTGTAATTTCCACAACTTCTACAGCAAATAGAGAGTCTTTGTATTACCTGTGTTTATCCTTAAAAGTTGGTCAATACTTTGGGTATTATTTAAAAGGTTCTGTTATTCCATTTATTGTTATTTCAGACGTAAAAAAAGTAATCAATACTGCACTACAGAGCTATGAAGAACAACAATGGCAATTGAAAGTTGAAAAACTAAAAAAAATAACTGCTTTCGAAGAAAACTTACAACAACAATTGTCAACTATATCAAAACTAAAAATAGCCTTACTAAGATCTTAACAAATTAAACTATGAAAATAATTATAGCTGGGAGCAGAAACTTCACCAACTATCAAAAATTAAAACAAGAATGTGATAAATTCCTCCAGGATTATAAAAATATCGAGATTGTATCTGGAGCACATTACAAAGGTGCAGACAAATTAGGAGAGCAATACGCGTCCGAAAAAAAAATCAAAATCATAAAATTTCCGGCTGATTGGATAAAATACGGAAAACCTGCTGGGCCAAAAAGAAATAAACAAATGGCAATATATGCAGACGCATTAATTGCTTTTTGGGATGGAAAAAGTAAAGGAACAAAAAACATAATTCAACTTGCTAAACAAAGACATTTAAAAACTAGAATAATTCTCTTTGAAAACGAAATTCTGACTATCTAGTCAATGCAAGCAAAAGAATACCCAGTACTAAAACTAGGTATTCTTTTTTTGCTTTCTAAAAAACAACCACTTTAATAATGTAGAAACAGAAAAACTAACAATTGCTCCAATAACAGCCATAATAACAGTAAAAAGTATATCGTCTAAACTAATAGTAAAAACTGTAGAAAGTAATGTTCCCCCAACAACACCTGACTTTATTTGAATATCGTTCTGAAACATATTTTATTCATCCTTTTTTTCATCAGAAACAACAGCTTGACTAACTGTTGTAGCTACAGTTCCTGCAACAGTCATATAGGCTGCCACAGTAATTATTGAAGCAGGTATACTAACAGGAGCTGCAATAATAGCACCTCCTGCAGTAGCTAATGCAATGCCTATATTTCTTAATACTCTAAAAAATTTCGGAGTTGGTTTTTTATAACGTTCTATAATTTTCATAATTCTGTGATTTAATTTTTAATATTATTTTTTCTTTTCGGTCTTTAGCTTGATAAACTAATGATAATAGTTTCTGTAGTGCATCCTTGGAATATACACCTCTACCAATACCATTTAAGTAAGTTACAGGAGCAATACAGCCTTGTAAATCTTTTAAGGCATTATTTGCTGGATGAAATAAAATATAGCTTCTCCCTTTGACATTTTTCAAAATCAAATGATGTTGAAATCGTTTCGAAAATCTAGGAACAACTTCATAAGCTCCTTCAGGAATACAAGAAACATTTCTCTTATTATTTAACCAGGGTAACTCAATGGTATGACAAAGAAAATTATCAGAAGAAAAGAGAGTACCGTTAGTACCCTCTTTAAAATAAGCTCTTTGAAGCACTAACTCCATTATTATGGAGTATCAATTGTAACAACAGATAAAGCATTGTAAGCACCATTTTTAAGGGCATACATTTCTCCATTTACTTCTTGATAAAACTCTACACCTAAAACCTGTACTACTGGTAATGTAGAATTAGCAGTAATTGTTGCAGATAATGCAATTGCAGCAGTATTTGCAGCAGTATAAGGCAAAATTGCTGTTTCATCATTTTCAAATGTTGAAGTTTCATTTACAAAATCTAATTCAGAAGCCCCCATTACTACTTTAAAATGGGTAGTTCCTGCAGGTGCAGCAATTCTAACAGTTGGTGAAAATGCAGCCAAATCTAAAGTTGCATCTCCAGAAACTCTGTCAAAAGCTTTAGTAAATGTAGCAAATAAAGTTGCTCCTAACTTTCCATTCAAATTGAATTCAAAACCTTCCAATTGACTTAAATCCCCATCTTGAAGTGTTCTTAAACCTCTTTCATTAGTGGTATCAGTTTTAGTAATTGCAACAAGATCTTTTGTTAATCTACTTACAACACGTTTGTCTTTTGCATTCTGCAAAAGCACACGAATTGCATTTCTCAATACTTTACCGCCTTTACCAGCTCTTCCAAATTCAGAACCATTTTCACGCGTTCTTTGAAACGCAGGATCATTCTGGATTCTACTTTTATCCACACCGCCTTTTTCACGAGCTAAATGTCCATCTGCTGTTTTGTAAAAAGAAATACCTCCGATAGTTCCTTTTAATTTAATAATTCCGGTTTGTTTTGCCATAATTTTACTTTTTTTTGATTAATACATCAAATCACGTAACTTTATGACATACATAAGAAAAAGATAAACCTCTATAAACCATCCTTACCGATTAAACCAAAATACTCCTAAATTGATACTATAGGTTTTAAGTATGGTTAAAGCATAGATAAAGTATGATGATTACAAAAAGAGCTTGCATATACCCAAAAGACATTCAACGCATCACAGGTCGAAGTGAGCGTTATTGTCGTAAACTCATTAACATCATAAAAGAATATTTAGATAAAGAACCTCATCAATTTATAACAGTAAAGGATTTTGCAGAGTATAGCGGTATTGAAGAAGATATTATAAATAAGTATTTAATAGATTAATCATAATATTTGATGTTATTTATCTGGTTTTAATGAAGTTAAAATCGTAAATTTGTTAAAGACGTTCTATCAAAATACACTATTTCAATTTAACTAATAGGTCAACAATTCGGTTCACACTGTTTTAGTCTTTTTCCTAAAGTATTGATTTTACTACATAGTGGCGGTTGAGTTATCATCCTGCCACCCCGACTAAAAACTGAATACAAATTGTATTCAGTTTTTTTTATTTTAAAAATAAATTTAAATTAACACAAGAGAAATCTAGTTTTTAATAATTTTCTTAGTAAAAGTCTTTCCATTTTTAATATACACTTTCAATAAATAAATTCCGTTAGAAAAACTCGTTAAATCTATTTGACTTTGTTTTGATGAAAATAGTTTTTTCCCCAAGATATTAAAAACATCTACTTTTTGTAATTCTGTAGTTTCTAAAAAAACATTTCCATTTGTTGGGTTTGGATATGCTTTAAAATTTGCTACTTTATAATCATTAATATCTGCTGTAGATTCACCATAATTATAAGTAATTCTTTGATCGCTATAAGAAGTACTTATAATTTTATTTATATATGGAAAATCTACAAACTCGAACTGCAAGCCAGTACTATCTATAAATGGATGTGTAAAAGAAGACATTAATCCATTAGTATCAAAAGTATTTGTTTCATCAGAACTTAATACTAAGACACCATTATTACCATAATACGATTTCTTATTAACTAGATTTTCATTTCCATCATAAACATATTCATGTTTTCTGCTATCTAAAAGTTCATCACCTTCCCAAGCTTTGTGTAATTCTATGAGTAACTTATTAATTCCATTATAAGTATAAGTTGAAACAGAAGAGCTTTCCCAATCAGTACCATTATAAGATTCAGAATCTATTTTAGAGACTCTTCCATTGTCTCCATAAGAAATTGCATCTCTACTTAAAGGTATCCAATCTGTAGCATTCCACATATATGAGATTTTTCCAGATTTTTTACCATCAGAGTAATAAGAAATATTTGTTTTATTGGTAATATACCAAGTATCATCTTGCCAATAATAAGACAAAATCTCAATTAATTTATTATTAGAATCGTAGCTATAAGTAGATTTACCAGCATTTACAAAAGCAGGAGTATCTAAATAAGAATCCCAATGCTGAAACACCTCTTCTTTTAATAAATTATTTGAATCATATGAATAAGACAATAACTCAGAATATCCCCAAGTTAATGTATCATCAAACCAAAATTCAACTTTCTTAGAAGCTAAATTTTTGTTAGAGTCATATTCAAAAGTTTCTTTAGCAGAATTCATCCAGACTCCAGCACTTTCATACTCATGTAGAGTAGAAGTAAGTTTCACCTGCCCAATCAAAGACAGGGTAAATAATGTTACAAGTAAAAAAGTAAATTTTTTCATGACATAATATATTTAAGAATTAATAATTAAAGACATTATTGAAAAGTGTAGGAATTACACCTACAAGCTTTCTTAAATAGCTGTAGTTTTGTATGGGAGAGTTTCTAAAAAGAGGGAACAGAAATAGCAAAATTGCAACTACTTTTGTTACTACTAATTTAATGAAAATAAACCACATTTTTACTCGTTTTTAAAATTATATATTCAAATAAAAATTATATTAAACTGATAGAAATAAACCCATTTTAATAATTTATAAATGCATTTTTAATTATTACATTTTTATAGATTTTTATTGAATTTCTATATGAATCAAAACAATAAAAAACAAAAGCAAAACAAGAAACTTGTTTTATAAAAATCATTGCTTATAAAATTGTGAAACAACTTGCTAATTTTTTACATTTGCTACAATATTAATTTTACACAAATAATTACTAGAAATGGGAAGAGCATTTGAGTTTAGGAAGGCAAGAAAAATGAAACGTTGGTCTGCAATGGCTAAAACATTTACCAGAATAGGTAAAGACATTGTTATGGCGGTAAAAGAAGGCGGACCAAATGCTGAAACAAACTCTCGTCTACGTGCAGTTATTCAGAATGCAAAAGCTGCAAACATGCCCAAAGACAATGTTGAGCGTGCTATTAAAAAAGCAACTGACAAAGATACTGCCAACTATAAAGAAGTTTTATTTGAAGGATATGCGCCTCATGGAATTGCAGTACTTTTAGAAACTGCAACAGACAACAATAACAGAACTGTTGCCAATGTTAGAGCTGCTTTTAATAAGTGTGATGGAAATTTAGGAACTTCTGGCTCTGTTGTTTTTATGTTTGATCACACGTGTAATTTTACAGTAAAAAAAGAAGATATTTCTATTGACATGGAAGAACTTGAATTAGAGTTAATCGACTTTGAGGTAGAAGAAATTTTTGATGATGAAGAAGGAATTATCATTTACGCACCTTTTGAACAATTTGGAGCTATACAATCTTTCTTTGAAAACGAAAATGTAGAAATTTTATCTTCTGGGTTTGAAAGAATTCCAACCACAACAACAAAACTTACAGAAGAACAACAAGCAGATGTTGAAAAGCTTTTAGAAAAATTAGAAGAAGATGATGATGTACAAAATGTATATCATTCAATGGAAATGTAAAAGTTTCTACTATTATAATTTTAAAATCAAATCCAATGTTTTTTTACGTTGGATTTTTTTTGTTTCAGTTTCTACAAAAACATCTATAAAATAAATTTCTTTTGGAATTTCAAATTTAGAAAGCGTCTGTAAATTTTTAATTTTAGCATTTAAAGAATTCTCGACAGCCTTTGAAATGATATTGCCTTGAACAACTAAAATTAATTTTTCACCTAAAAGTTTATCAGAAATTCCTGCTACAAAAAAACGCTGATCTATAATTTTTGAAAGCTTCTCTTCTATTTGCTCTGGATGCAGTTTAATACCTCCAGAATTGATGACGTTATCAAATCTACCCAACCATTCAAATTGAGTATCAGAGATTAAATTAACAACATCATTTGTACAAACAAGTTTATCTGAAACATTTGGAGCATCAATTATCAAACAATCATAATTATCTTTATAAATAGTTACGTTTGGCAATACTTTATAAAATGAAGGTTTAATACTTAAATTATTTAGCTTTTTAACGGCAATATGAGTTATGGTTTCTGTCATTCCATACGTTGCAAAAACTTCTGTTGATTGACTTTGTAACTTTTTCTGAAGTTCATTAGAAACTACTCCTCCACCAACAATTAACTTCTTTATTAAATGAAGTTTTTCTATTGAATTTTCTAACTGCAAAGGAACCATTGCAGAAAAATCATAACTGTTACTTATATTTTTTAAAGGGTAAGAATCTGCTTTAACCACATCTAATTTCCATCCTAAAACAGCGGCTCTAATCAACATCATTTTACCAGCAATGTATTCTGTAGGCAAACACAGTAAAGCTGCTGTGTCTTCATTTAAATCAAAGTAACTTCCTGTTGCAAGTGCAGAATTCATCATGAACTCTTTTGGCAACTTTATCAACTTTGGTTTTCCTGTAGAACCAGATGTTTGAACACGGATAAAATCTTCTTTAGAAAACCAATCTGTAAAAAACTGATAAAAATCTTCAGAAATTGTTTTCGCATAAGTTAGCAACTCATCAACAGAAGAAAATGAATTGCCATTTAATTGAAACTTTTTATGAAATTTATTATTCACCAATATCTTCTAAAACTCTATAATTCTCTTTTAAATTAACAGGCTCTTTTATTTTTCCTGCTAATTTTTCTACCCAGTTTTTCCATCCATATTTTTTTGAAAAAAAGAACAACATTAAAGGATATAAAACAAAAACAGGAAAAAACATTTCCCAACCAACAGAAGGCTCAGAAGAGTCTACTAATAAAGCATCTGTTTGAAAAACTGTCCAATTTGTAGTTACAAAAAAAGCTGCAACAATATTATTTATTGCGTGTAAACCCAATGCCAACTCAGTTCCTTCATCCATTAACGTTGTTATTCCGTAGAAAAAACCTGTACCAATATAAAAAACCATAGAAATATAACCTAGTTTTTCTACCTCTGGATTTGCTCCATGTAATAAACCAAAAACTACTGAAGTTAAAATTAAAGGCAGCCACCTATTTTTAGCTAAAACACCTAAACCTTGCATAAAATAACCTCTAAACAAAAGCTCTTCAAAACTAGTTTGAAATGGTAAAAACAGAAACGAAATAGCTACTAATGTAAAAAACTGAATGGGTTTAAAATTCCATGAATAATCATCAGGAGAAATTAAAATTCCTAAAAAAATCATAATCACAGCCAAAGCACCCCAATTAAAAAACCCGAACCAAAAACGTTTCCAATCGACTTTTTTTCTACTAGTTATTAATGAAGTAATTGTTCTTTTATGAACGTATTTAACGCCGATAAAAAGAAATAGCAACCCCACAAAAAAGGTAACTATCATTAAAAAAAGAAAGAGATTATTATTAATTCCTAACGTCATAAAACTATCTGCAGAAGCTTTTGCAAATTCATTCATATCTGCAGAATGCATTACAGCTACAGCCATTAAAGGCAAAGCCCCTAAAACTTGCCAACCAATAAAAATTAAAACGATGGTCATTACCCAATGATACCATTCATTTTTTCCTTTATATGCTTGTTGTATGTAATTCATTTTCTATAAATTAAAATTCCATTTTTTGGAATTATTATATTGTAAAGTTCCGTTTTTAACCTCTAAAGGGCTATCAAAATTATTAGTAAATAAACCTCCAGTTCCTAAACCTTGAGGTAATTTACTTTGTAATGAATACGTAAATTGCGCAATTGCGTTTAACCCAATATTACTCTCTAATGCTGATGTAATCCACCAACCAATTTTGTATTTCTCTGCTAAATCAATCCACTCTTTTGTTCCATAAAAACCACCAATTAAACTTGGTTTTAAAATAATATATTGTGGTTTAATAGTTTCTAATAATTGTTTTTTTTCTTCGGATGAAAATACACCAATCAATTCTTCATCTAATGCAATTGGCAATGGTGTTTTCTCACACAATGAAGCCATTTCTTGCAACTGACCTTGTTTTATAGGTTGCTCTATTGAATGAATTTCTAACAAAGATAAACGTTCTAATTTCTGCAATGCGTCTTGCGGATTAAATGCGCCATTAGCATCTACTCTTAACTCAATTTCTTTGGATGAAAATTCTTTTCTTATTGATGTTAGCAAAGCCATTTCTTCATTAAAATTAATGGCACCAATTTTCATTTTAATACAAGAAAACCCATTTTCTAGTTTCTCTTTAATTTGCTTTTTCATGAATGATGAATCTCCCATCCAAACTAAGCCATTTATTGGAATTTGTTTTTTACCTTCTGTAAATTCTGACGGAAATAAATGGAATGAAGTTTCACTTTTTAAAGATAAAAAAGCTTGTTCCAATCCAAATTGTATAGAAGGGAACTCTAAGAGTTCATTTAATAAAAAACCTAATCCTAAATCGATGTTTTTACAAGCCCAATTTAATTTTTCTTCGTAATTAAAAACATCATCTATACTTAAACCTCTAAACAAACCTGTTTCTCCAATTCCTAATTTACCATCTTTTTCTAAAATTATAAACCAAGTTTCTTTTGTTTTTAAAATTCCACGTGAAGTTCCACTTGGATTTTTAAAATTGAGAATGTATTTTTTATAGGAAGCTTTTATCAAACTAAGATTTATTGATTTTCTACAAATGCTTTAAAATTATTCAAATATGTTTGATCTTGTTCTCTAAAAGTTCCTTTGAAATAAGGAAAAAGACAAGCCATAATATAAGAATCGCTTCTACAAGATGAAGTTAAAACAATTGTTGTAACACCATCTTTTTCGGTAAAGTTATAATCATCATTTTTTAGCATATTTTCAGCATCAAAAAACAATGTTACTTTTTCATTTGGTATATAAGCCATTACTTTTTCTGTCATCGCTATTTCTTCGCCTTGGTTTTCTACTACCAATTTATAAACACTTCCTGTTTTACCAGGATTATTATTTACAACTTCAAATGTTTTTACTTCAGGAATCCACTCTTTAATGTTTTCTGAATTATTAAAAGCTTCAAAAACCTCATTTATAGGTTTATTTACTGAAACCTCAGCTTCGTAATTTGTTTGTTTAATAATTAAACCTGTAAGCAGGAAACCTACTACAAATGCGGTTATAATTCCTAAAATTATTTTTATTGCTTTCATAAATGATATTTAAAAAATTTGTCCGATTCCAAAAAGAATGGCAAATAAAAATGTACTTAATGCTACTTTTTTTAGCTCACTATCTAATTCTGAAAAAATAATATTTTTTGCTACTACAACTATATTCATAACTAAAGGAATAAAAGCAATTAAAAATAAATATTGCGTAGGAGAATTATAATTTAATTGAACATAAAAAATAGCAGAAATTAAAGCTCCTAAAATTAATACATAATGATAAATTTTTGCTTTTTGACTTCCTAATTTAACTACTAACGTATTTTTATTGTTCTTTTTATCTTCAATTTGATCTCTCATATTATTCAAATTCAAAACAGCTACGCTTAATAAACCTATTGATATTGCTGGTAAAAATATTTCTACATTGATGTGTTTTGTGTATAAGAAATAACTTCCTACAACACTTAGCAATCCGAAGAAAAGAAATACAAAAACATCTCCAAAACCACTGTAGCCATAAGCTGAATTACCAACTGTATATTTTATTGCTGCTGCAATTGAAGCAATTCCTAGAAAGAAAAATAAAATTGAATAACCAAAATTCTCTTTTCCAAATGACACGTAAATCAACAGTATAGCTATAATTAGAGTGATAATTGTTGTAATTATCATGGCTAATTTCATCTGCTTAGGAGAAATTGCTCCAGAAGAAACCATTCTTGCTTCTCCTTTTCTATTATCGTCTGTCCCTTTTACACCATCTCCGTAATCATTGGCAAAATTAGATAATACCTGAAAACCGATTGTTGTTAAAATTGCTAACCAAAAAATTGGAGTTTCTAATAATAATATTATACTATCTACATCGGTTACATTATCAAAACCTAATCTGCTACCTACTATAATTCCAGAAATAGATAAAGGTAAGGTTCTTAAACGTGCAGCTTTTATATAGTTTTTAATCATCTATTAAATAGCGCCTAATTTTAAAGCTTCTGTAATATGAATGCGTTCACCATTTTTTATAGGAACAATAAAAGCATCATTACAAACACTTAAAAGCATCTTTTTATATTCTACTGCTTCTTCATAGGTTAAAAACTCTCCTAATCTATATTTAGTAAGATTATTTTCTTTGGTTGTAACAATTTTTTCAATTGTTTCTAAAGTTTTATTTTCATTTTTATAAGCTCCGATCTGAATAGTAAAAAATAATTCTGAATTTGATTTAAGGTATTGTTCTGGTAAACTTTGAACAATTACTTTTAAATAATTAGCCTCTTCTTTAGTTTGGGCTATTAAACTACTTGCACTTATAAAAAATAATACTGTAAATAAAAAAAACTTCTTCATTATCTATAAATTATTAGCTTCTGCTATTAATTCTGCAATGTCTTTTACAAGAACTTCAGATTCTTTTTCTTTAAATTTAATTCCATCTGTCATCATGGTGTTACAATAAGGACAACCAGTAGCTATAATATTTGGTTTGGTTTCTAAAGCATCTTCTGTTCTTAAAACATTAATTTCTTTATCACCTTTTTCTGCATCTTTAAACATTTGAGCACCTCCTGCACCACAACATAAAGCTGTAGATTTATTGCGCTTCATTTCTGTTAAATTAACTCCTAATCTTTTTATTAAATCTCTTGGAGATTCATACACATCATTTGCTCTACCTAAATAACAAGGGTCATGAAAAGTTACTCTTTTGCCTTTTAATTTAGTATCATCAATTTTTAAACGTCCTTCAGAAATTAAGTTTTGTATAAATTGTGTGTGATGAAAAACTTCATATTTTCCACCTAAACTTGGATATTCATTTTTTAATGTATTAAATGAATGTGGGTCACAAGTAACAATTTTCTTCACCTCATAACCATTTAACACTTCAATATTCATCATTGCTTGCATTTGAAACAAAAATTCGTTTCCTGCTCTTTTTGCTGCATCTCCAGTAGATGATTCTTCTGTTCCTAAAACAGCAAAATCTACATTAGCTTGATGTAATATTTTTACAAATGCTCTCGATATTTTTTTAGCTCTATCATCATAACTTCCTGCTGCTCCAACCCAAAACAACACTTCTGGTTGTTTACCTTGAGCCATCATTTCTGCCATTGTAGGTACGTTCATTTCTTTAGTTTTTAGTGTTAAATTTTGAGTGTTTAGTTATTTAAACTAATAATAAAAACTTAAATTTAAAATTAATACTACTCTTCGTCTTTCCAGTTTAATCTGTCTTGCTGATTGTATTGCCAAGGAGCACCATTATTTTCAATGTTTGTCATCATCATATTTAATTCTTGAGGTGCAGCACTTTCTTCCATTACTAAATATCTTCTCATATCCATAATAATAGATAAAGGATCTATATTAACAGGACATTCTTCTACACAAGCATTACAACTTGTACAAGCCCAAAGTTCTTCTGGTGAAATATAATCGTTTAATAATTGTTTACCATCATCTTTAAAAGTCCCTCCATTTGCATCTATATTCTTTCCAACTTCTTCTAAACGATCTCTTGTATCCATCATAATTTTACGAGGAGACAATTCTTTACCAGTTAAGTTTGCAGGACAAGATGATGTACAACGTCCACATTCTGTACAGGTATAAGCGTTTAATAATTGTACCCAATTTAAATCTGTAACATCTGAAGCTCCAAACTTTTCTGGAATAGTTTCTTCTACTCCTTCTTCTGGCATTGCATAAGGATCTGCATCTGGATCCATCATTAATTTTACTTCATTAGTAACAGATTCTAAATTATTGAATTGTCCTTTTGGATTTAAATTTGCAAAATATGTATTTGGGAATGCCAATAAAATGTGTAAATGCTTTGAATAATATAAATAATTTAAGAAAACTAAAATTCCTAAAATATGAATCCACCAAGCAGATCTTTCAATTGTATGAATTGCTTCTGGTGAAAAACTATTAAACATTGGTGCAATAAATTGACTTATTGGGTTTCCAACTCCTGCTTGTTGAAATGAGATGTCTGTTGCATTCATTATTATAAATAATGACATTAAAACCATTTCAAAATAAAGGATAAAATTTCCGTCATTTTTTGGCCAACCACTCATTTCTTTACTTAAAAATCGTTTTATGTTCGCAACATTTCTACGTAACCAAAACACAACAACTGCCACAAAAACTAAGGCCGCTAAGATTTCGAAAAATCCGATTAAAAAACCATAAAATCCATCACCTAAGAGCCCTTGAAAAACTCTGTGAGTCCCAAATAAACCATCGATAATAATTTCTAAAACTTCTATATTGATAATTATAAAACCTACATAAACTATAATATGTAAAAATCCAGATAGAGGTCTTCTTACCATTTTAGACTGCCCAAGAGCAATCTTTATCATATTTTTTAACCTTTCTGGTTTCTTATCTGTTCTATTAACATCTTTTCCTAATTTGATGTTTCTAAACAATTTGCGAATGTTTATCACAAAAAAACCGATTCCAACAACAAGTGCTATGGCAAAAAATATGTTTGGTAAGTACTGCATAATTATTTCTTTTATTATGTGATCAATTTACAAAAAACTAATTGTTTGTTGTATTTTCTTGGCTTTTCTTAGCATCATAAGATTTTGCTCTTTTTCCGAATAAAGAAAAATGCACAAATCTTTTAGGGTTCAATTTCATTTCCCTTAATAATTCTTCTAACTCTTTAGAAACATTTGTTAGATTATCATACATGGCATCATCATTAACAAACTTACCTAAAGAACCTTTTCCTTTATCTATTCCTTCTAAAATAGTATTTACAGAATTCAATGTAATTTCTGCTTTTCTCATAATTCCACCAATATTAGAATGTGCCAAAGTATCTGAAACCTGAGATAAATTCTCTGTAATATATTTAGTATTTCTAACTGTTTCTTGTAAATCTATTGCTGTAGAATCTAACAATCCACTTGCAGAATGCACTGTCTTTTTAATGTCTAGTAGTGTATATTCTAATGTTTTAACAGAAGATTTTAAACTTTGTTGAGTTTTTAAATCTAACACATTATTTATATTTTTAAATAATGAATCTGCACTAACAATTACACGCTCTAATTTTGTTTGAAGCGGATCTAATTTTTCTCCTATTGATGTAAACAAACTAGATTCTATTTCACCTTTTAAAATATCACCAGAAACTGCCATTTCTCCTTCATAATCTGGAATAACAGCTAAATTAGAACCTCCTAGAGGGCTTGGTGAATAAATTTTAACAACACTGTTTTTAGAAAACTGAAAATCATTATCCATAGTAAAACTAACTACTAAATGACCTCTTTTTCCGTTTTCTTTATTGAATTCTATTTGATTTACTTTACCAACTCTTAACCCATTAATAGTAACCAAACTCGCCTCACTTAAACCAGCGATATTACTATACTCTACTTGAAATTGACGTGTATTTGGATCTAATAAGTTAGTACCTTTTAAAAAATTATAACCCCACATAAAAATGGCTATAATTAATATTGCAACAATTCCAGTTTTTAATTCTTTAGACATGAATAGATATTTAACAACAATATTACTAATAATTTTTGGTAGAAGCCACCAAAACTACTGCATTTTAACAGCTTCTTGAACAGAGATCTTCTCTCCATTTTTAAAAGCAACCAAAAAAGCAGTTTTATACCCTTTAACTTTAGCTAAAGTTAAAGCTTTTTTTGCAGAAGAATACTCAGAAGTTATCCCATAATAATATTTATAAAAAGAACCTATTTTAATTCTTTCTACATTTTTTAATCCTTTAAAATTATAAGATTTTGTTGGTATTTTACTTTTTCCTGATGCTATTTGCACCTTATACTCGATACTATTCTCTAAAACAACAGTATTATCTATAGTATTTAATTTTAGATTATTAATGTAATTTAACACAGCATCAGATATAGCTACCCCCATTTGTTCTTGCCCTTTTTTAGAGTTTAAGAATCTTCCTTCTTTTTTATTTGTTAAGAAACCTAATTCTACCAAAACACTAGGCATAATTGTTTCTCTTAAAACCTGAAAATTATCTTGTTTTACTTTTCTATCGTTTCTCTTTAATTTGTGAGCAAAATTATTCTGAATTAAGCTAGCTATTGCTAAACTCTTATCTAAATTTTCTTCTTGTAAAAGAGTTAAACCTATAACAGATTCTGCAGAATTGGGATCAAAGCCTTTGTATCTATCTCTATAATTATCTTCTAAAAGAATAGTTGCGTTTTCTCTTTTTGCAATTTCTAGGTTCTTTTTATTTCCTCTTAAACCAAGCACAAAAGTTCCAGCTCCATATGCGTTTGTTGTATGAGAATCACAATGAATAGATATAAATAAATCTGCTTTTGCTTGATTGGCTATCTCTCCTCTTTTCCATAAAGGCGGAAAAATATCTTTATCTCTAGTATAAATAACTTTTACATCTTGCTTTTTAGACAACTTTTTACCAACAGCCAAAGCTACTTTTAAAGCAATATCTTTTTCTTTGTAACCATTTCCTAAGTTTCCTGGATCTTTACCTCCATGACCTGCATCGATGACAACAATATATTTTTTTTGTGCAAAAATTGATGAAGAACCCATCAAAAAGAAGAATGCACAGATAAAAACAACTATATTTTTTGTTTTGATATTAAATTTGTGGTTTTGTTGGAATTGCATCAATAAAATTTAACTAATTTTGGCATCTTAAATTTGGTGCTTCAAATATTGAGCCATATTTTTACTTTTATACAAAAATAGCATTTATAGCATTGCAAACAAACCTATCATACATACTTTTATTTTTCTGTTTCTTTTTTATAGAAATAGGTTTTTCGCAAGACATAAAACCAAACAAGAAAACTAAGATTCCTGCTATTAAAAAAGACACCATTATTTCAAAAAAAATAGATTCTTTATTTAACATGAAGAGTGATTCTCTCCTTAGAAAAAAAACGGATACAATTGCTTTAGACACAATTAAACCAAAAGAAACTATTGAAGATATTATTTTACATACTGCAGAAGATTATACCATACAAAACGCCAAAGAAAAAAAGGTAACTTTATACAACAACGCTAGTATTGTTTATACAGATATTGATTTAAAAGCTGGAATTATAATTATTGATTATAAAAAAAATACACTTTTTGCTAAAGGAATTAAAGACAGCACAGGTTACACACAACGTCCTGTTTTTAAACAAGGAAATGAAGAATCTGAACAAGATTCTATGATTTATAATTTCAAAAGCAAACGTGCATTGATTTATGGTTTAAAAACCAAACAGGGTGAAATGTTTACTTATGGTGAAAAGACAAAACGTGTGAATGATTCTACTATTTTTATTAGAAAAATACGTTTTACAACTTCAGAAAAAGATAAACCAGATTATTATATTACTACAGATAAAGCAAAACTTGTGCCTGGTAAAAAAATTATTGTAGGTACAAGCAACTTAGTTTTAGCAGATGTTCCTACTCCATTATTTTTACCTTTTGCTTATTTTCCGATGTCAGAAACAAGCGTTTCTGGTTTTTTAATTCCGGCTTTCGACACAGGTAGTAGCACCAGAGGTATTGGTTTTCAAAATGGAGGTTACTATTTTGCAATTAGTGATTATGTAGACTTAACCTTACAGGGTGATGTTTATTCTAACGGAAGTTGGGGGATTAGAACAACATCAAATTATAATAAACGATATAGATTTAGCGGTAGATTTAGTCTAAATTTCGAAAACAATATTCAAGGAATTAGAGGTTTTGATTCTTATGGTAAATCTAACAATTTTAATATAAGATGGTCTCATAGTCAAGATTCTAAAGCAAGTCCAAACTCTAGGTTTTCTGCTTCTGTAAATTTAGGAAGTAGTAAGTTTTTTAGAGAATCTCAAAATCAACAAAACATTTCACAAACGCAAACAAATACGTTTAGTTCTTCTATAAACTATAGTAAAACTTTTGTTGGCACACCTTTTAATATGAGTTTAACGGCTACTCATCAACAAAACACAAATACAGAAAAGATTACTATGACATTGCCTTCTTTAACGGTAAACATGAATAGAATCTATCCTTTTGTAGGTGAAGGAGGAATTAAAAAAACACCCATTCAGAAAATGGGATTCAATTATACAATGCAAGGTCAGTATTTAATTAATACAGATGATGATGAGTTTTTTACAAGTAAAATGTTTGAAACGGCCAGAGCTGGTATGCAACACAAAACAGGAACAAACACCAATTTAAAACTCTTTAAATACTTTACATTATCACCAAGTGCAAATTATGAAGAAACTTGGCAATTTGATTATATTCAAAAAAAGTATGATGTTACAGATAATGTTGTTGTTACAGATACTTTAAGAGGCTTTAAAAGTTATAGAGAATATAATGCTGGTTTAAGTTTATCTACAAATATTTACGGTACTTTTAATTTTAAGAAAGGACGATTAAAAGCAATTAGACACACCTTCAGACCATCTATTTCTTACTCTTATAGACCAGATTTTAAAGACAAATACATAAAAGAAGTACAACAAAGTACAGATCCTTTAGATTTAAAACAATATACCGAATTTGACGAAGGAATATATGGAGCTCCTTCTTCTGGCTTGAGTAATTCAATCGGAATTTCATTAAACAACGTTTTAGAGGCAAAAATGGCACCTAAAGACCCAGACAGTGATGAAGAAGATGAAAAGGTAACAATTTTAAACAATTTAAATTTTAGTAGTTCTTACAATATAGCAGCAGATAGTTTAAGATGGTCTCCAGTAAGTTTTTCTACAGGAACAAGATTGTTTAAAGATAAATTAGCTGTTAATTTAAGTGGTTCTTTTGATCCTTATCAAGTAGATGAAAATGGTATTAGAATTAATAAATTTAATCCGAATGTTTTAAGGTTAACCAACGCAAGTTTAACCGCAAATTATTCTATTTCTAGTGCAGATTTTGGAAAAGATAAAGACAAGGAAAAAAATAAAAACGGGAATGGAGCACAAGCTCCACCAGATGTAATTGGTGCAGATATTAATCCTACTGACAGATTTGGAGAAAGAAATAATATTAATGCTAACAATAAATCTAAAGATAAAAAAGAAGAATTATATAGAGCTAAAATACCTTGGTCTATAAATTTAGCTTATTCTACAAACTATAGGAGTAACGGAGTTGATCCTGGAGAAGTTGGTGTTCATAGTTTAATGTTTAGTGGTAATGTAGAATTGTCTCCAAAATGGCAAATGGGATATTCTTCTGGTTATGATATTAAAGATGGAGCTTTTACTTTTTCTAGATTTAATTTCACAAGAGATTTAGATAGTTGGCAGTTTAACTTTAACTGGGTTCCTTTTGGCACAAACTCTTCTTACACATTCTTTATTGGTGTAAAATCTTCTGTTTTAAGTGATTTAAAGTGGGATAAAAATAAGCCGCCAGATAGAAGGTTGTTTTAAGTTAGTTAGCAGTTAACAAAAATGAATGTTTTTTTAAAATCATAAAGAATGAAAAAAATAATAACAACCACAAAAGCTCCTGCTCCAATTGGGCCTTATAATCAAGCAGTTTTAACTGGAAACACTTTATATACTTCTGGGCAAATTGCAATAAATCCAGAAACTGGAGAACTTGTAATAGATTCTATTAAAGAAGAAACAAAACAAGTTATGGAAAACTTAAAAGAAGTTTTAGCTGCAGCTGAAATGACTTTTGAAAACGTAATTAAAACATCTATTTTTATTTCTGATATGCATAATTTTTCTGAAATAAATAAAGTTTATGGAACATACTTTAATGAAGAAACTGCTCCTGCCAGAGAAACTGTTGAAGTTGCAAACTTACCTAAATTTGTAAATGTAGAAATTAGCGCAATTGCTGTGAAATAGTAATCAGTAATTAAAACTAAAAAAACCTGATAGATTAAAATCTATCAGGTTTTTTATATGAATTTATTTCTTACTATAAAGAAGCAGAATATTCGATTAAATCAACGATTTTAGTTGAATAACCCATTTCATTATCATACCAAGAAACAACTTTTACAAAGTTATCGTTTAATGCGATACCAGCTTTAGCATCAAAGATAGAAGTACGAGTATCTCCAACAAAATCTTGAGAAACTACCATATCTTCAGTATATCCTAAAACACCTTTCATAGCACCACTTTCAGAAGCAGCTTTCATAGCAGCACAAATTTCTGCATATGTAGCTGGCTTTTCTAACTTTACAGTTAAATCTACAACAGAAACATCCATAGTAGGAATTCTAAAAGCCATACCAGTTAATTTACCATCCATTGCAGGAATTACTTTTCCTACAGCTTTTGCAGCTCCTGTAGAAGAAGGAATTACGTTACCAATAGCAGAACGTCCACCTCTCCAGTCTTTCATAGAAGGACCATCAACAGTTTTTTGAGTTGCAGTTGCAGCATGTACAGTTGTCATTAAACCTTCAACAATTCCAAAGTTATCGTTTAATACTTTTGTAATTGGCGCTAAACAGTTAGTTGTACAAGAAGCGTTAGAAAATATTTTCTGATCAGCTTTTAATTCTGTATTGTTAACTCCCATTACAAACATTGGAGTATGATCTTTAGAAGGAGCAGATAAAACTACTTTTTTAGCTCCAGCTTTTAAGTGTTTTCCAGCAGTTTCTTCAGTTAAGAAAAATCCTGTAGATTCTATTACATATTCTGCACCAACTTCATCCCATTTTAAATCTTCTGGGTTTCTTTCTGCAGTAATTCTAATTTCATTACCGTTTACAACTAATTTACCATCTTTTACTTCAACAGTTCCATCAAATGCACCGTGAACTGAATCGTACTTTAACATATATGCTAAATAATCTACATCTAATAAATCATTTATTGCTACTACTTGTACGTTTGGTCTATTTACTGTGGATCTGAATGCTAATCTTCCAATTCTTCCAAATCCGTTAATTCCTACTTTAATCATTTTACTAATTTTTATTTATTAATTTTTATGTTGTTATAATATCAGAAACTCTAAGAAGCTCATAGTTAATTGAATGACCTCCAGAAACAGCTTCTTTTATATCTGTACTAATTACTTTATTATCTTTTAAACCTACCATTAAATTGGTTTTACCATCTAATAGCAACTCTACTGCTTTTACTCCTAATCTACTTGCTAAAACTCTATCAAAACAAGAAGGAGAACCTCCTCTTTGCATATGACCAAGAATACTAACTCTGACATCATATTCTGGTAAGTTTTCTTCTACGTATTTAGCTAATTCGTAAACATTTTTTCCAGATTTATCACCTTCTGCAACTACTACAATACTAGATGATTTTCCTGCTCTTCTACTTCTTTCTAAAGATTCTAACATTCTATCTAATCCTAAATCTTCTTCAGGAATTAAGATTTCTTCTGCTCCTGCTCCAACACCTGCGTTTAAAGCAATAAAACCTGCATCTCTACCCATAACTTCGACAAAGAAAAGTCTATTATGTGATGATGCTGTATCTCTAATTTTATCAATTGCTTCAACAGCTGTATTTAATGCTGTATCATAACCTAAAGTGTGTGAAGTACCAAAAATATCATTATCAATAGTACCTGGAATACCAATTACTGGAAAATCGAATTCTTCATTAAAGATTACCGCTCCTGTAAAAGAACCATCTCCTCCAATTACTACCATTGCATCAACTTCTCTCTCTACTAAATTTTCGTAAGCTTTTTGTCTTCCTTCTTTAGTTCTAAATCCTTTAGATCTTGCAGATTTTAAAACTGTTCCTCCTTTGTTTATAATGTTATGAACCGATCTTGCGTTTAAATCTATAAGATCGTCTTCTATTAATCCTTCATAACCTCTATATATACCTACACAACCTAAACTATAGTAAGCACAAGACCTAACTACGGCTCTAATTGCGGCGTTCATTCCTGGAGCATCTCCTCCAGAAGTCATAACTGCTATTTTTTTAATTTTCTTCATATTTATGATGTAAAATTACTGCTTTAAAACCATTTAAAATAATATAATTACGAAATCGTTTTAGGCTATTTCTTGCCGTTTCTACCTGATAAATAGCAGGTTTTATTATTTTTTTCGAAGCACAAAATTAAGACCGAAGTAAAAAGTAATAAATGATATAAATCACTTTTAAGCTAAAACATTATGAATTAATTTCCTTCAAAATTAATCAATTCTTTTCCTTGATGTTTAATGGTGTCTTTAATTATTTGTTTTGCTTTTAAATTCTTGAGTTTCTTTTTTAAACCAATTTTTCTTAAAAGTCCAGACAAGGTATTAAAATTTACTTGATATGAAAGACCAACTCCTTGTGTATAGCCTTCTTCTTCTGTTGAGTATTGAATTTCATTTTGACGATTAAAAATTACTCCTCTAAAATTACCTTCTTTATTAAGTAACACCTCAACTTTTACTTCTCCAACCACACTAGATTGTGTTTTTGTTCCTACAGGAACTCCAACTTTTCCATTAATAATAACTCTATCACTAACTTGTGTACTTACAGACACATCTACCTGATTATCTGTATTTAATCTATCTAAATCATTATTACTTTGACCTTGCTGATAATCTACTCCTAGTTTAAATTTACTATCAGGACTATTTAATAAACTTGAAAATGCTGCTGCAACGGCACTTGATGCTTGACCAGTAATTGCTGCA
Source organism: uncultured Polaribacter sp. (assembly GCA_965367085.1). Classification (GTDB taxonomy): domain Bacteria; phylum Bacteroidota; class Bacteroidia; order Flavobacteriales; family Flavobacteriaceae; genus Polaribacter. Next base: position 35,949 of record CBDUHF010000019.1, read on the forward strand.
TTGGCATCAAAATTAACTTTATCTAAATTCGCAAAATTACCAAAGGCTAATAATGAAATAAATTGCGTAGTTTTTTCATTTACATTATTATCATTTAAAATAAACTCTAATTCACTTGCTATAGACGGATCTACATTTGGTAATTGAATATCTAAATCTTGCTTAGAGCTAAACAAACCTCCTGTAATTCTTGTAACTAAATCTATTTCTATGTTTCGGTTAGAATTAAAATTTTCTAATAAAACTCCAGGATTTGCTTTGGCTTTATAAACGGCTGTTACATCTAAATTTGCTTCAAATGGGTTTCCATTCCAAGAAACGGTTCCACCTTTTTGAATTACAAATGGTCTACTTACAAAACCACCATATTTAAAATCATACACTCCTCTATCTAAAATATAATCGCCAAAAATATTAAATTTACCCCTTGTATTTATTTCTATTCTAAGGTTTCCTGTTCCATTTCCACTTAATTGGCTTCCATAAACCTCATCAATAACCACTTGTGCTGTAGCATCTTTTGTAACATCTAAATTTATATTTAGAGACAATCCTTTTAATGCTTCTATTGCAATATCTTTTTGCTCTCTTTTAACGACAGCTTCCTTTGATTTAAAATGTATTAAACTATAATTATCTACAGTTTCTACATCTTTTAAAGGAACTACAAAAACAGTTCCTGGTTTTGTTTTTGCATTTATCTCTATTGTTAATCTATCTGTTAAACCAGAAATATTTGCAGTTCCGTCTATAAATGCAGAACCATAATACATGGCTTCTTCTGTATTTTCTGTATCTAAAACTAATAAGTTATCACTCTCTATTTCGATATCTAAAAACCATTGATTAAAATTTAAATGAGAAATATTACCTATTAGCTTTCCTCGAGTATTATGTTTTGTATCTAAAAGTCTAAAATCTTCTAAAATGAAAGATTGTTCATCTAATCTAACGATAGATTCTCCTTCAAAATCATAATTTACATTTAAATAAGGAAATTTTAATCCTGCATTTCTAAGTCTTAAAATTCCATCCATTTCGGGATTGCTTAAAAATCCTCTTAATTTAAATTCACCTGAAGCAGTTCCTCTTATTGATGATAATACGTCTTGACCTAATGGGCTAAACGCATTTAAACCAAACTCTTCTAAATAAACTTCTAAATCTATTAAAGGCCTTTTTGTAGAGAAATCTAAAGATCCTGTTGCTGCAATACTTTTTACTTTTTCATTATTTATAGATAAATCTACTAAGTACTTTTCATAAGAATTATCTCCTTTAATATTCAAAAATAAATCTCCTTGTTTAAAGTTATTTACTTCAAAATCTTTTACAACAATTAAAGCTTCTGGGCTATAGGTTCCTTCTTTTTGTACAAAATCTAAATTCCCAGACAACGTTCCTCTTAATCCTAAACTATCTATTTTAGGTAAAAAACTACCCAACTTAACTTTTGTAAAATCTGCTAATAATATCTTTTCTTTATCTCCTTTTAAACTTCCATTAAATTCTATTTTTTGTTCTCCGGAAATTAATTTAAACTGACTAAAATTAAATTCATTTGTTTTTAAATCAAACGTAATTTTATCATTGTTTAAGTTATCAGGATTCACATGCCAAATATTTTCCTTCAGCTTAAATGATGATTTTTCAAAACCAACCACAGATTTTCCTTCTGGATTAAAGGTGTAGAAAAAATCTAGGTTAAAGTCTTCATTATTTTTCTTTCCTCCTTTAAAAATTGATTTAAAATACAATGTATCATTCTGAGTTCTATTTAAAAGATTCAGTTTTGTAACATTATAATATTTGGTGTTTACTTCTGATGCTGTTAAATGCGAATTATAAAGCGGATTTTGATTATCTGTTCTTAATAAAACGTCTTTTATTTCATTACCATAGACATCTATTCTTGGAGATGAAACTGTTAATTTTAACTGGTTTTTATTCGACTTTATTTTTCCTTTAATTAATGTATTATCATCAATAGAAATTTCTGGAAAAAACACCGTAATAATTTGATTATAAATGGTGAAATTAAAATCTAAAAATTGATTAGAATCTACTTCATAAGGTGTATAATTTGTATAAATACTTCCCAAAGCATTTTGTGCAACTGGTAATAATTCAGAAAATGAAAACTTTCCTGTTAGGTATCCTTTTGCAATATCTTCTGAGTTAACTTCTATGGTTTTTATACTGTCTTTTAAAGAAGAAGAAACATTAAACTCTTTAAAAACAAATTCTTCTTTTTGATTTGTATATAAAATGTTTTTAAAAGTTGCTTTTCCTGTAATATCATCAAAAGTATTTCCTTCTACATCTAAATCTATATTTCCTTTTAAAACAGACACACTATCTCTTGTAAAAAGATTGGTTTCTTTTAAATTTAAATATTCAATATCAGATTTAAAATCGAATTTATGAACCGCTGAAGATAAATCTGCTAAACCATTAAACTTCATTTTAAAGTTTTGGTCATTGATAACTAAATCTCCATCGAATTTATTATTTTGATATTGGCCATTTGCAGTAATATCTTTGTAAGAATACTCTTTAAAATTCAATTCAGAAACAGTACCAACAAAAGATGTATTAATGTTATCTAATCTAAAACCACCTCCATTAACAAGACCTTCTAAAGATGTTTTTCCAAAAATTGGATTATTAAAAAACACACCAACATCAAAGTTTTTTAACGCAATTTCGCCACTATATTTTGCAAAATCTATATTATCGATATTTGTTATTTGAAGGTCTGAAATTGTAGAACCTATTTCAGATTTTACTTTTACTGCGGCAATCATTTGATCTGGAGTTACCTTTATTTTACCCGCTAAAACAAACTTACCTAATTTATCAAATTCAGACGGAAGTGTTTTACCTAATACATTTGGTAGTATGCTTTTTAATGCTCTATAAGTTGCTGTTAAATTTGATAAATCACTTTCAAAAACAAAACCATTTTCAGTATTTATGGCATTTACAAAAGATAAGTCGCCAATTATTTTTATTCCCTTACTCGAAGATAAATTAAGATTTCGTAAATCGAAATTATTTAATTTTCCATCTAAGTTTCCAGAAAGTTTTATAATATCATTACCACTTAATTCATTGTAATATTTTTTTAAGTCTGATACAGCAAGTTCGCTTTTATTAAAATTAGCTTTAATAGTTACTTTGTTGTTAAAATCTACTAAGTCTTCTAATTTATATGTAAAATCAATATCACCAGTAATATCTGTTTTTTGGGTTTGTAATCTAGTTTTCTTAAAATGCATTGCAGATTTAGAATACGAAAAATCTGTAGTTAAATTTGTTACTTCTAAATTGTGATTATCAATAAAATAAAGACCTCTAATTTTTGTAGATACATTTGCCCCAACAATAGCTAGGTTTTGTAAATTTCCACCTGTGTTTAATGCTGAAAACAAGATTGGTTCTTTTTTGTTTGCATTTATTAATTTATAATTTAAATTAGATGCATAAATGTTAGATGCCTTTAAAATAAAAGGAGCTGCTAATGAGTCTCTAGGTTTTCCACTATCAAAACTATCTACAAAAACAGCAAGATTATCGCGATTCTCACCTTCATATGTTTTCATATAAAAATGAACATCTTCTAAAGAAATGTTATTTAATAAAACTTCGCTATCTAAAACCTTTTTTGCGCTTAAAAGTGAAGTACTTAACTTGTTTACAAAAATTAAAGTGTCTTTATGATGATCTCTAATCTCAACACCTTTTAGTTGCAAACTCCCTAAAAGTGATAAATCTATTTTTTTAATAGTTAGGTTTACACCAAAATCTTCATTAATTTTTTTGGTAGCAAAGTCCGCAATTTTAGTCTGTACTGCAGGTAATGAAAGTAAAATACTAATCAACAACAAAAAGAGCACAAAGTACCCTATCCATTTTAATATTTTCTTTCCCGTTTTTTTGATGACTATTTTTTTAAAAATCTAAGTACAATATTCTAATTATAGAATCAAAAATATTGCCAATTATTACAAAGAACGTGCAAATTTAACAAACAATTATATTTCTATTCTTAAAAAAGTTATGCTTACATAAAATTATACTTAATTTCGCAATAATTAAAGTTTTTTGAAATGAAGAAACCAGTTTACATATTAGGTATAGAATCTTCTTGTGATGACACAAGTGCTTCTGTTATTTGTGATGCAAAGGTATTAAGCAATGTAGTTGCTAACCAAGATGTACACTCAAAATATGGTGGTGTGGTTCCAGAATTAGCATCAAGAGCGCATCAGCAAAACATAGTTCCTGTTGTACAACAAGCAATAGAACGAGCAAACATTAAAAAAGAAGATTTATCTGCAATTGCTTTTACAAGAGGACCAGGATTAATGGGATCTTTATTAGTTGGAACTTCATTTGCAAAATCTTTGGCTTTAGGTTTGCAAATTCCTTTGATTGATGTAAATCACATGCAAGCTCATATTTTAGCTCATTTTATAGATGAAGAAGGCGCTAAGATTCCACCATTTCCATTTATTTGTTTAACAATTAGTGGAGGACACACTCAAATTGTAAAAATTTCTAATCATTTTGAAATGGAAATTTTAGGAGAAACAATAGATGATGCTGTAGGTGAAGCTTTTGATAAATCTGCAAAAATTTTAGGATTGCCTTATCCTGGAGGTCCTTTAATTGATAAAAATGCTAAACTTGGAAATCCAAAAGCATATTCTTTTACAAAACCAAAAGTAGGCGATTTAGATTTTAGTTTTAGCGGATTAAAAACCGGGATTCTATATTTTATTCAGAAACAACAAAGAATAAATCCTAATTTTATTGAAGAAAACCTACATGATATTTGTGCTTCAATTCAAAATACTATTGTAGAGATTTTAATGGATAAATTAAAAAATGCCGTTAAACAAACTGGTATAAAACACATTGCAATTGCGGGTGGAGTTTCTGCAAATTCAGAAATTAGAAATCGTTTATTAACAGCAGATAAACATTTTGGTTGGACAACCTACATTCCTAAATTTGAATACACAACAGACAATGCTGCAATGATTGCCATCACTGGATATTTAAAATATTTAAATAAAGATTATTCAGATATTTCTGTAACTGCAAAAGCTCGTTTAAAAGTTACTGAGTAAACTTATGAAAACATTTAAAAACAGGCTTTTATTCAACTTAAATTATTTCCTTTTATGGATTGGTTATTTTGTTTTTGCCCGTTTATTTTTTCTACTTTTCTATTTTGACAAAACGCAAGATTTATCTTTTGTAACAATTTTAAAAACTTTTATTTACGGTTTACGACTAGATAGCTCATTTGCTGCTTATTTGTGTTTTATTCCGTTTTTATTGATGATTTTTTCTGTATTTTTTTCATCAAAAAATATAGGACTTATTATAAAGTGTTATACATTTCCAATAATCATCATTACAAATTTATTATTAATTATTGATGCTGGTTTGTATCAATCTTGGGGAGTTCGTTTAGACACCACATTACTTACATATATTAACACACCTGAAGTGATGATTGCTTCTACCTCTACTTTTCAACTTATTTCTGGAAGTATCTTTTTATTGATAAGCTCTTACTTTTTTATCAAATATTTTAACAAAATCATTAATAAAAGAATAGAAAAAGTAACTACAGCTAATTGGTTGCAAGCTCCTTTATTTTTAATAATAACTACTGCTTTAATTATCCCTGTAAGAGGTGGTTTACAAACCATTCCTGTAAACCAAAGTAATGTATATTTTTCTGAAAGTATGTTTGCAAATCATGCTTCTATCAATTTTATTTGGAACTTTTCTAACGCTTTAACACATAGAAGAAGTAATAAAAATCCTTATAAAAACTTTGATGATACAATTGCGAAAAATATCATCAATAAAAACAGAAATAAACTTTTAATTGCATCAACAGATAGTATTTTAAATACAAAGAAACCAAATGTGATTTTAATTATTTGGGAAAGTTTAACGGCTAAAGTTGTAGGTTCTTTAGGTGGTGAACCTACTGTTACAGAAAACCTAAATAAACTTTCTAAAGAAGGGATTTTGTTTACCAACTTTTATGCAAATGGAGATAGAACAGACAAAGGTATTCCTGCTATTTTAAGTGGTTATTATCCTCAGCCAAGTACCAGTATAATGAAAATGCCCAATAAAACTAGAAGCTTACCTATGTTGCCTAAAAAAATGATAGATTTAGGTTACAAAACTTCTTTTTATCATGGTGGCGATTTAAATTTTGGCAATATGAATACCTATTTAAGGAATGCTGGAATTACAGATTTTGTAGACGGGAATGATTTTGATGAAAAAGATTGGAATTCTAAATGGGGAGTTCATGATCATGTTTTTATGGATCGTTTTACCAAAGATTTATCAGAAAAACAAAAAGAACCTTTCTTTAAAATTGCTTTAACTCTAACTAGTCATGAACCTTTTGAGTTTCCAAGAGCTTATAAATTTGGTAAAGATTCTGAAATCAATAAATTTAGAAGTGCACACGCTTACACAGATAAAACAATTGGAGATTTTATTGAAAATGCAAAAAAACAACCTTGGTATAAAAACACATTAATTGTAATTATTGCAGATCATGGACACAGATCTCCAGAACATGAAGGCGCTTTTAACTCTCCTAAGAAATTTAAAATACCCATGTTATGGTTAGGTGGTGCTTTGCATAAAAAAGGAATTGAAATTGACAATATTTCAAGTCAGGTAGATTTATCTTACACACTTTTAGATATACTTAAAGGAGACAATAAAGAGTTCATTTATAGTAAAAACATCTTCAATTCTTCCGATGAACAATATGCTCATTATATTTTTAACAAAGGCTTTGGTACACTTACTAAAAATGGTCTTTTCCTTTTTGATTACATGAACAATAAACCCATTTTAAGTACAGGAAAAGATGCTTCTAAATTAGATTCTTTGGGGAAATCTATAACTCAAAATGCTTTTCAAGATTTCTTAGACAGAAAATAACTAGCTCATTTTTAATCTTATTTTAACATTCTAGTGCATTAAAAAAAAGATACTTACTACAGTTATTATTGCTTTTATCCGTATTTTCGCAACACTTTAAAAAAGAACCAAATTCGGATGAAAAATATTCTTAATATCCTCTATTCAACTCGTTTAACAGCAGTTTTATTTATTTTATTTGCTACAGCAATGGGAGTTGCTACTTTTATTGAAAATGATTTTGGAACACAAACTTCAAAAGCTTTAGTTTATAACAGTTGGTGGTTTGAAGCAATCATGGTTTTCTTTGTTATAAACTTTTTGGGAAACATCTTTAGATATCGTTTATATAAAAAAGAAAAATGGCCTGTTTTTATGTTTCATGCAGCATTTTTATTTATTCTAATTGGTGCAGGAGTTACTCGTTATGTTGGTTTTGAAGGAATAATGTTAATTGAAGAAGGAGAAACTACTAATAAATTTTTATCAGAAACTTCTTATGTAAACCTTATTGTAGACAATAATACAGAACAAAAAACTACCCACAGTAAAATACTTTTATCTGCTTGGGGAAAAAACTCTTGGTCTTATTCTGATAATTTTAGAGAAACAAATTACAACGTTAATTTAGTTGATTACATTCCTTGGGCTGAAAAAAAATTAGTGGAAGATGAAAATGGTATTGAGCATTTATTCTTTGTTGAATCTTCAGAAGGAACACGTCATGAACATTGGATTAAGAAAGGAACTTTACAAAACATTCATGGAATTTTAGTTGGTTTTGGGGTTGATGACAAAAATGCTTCAATTAATTTTAAAAATGTAGATGGAAATTTAACAATGGTTTCTAAATCTGATGGAGATTGGTTTAGAATGGCCGATCAAGAAAAAGGAAAAATAACCAAAGATTCTGTTCAGAATTTTCAATACTTAACACTTCATACTATTGCTGGCTTACAATTTGTAGTTCCTAGACCTGCTGAAAAAGGGTTAATGAAAACAATTAGTGGACCTAAAGACGATAAAAAACTAGATGTAATCATTTTAGACATTACTGCTAATAACGAAACAAAACGTGTAGAACTTACTGGAGGAAAATACAGCAACGATAATACAAAAGAAATTTCAATTGGTGATTTAAATTTTAGAATGTGGTATGGAGCTAGAGTATTAGAAACTCCTTTTAGTGTAAAATTAAATGATTTTCAATTAGAAAAATATCCAGGTTCAGAAAGTGCTGCTTCTTATGCAAGTGAAGTAACTGTAATTGATGGAGATGATAAATTTGATTATAGAATTTTTATGAACCATATTTTAGATCATAAAGGATATAAATTATTTCAGTCTAGTTATGATTTATCTGGAGAAAGAGAAGAAACTCACTTATCTGTAAATCATGATTTCTGGGGAACTTTTATAACCTATTTAGGATATTCTCTTTTGTACACAGGTTTAATCTGCATTCTATTTGCAAAAAATACTCGTTTCGACGATTTAAAAAAATCATTAAAGAAAATTAGAACAAAGAAACTGACAATGTCTGTTATTTTTGCGTTGTTTATTTCTAGTTTTAGTTTTTCTCAGCATACAGCAAATCATCAACCAAACAGAATAACAAATCAACAAATAGATTCTATTTTAAATGCTAATTTAGTTGATGTTTCTCATGCAGAAAGTTTTAACAAATTGGTTATTCAAGATGCTGGTGGTAGAATGAAACCTGCACATACTTTTGCCTCAGAACTAGTTAGAAAAGTTAGTAAAACCGAGGTTTTTAATGGCATGCAACCAAGTCAGGTTTTATTATCAATTATAGAAAATCCAAGATTATGGTTTGAAGTTCCTATAATTTATTTAGAAAAAGGAAACACAAAAATACGTGAATTACTAAGCTTACCTGCAACTGCAAAATACGCTCGATTATCAGACTTTATTACTCCAACTGGTGCTTATAAAATAAAAGAACAAGTTGCGGAAGCACAAAAGAATAATGTAAAAAATAAGTTTGAAAAAGATTTAATAAAAATTGATAGACGAGTTGGTTTATTATACAGTGCAATTGGAGGTGGAATTTTAAGAATTTATCCAATTCCAAATGATGAAAATAACAAATGGGTTTCTCAACCAGAAACCTCAACTGCAGGTTTTAAAGCAACAGATTCTGTTTTTGTGCGTCAATCTTTACCTGTTTATATTCAGTTTTTACAAGAAGGTAAAAAGAAGAAAGATTACTCGAAAGCTAATCAGATTTTAGAGGGAATTAAAAAGTTCCAGAAAAAATATGGAGCTGCTGTTCATCCATCAGAAAAGAAAATAGATTTAGAAATTTCTTATAATAAAATTCAACCTTTTCAAAGTCTGGTAAAATACTATGGTTTTGTAAGTATATTTTTAATCATTTTTGTGATTTGGCAAATTTTTAGTTCTAAAAAATGGATTAATTATGTGGTAAAATCTCTTATTGCAATTGTAATTGCACTATTTATTTTTCATACTTTAGGATTAATTTCTCGTTGGTATATTAGTGGAAATGCACCTTGGAGTAACGCATATGAATCAATTATTTTTGTTGCTTGGGCAACCATGTTATTTGGTTTACTAATTGGACGAAAATCTGCATTAACAATAACAGCTGCTGCATTTATTGTAGCAATAACCTTGTTTTTTGCAAATCAGAATTGGTTAGATCCAGAGATTGCAAACTTACAACCTGTTTTAAATTCTTGGTGGCTTTTAGTGCACACTTCTATTATAGTTGCTAGTTACGGGCCTCTTTCTTTAGGAATGATTCTTGGAATTTTTGCTTTAATTCTAATGGTTTTTACCAATGAAAAGAATAAAAAGAAAATAGATTTAAATATTAAAGAAATTACCATTATAAATGAAATGGCAATTACTGTTGGTTTAATTATGTTAACCATTGGTAATTTTCTTGGTGGAATGTGGGCTAATGAAAGTTGGGGACGTTATTGGGGTTGGGACCCAAAAGAAACTTGGGCCTTAATTTCTATTATGATTTACGCTTTTGTTTTACACATGCGTCTAATACCAGGTTTACGTGGTAGATATACTTTTAATTTATGGTCTATAATTGGGTATTTCTCTATTATGATGACCTATTTTGGAGTTAATTTCTATTTAGCAGGATTGCATTCTTATGCAAGTGGAGATAGAGCAATTACACCAACATCTGTTTTCTATTCGATTGGTTTTGTTACTATTCTTGGAACTTTTGCATGGTTAAAATATAGAAAATATTATAAAAAGTAGTCGAATTATTTTAAGAAGAAAATGTACTTTTGCATCTCATTAAAAACAACGAATAAACAATATGTTTCATAAAAATATAAAATTAGCTTTAGCAGGATTAATTACACTTTGGGCTATTTATCAATTTAGTCAAGGAAATATAATGAATGGAATTTCTATCTTATTATTAGCCGGAATTTTTGTTTTACTATATTTTAAAAACGAATTTATCTTATTAGCTTTTTTACAATTACGTAAACAAAACTTTGAAGGAACAAAAAAATGGTTAGGATATATTAAAAATCCAGAAACTGCTTTAATAACAAAACAACAAGGTTATTACAACTATTTACAAGGAATTATGTTAAGTCAAACTAACATAACACAAGCTGAGAAGTTTTTAAGAAAAGCTGTGAAATTAGGTTTATCTATGGATCATGATTTAGCAATGGCTAAATTACAATTAGCAGGAATTGCAATGACTAAAAGACGTAAACGTGAAGCAACTAATTTAATGGCAGAAGCTAAAAAATTAGATAAACATGGAATGTTAAAAGAGCAAATGCAAATGATGAAACAACAAATGAAGAAGATTTAATTCTTTTGTTTTCGATATAAAAAAAATCCGCTAGAAGCGGATTTTTTTTTGTTTATATATTATGTAAAAAGGAAGTAAATAACTTAGGTTCCTTTTTAAAAAGTGTACCCCTTTATTATTTTAATCTAGATAAACTTAAGTCATCATTGTATTTCACAATAAATAAGCCATTATTATCTGTCGATTTAAAAAGCTTACTATTGTAATCAAACTTACTTTCTACTCTAAAAGAAGCACCGTCTTTAAAAGTAGCTTTTAAATCTTTTCCAGATGCCAAACGCATTAAAATATCATATGTAATATCAAAACCTTTTGTTGCATAGAAAGAAGGCATCGCATTGTTTTTAGAATAATATTGCTTGTTAAATAACTTTGTTGAAAAAGAAGCTTCATCTACATATTCATCACTTACATATGTAAATCCAATTTTAGCTAACTTTAAGTTATCTATTTTATCAAAAACTTTTCCTTTATCAAAAGTAAATACCTGAACATTTGTAGAATCTGGTAGGCTTATTAAGCTATTAATAGCATCTGCAACAATAACATTATCATTTGATGTCATTACTACCCAGTTTTTCATATTAGGCTTTAAAATATCTAAAAAAAGTTGTTTAGCTATATAACCCTTTTTAGGTTTTAGAACATGTACTTTAGAAATTGAATCATGAATTTCTAAAGTACTTTTAATATGTGCTGTAGTAATATTAGAGTTATTTTTTCCATCTCCAACAATTATAAGGTTTCCATTATTAAAATTGTCTTTGATATAGGTAACTAACTCTTCTCTAAAAACTTTTTTATTTGGTGATGTTTTTATCAATTTTGATGAAGAAAATCTAGATTGTTTTTTTGAATATACAGGAAAAACAACTGGAACATTTACCTCACTTGCAACAATTTCAGCTTCTTCAGAATACAAAGGACCAATAATTACATCATTCTCATTTAAATTATTCTCAGATAAAATAGTTCTAATTTTTGAACGATTCTTTTGAGTATCAAAAACATTTATCTCAATTTTAATTCCCTGATTTCTTAAAGAGTCGATCGCAATTTCAGAACCCAAATAAAAATCTGTAACAATATTTGCTAACCTACTTTTATTAAAAATATCTTCAGAAGAAATTGTGTCATTTTCATTTGTTTTAAAAGGCAATAATAAGGCTACTTTTAAAGATGCATCTTCATCAATAACATCTTCATAAATATGATTTTCTGAAACCTCTCCTTCTTCAATTGATTTTATCTTTATGATCTGACCAACTTTTAAACCTTCAGACAATTCTGGGTTTAAAGCAATCATTTCTTCTTGAGTAACATTATAAAAACGGGTTAAACTATAAAAAGTATCACCTTTCTTAACCTCATAAACAACAAAATCTTTTTTTAGTTCTTCTATCAGTTCATTTTTAGCAACGTTTATATCTTCTTTACTTTCAATCTCAACAACTTCTTCAGGAATAACTTTTACAACTTCTTCCTTTGTTTTTATCATCTTTTTATTAGGGATAATAATTACAGTATTTGCTTCAGGTTTTCTTGCTACATCAGGATTTAAACGTAGTAAATCTCTAGTTTTCATATCCAAATTACTGGCTATGGTTCTCATAGATTCACCTTCTTTAACTTTATACTCAACGTATTTTTTTTGTTGACCGCAAGAAACGGTAAACGTTAAAATACATAGAAAAACAAAAAATTTTAAATGTTTCATATGTTTTATTCCCATTCTATTGTTGCAGGTGGTTTAGAGCTAATATCATAAACAACTCTATTTACACCCTTTACTTGATTTATAATTTTATTAGAAGTTTTCTGCAAAAATTCATAAGGTAAATTTACCCAATCTGCAGTCATTCCATCTGTACTTTCTACAGCTCTTAAAGCTACAACTTTTTCGTAGGTTCTCTCATCTCCCATTACTCCTACAGAATTCACTGGAAGTAACATAGCACCTGCTTGCCAAACTTTATCATACAAGCCATCTTCTTTTAATCCGTTTATAAAAACAGCATCAACTTCTTGTAAAATTCTTACTTTTTCTGCAGTAATATCTCCTAAAATACGAATTCCTAAACCTGGACCAGGAAAAGGATGACGTCCTAACAACTCAGGATCAATTCCCATAGAAGCTCCTACTCTTCTTACTTCATCTTTAAAAATCATTTTTAAAGGTTCCACAATTTTTAATTTCATATAATCTGGTAAACCTCCCACATTATGATGACTTTTAATAGTTGCAGATGGACCTCCATTTACAGAAACAGACTCAATTACATCAGGATAAATAGTTCCTTGAGCCAACCAAGTTACGTCTGTTATTTTATGTGCTTCATCATCAAAAACTTCAATAAAAGAGTTTCCTATAGCTTTTCTTTTCTTCTCTGGATCTGTTAATCCTTCTAATGCTTTCAAAAAACGTGCCGATGCATCTACACCTTTAACGTTTAATCCCATTCCTTCGTATCTTTTCAATACAGTTTCGAACTCATTTTTACGTAAAAGTCCGTTATTTACAAAAATACAATATAGATTTTTTCCGATTGCTTTGTTTAATAAAACTGCTGCTACAGAAGAATCTACACCACCAGAAAGCCCTAAAACTACTTTATCGTTGCCTACTTTTTCTCTAATGGCTGCTACTGTACTTTCTACAAAAGAATCTGGAGTCCAAGTTTGTGCAACTCCTGCAATCTTCACTAAAAAGTTTTCTAGTAATTGTTTTCCGTCTTTAGAATGATACACTTCAGGATGAAATTGAATAGCATATGTTTCTTCACCTTCAATTTTATAAGCAGCATTTTCTACATCTTTTGTGCTTGCTAATAATTTTCCTCCTGTTGGTAATTCTTTAATGGTGTCTGAATGACTCATCCAAACTTGGCTACCTTCAGAAATGTTTTCAAAGAAAGTTTCATCACTTTTTATAAATGATAAATTTGCTCTTCCATATTCCCTTGTATTTGAAGGTGCTACTTGACCACCAGAAAAATGAGCTAAATATTGCGCTCCATAACAAACCGCTAAAACAGGCTTTTTTCCTCTGATTTCTGATAAATCAGGATGTAAAACATTTTCTCCTCTTACAGAATTTGGACTTCCTGATAAGATAACTGCTTTAAATTCGCTTGCGTTTTCTGGTTGGTGGTTATAAGGATGAATTTCACAGTAAATGTTTAATTCTCTTACTCTTCTCGCAATTAGTTGTGTGTATTGCGATCCGAAATCTAAAATAAGTACGTTGTGTTGTTGCATGCGCAAAAATACTATTTCAGATTAAATTTTAATACTGAAATTCATATTTTTTATCACGAATTAGAATTCGTAGAGATTTACAGATAAAACGTTGAAAATTTAATACTTATAAACAATCGCATTTACATTCATTCCTGCTCCTACAGATGCTAATATAATTACATCTCCTTTATTTAATTCCTGATTTTCGATCTCGCCCTTAATTACTAAATCTAATAATGTAGGAACTGTTGCTACAGAACTATTACCCAACTTATGAATACTCATTGGCATAATGCCTGCGGGCACAGGTTTTTTAAATAATCTATAGAAACGTTTTACAATAGCTTCATCCATTTTTTCATTTGCCTGATGAATAAATATCTTCTTAACATCTTCAATTCCAGCACCACTTTTGTCTAAAGCAGATTTCATTCCAGCAGGAACTGCTGTTAAAGCAAATTCGTAGATTTTTCTACCTAACATTTTTATATAACGCGTGTCTTCGTCTTCTGATGCATTGAAAGATTTTCCATAGTATAAATAATAAGCTTCCTCATTTGCAAAAGTTTGAGTTACATGACTTAAAATTTTTGATGATTCATCTTCTGTAGCTTCAACAATACAAGCTCCTGCTCCATCACTAAAAATCATAGAATCTCTATCGTATTTATCTACAACTCTAGATAAAGTTTCTGCCCCAATCACTAAACATTTTTCAGCAATTCCGGCTTTTATAAATGCTTGTGCTTGTATTACACCTTCAATCCAACCTGGGCAACCAAAAAGAATATCATAAGCAACACAGTTAGGATTTTTAATGCCCAATCTATATTTAACTCTAGTTGCTAAACTTGGTAAAATATCACTCTGAGTTTGACCTTCTTTTACATCTCCAAAATTATGAGCTAAAATGATATAACTCAGTTCTTCTGGATCTAAATTTGCATCTTTAATTGCCTTTTCTGCAGCAAAAAAAGCCAAGTCCGATGTAGTATACTCTGGTTTTGCATAACGCCTTTCTTCGATGCCTGTAATTGCCTTAAATTTTTGGATAATTACATCATTTTCTGATGAGAATGAAGTACCATCTTCATTTAAAAAAATTTCGTTTAAAAAATCTTTATTTTCTTTTTTAATTGATGGTATAAAAGTTCCTGTTCCTGTTATTTTAGAAGAAATCATTATTTACTTTTTACGAATTGTTTAAAAGAATTTCAGTTTACTAATCGTACTTAAATTTACGACAAGTATAATTTTATCACTTTTAAAAACGATACTTAAAACGAAATTCAACAACTCAATAATGGCAAATAAAAAAAATAGTATTGCGGATGCTTTTTAGTAAAGTTCCATCTTAAGTTGCATAACAGTAGCTATTGAGGTTGCTCTGTTCTTCATACTTTGTGCAATAACCCCATCAAAATGAGTGTCAATTGTATCAAATAAATACGATGTCCAAATGGCAAAATGTTCCTTTTTAAAAGCAATAAAAACATTTTTATCTACATGTTTTTTCATCACATTATTAGAATACGAATTTGTATCAAAAAGAATATCATTCCAAAAATCTGATATGATATCTAAATGATGTTCTAAAGTATTATTCGTAACAATATCCTCGAAAAAAGGAATCATTTTTTCATCAACTAATAATTTATCATAAAATTTTGTTATGATAAGTTTGATGTCTTTACGTGAAGAAATATCTGATTTCATTTTAAAAAGAATAAAAACTTCTTGCCTGTGCTTAAAGTGACATTTAGTTAAATTGAATTTTATAAATAAGAACTATCAAAAGAAAATGGTAATAAAGAAAGCAACGATTCTGTTTTAATTACCTCACCAACTTCTCCCATAAAAAGCACTACCATTGGTTCTTTTTGATTGATTTCATACTCAGACAACGTTTGTCTACAAGCACCACAAGGTCCAACAGGTTTATCTACTTTAGAAATAGAAGAGCTTGCAGAAATTGCTAATTTTTTAATTTTTACACCTGGAAAATCTGATCCTGCTTTCCAAATAGCAACTCTTTCTGCACACATACCTGAAGGATATGCTGCACTTTCTTG
>CBDUHF010000020.1:0-51146 GCA_965367085.1 uncultured Polaribacter sp.
TTGAAAAAAGAAATACAATTGTAATTGGAGCTTCTTGTGATACTCCAGAAGTACATTTTGCTTGGTTAAGCACTTCAAAAGATAACGGTGGTATTGAAGGGGTTACATATCCTATTTTAGCAGACAGTAACAGAAACTTATCTTCAGTATTAGGTATCTTAGATATTACTGATGAGGTTTTTGATGAAGAAACACAAACTGTACAAGTTGTTGGAGATAATGTGACTTACAGAGCAACTTATTTAATTGATGAAGAAGGAACTGTTTTTCATGAAGGTGTAAACCATATGCCAGTTGGTAGAAATGTAAATGAATTTATGCGTTTAATAGATGCTTATGCTCATGTACAATCTCATGGTGAAGTTTGTCCAGCAAACTGGGAAGAAGGAAAAGATGCAATGGCTCCTAATGCAAAAGGAACTGCAGAATATTTAGCTTCTCATTAATATTAAAATTAAAGGAATAAAGTTTGTGTACTAGTTGGGGGACGAAATACACAAACTCCTTTTAAAATTTATAAAAAAATGGTACAAGAATTAAGTCAAGACAATTTAGCAGAAATAGTTGCAGATAATAAAACAGTAGTTGTTCAATACTCAGCAACTTGGTGTGGAAACTGTAGAATTATGAAACCAAAATTCAAGAAATTATCTTCAGAAAATGAAGAAGTGGTTTTTGTAATTGCAGATGCAGAGAAATTTCCTGAAAGCAGAAAATTAGCAGATGTTAGTAATTTACCAACTTTTGCAACTTTTGTAGATGGTAAATTTGTAGGTCAGACACAAACAAACAAGTTTGATGTATTAAAAGAATTGGTAAACGAAGTTATTTAATTATGAAATTACCTGTAATTAAACACTTAACCAATTTTATCGAAGAAAACGATCAAGATTACATTATAGAAACTATTGAAACGTTAGAAGCATTAACAGAAGTTCCGTCCTTAAAAGATGAAGAACTAGATGTTATTGGTGAATTAATTTCAAATCTATATGGTGCTGTTGAAGTTGATAAAATGATTAAAGAAGGAACTCCAAAAAAAGAAGCATTAAATTCTTTTATGAAACGTGTTTTAGGCTCTATTGATAATTAGAAGTATAAAATATTCATAAAAAAACCACTTCAATCTGAAGTGGTTTTTTATGAATATTATTTACTGAATTACTATAAATCAAAACGATCTAAATTCATCACTTTTGTCCAAGCAGAAATAAAATCATTTACAAACTTCTCTTTAGAATCTTCGCAAGCATAAACTTCTGCAAGCGCTCTAAGTTCTGAGTTTGAACCAAAAATTAAATCAGCTCTGGTACCAGTCCATTTTATTTCACCGGTTTTACGATTACTTCCTTCAAAAATACAATCATCTTCAGAGGTTGCTTTCCATGTTGTGCTCATATCAAGTAGATTTAGGAAAAAATCATTTGTAAGTGATTCAGGATTTTCTGTAAATACACCATGTTTAGAATTATCAAAATTTGTATTTAAAACACGTAAACCACCAACAAGAACTGTCATTTCTGGAGCCGTAAGTGTAAGTAGTTGAGCTTTATCTACTAACATTTCTTCAACTGAAGCTTTAAATTGTTTGTTAAAATAATTTCTAAAGCCATCTGCTTTTGGTTCTAAAGCGGCAAAAGATTCCACATCTGTTTGCTCTTTTGTTGCATCCGTTCTTCCTGCAGTAAAAGGTACTGTTAAATTTATATCATCATTTTTTAAAGCCTTTTCAATTCCAACACTTCCTCCTAAAATAATTAAATCTGCAATAGAAACTTGCTTTTTATTAGAGTGAGCGCTATTAAATTCTTTTTGAATTTCTTCTAAAGTATTTAATACTTTTTTTAATTGAGTAGGATTGTTTGCTTCCCAATATTGTTGAGGTGCAAGTCTAATTCTTCCTCCATTTGCACCACCACGCATATCAGATACACGAAATGTAGCTGCAGATGCCCAAGCAGTAGAAACTAATTCAGAAATCGTTAATCCCGAATTTGATAATTTATTTTTTAAATCAGAAATATCTTTTTCATTAATAATTTCATAAGTAACTTTTGGTATAGGATCTTGCCAAATGAGTTCTTCTTTTGGAACTTCAGAACCAAGATAACGTTGAATTGGTCCCATATCTCTATGTGTTAATTTAAACCAAGCTTTTGAGAACGCTTTCGCAAATTCATCTGGATTCTCATGAAAATGTTTAGATATTTTTGCATAAATAGGATCCATTTTTAGTCCCATATCTGCAGTTGTCATCATTAACGCTTGTGTTTTTGAAGCGTCTCCAGCAGCTGGTGCTTTTTTTGCATTAGAGGCTGCAGTTGGAGTCCATTGGTAAGCTCCGGCCGGACTTTTAGTTAATTCCCATTCATAATCGAATAGAACATTAAAATAATCATTATCCCATTGTATAGGATTTGGTGTCCAAGCACCTTCAATTCCACTAGTAATTGTATCATCACCATGTCCAGAGCCATAAGTGTTTTTCCAGCCTAAACCTTGCTCTTCAATAGGAGCTGCGGCAGGTTCTCTACCAACATACTTATCTGGATTGGCTGCTCCATGAGCTTTTCCAAAAGTATGACCTCCAGCCACAAGAGCAACTGTTTCTTCATCATTCATTGCCATTCTTAGAAAAGTTTCTCGAATATCTTTAGCAGATTTTAAAGGATCTGGATTACCATTAGGTCCTTCAGGATTCACATAAATTAAACCCATTTGCACTGCTCCTAAAGGATTTTCTAGTTCTCTATCTCCAGTATAACGTTTATCTCCTAACCATTCTGTTTCTGTTCCCCAATAAATATCTTCTTCTGATTGCCAAATATCTTCACGTCCACCTGCAAAACCAAAAGTTTCTAAACCCATTGATTCTATGGCGCAGTTTCCTGCTAGAATCATTAAATCTGCCCAAGAAATTTTCTTTCCATATTTTTGTTTAATAGGCCACAGTAATAATCTAGCTTTATCTAAGTTTCCATTATCTGGCCAGCTATTTAGTGGTGCAAAACGTTGTGAACCAGAACCTGCACCTCCACGTCCATCAGAAATACGATACGTTCCAGCGCTATGCCATGCCATTCTAATAAAGAAAGGACCATAATGTCCATAATCAGCTGGCCACCAATCTTGAGAATCTGTCATTAAATCAAAAAGATCTTTTTTTATGGCTTTTAGGTTAAGTTTTTTAAATTCTTCAGCATAATTAAAATCTTTATCCATTGGATCAGATAATGAAGAATGCTGTCTTAAAATATTTAAGTTTAACTGATTTGGCCACCAGTCTCTATTTGAAGTTCCTCCACCTGCACTTTTATTTACATTTGAAGAAGAAAAAGGGCATTTACTTTCAGAGTTTGCGTTAGAGTTTTTATTGTTTTCCATTATTGAAGTTTTTATATGATTCTGAATTCTATAAAGTTAAGAATTTCAAAACAATAAAATGATTATTTATAGATAGATTAATTCTATTTTAAAATAAATTTTCTTAAGGGAAAAAACAACCCAAAAAGTTGGTTAGAAATTAACTGTTAAAGGCTTTTTTTTTGTCATTTCTATATATTCTGTGAGTTTTTTTCATCATTCACTTTTTTAATGATTGCTTTTAGTCTTTCTTTATTTAATTGCTTTTCTAGCTTAACTTTATTAATTTTTCTGTTCATCAATTTTGTATGCTTTGCTTTATTAACAGTGTTTTTAGCTTTTCCTTTCCCTTTTTTAGGCATTTTTGATAAACTTTTTGTTATTTAATAATTTTAAATGATTCTTTAGTATTTGTAATTAACATATAAATACCTTTAGGTAGACTAGTAAAGTCAATGGAGTCTTTGTTTTTTAGATTGTCTATAGTTTTTAATTTTTTACCTAAGTAATTAAAAATAGTTAGAGATTTTATATTAGAATTCTCTATTTTAAAATATAATTTATCATTACTCGGATTTGGATACAAAATAAGCCCCTTTTTTTTAGCATTAGTAGTGTTGAAATTAAAAACACTTAAAGATGAATTATCTATAAAAGCATTCATTGCAATTGATGGACTTCCATCTTCTTTCCAAGCGCCTTTTGAATATGATTTCCAATTGAGATGAGCAATTGGTTCCCAATAAAAAACACCAATTCCTTCTGCTTGTCTTGTTTTTTCAATCATATAAACTATAAATTGATGAGCTATTTCTGGTCTTTGAGAATTAAAACCTACTTCAGCAATCATAATATCTTTTCCATATCTAGATTTCATATCTAACATATTTGAATATGTGTCATCTACTAAGTTTTTCCATGAACTTTCTTCAGGATATAAAGACATTCCAATAATATCAAATTCAGCACCGTTATTTATAAGGCCTCCTATATTCCATTTAAACAGCTCATTGTCATTACCATTAGCAACATGAACAATTGTTTTAATAGAATTATTAAATGATTTTACAGCATTGTTTCCTGCTTTTATATATTTCGCATAATTTACAAAACCAGCTGTAGATGCTTTTCCTTCTGGCCAAAGCATTCCATCGTTTGTTTCGTTGCCAATTTGAACCCATTTAGGTATAATTCCTTCTGCATTTAATGCTGTAAGAATATCAGTTGTATGATTGTAAACTGCAGTTTCTAACTCTGAAACAGATTTGTTGGCCCAAGAAGTTGGTTTTGTTTGTTTTCCTGGATCTGCCCAATGGTCGCTGTAATGAATACAAATCATAATATCCATTCCTTGAGCTTTAGCAAGTTTTGCTTTGTTAACCATGTCATTAATATCACACCAACCATTTGCATCAGAAATACTTGGGTTTACCCAAACTCTTAATCTTATTGCGTTAATTTGATGTTCTTTTAATAAAGGCATTAAGTCTTTTGGAGTTCCAAAATTATCTTTCCATGTAAAACCAGAGTTTTCCATTTCTGTCATCCAACTAATATCTGCACCTTTAGAAATAGAATTCGTTCTTGGAGTAACTCCACTTGTGTCTTGTAAAATAGTTTTAGGAGTATCCCATGAACCAGACCAAGCAATTCCTGTCCAACTATCACTAGCATAAAGAATCGTTTTTACTTGGTAATAATAACCTTCTGCTAGATTTTCTGATAAAGTATTATTGCTGCTTAAGAAAAAATCAATGGAATTTGTAACGTTAGTTCCAGGTTGTTGATTTTCTAAAGTTAGATCTACAACAGTGCTTATGTATGAATTATTACTATCTAAAATTTCTAAACCTATATAAATGTGATTACCTGTAGAACCTGCTTCACTGGTGTATTTATAGTTTATTGTTAAGTTTCCTCCAGTTAATGGGTTTATTTCTAATGGATTTGAATTGAACGATGAAACCTCTATAGATTGGGATAAAAGCAGTAATGGGAGCATTATAAACAAGCTAAAAAGTGTTAATTTTATATTCATAATGTTCTTATGTTCATTTAAAAAAAGTTAAGCTTTTGTAAAGCATATTTTATAGTATTACAATTTCTTAATATTTTCTTTAAAATTGAATAAAACGTAGTAAAATTAATTTATTTAGAAAATTTATGTATCAATAAAAGCGAAGTTAAAATAAACGGATAAACCACTATTTTTTTTATCTTTAGAAATTAATTAGAATGCAAATGAATTTAGAGAAATATAGAGTAGATAGCAATATTAAATTACAAGACTTTAAAACAAAAGAAGTAATTGAAGATGCTGAGAAAGCATTAAAAAAGTTGCGAAAAAAAATAAGTAAATTACAAGATGCTATGTATGCAGAAGGCAAATATAGTGTGTTAATTTGCTTACAAGGAATGGACACTTCTGGTAAAGACAGTTTAATTAGAGAGGTTTTTAAAGATGTAAATGCACGTGGAGTAGAAGTACATAGTTTTAAAGTACCTACTGAGTTAGAATTGAAGCACGATTTTTTATGGCGCCATTATATCGCTTTACCCGCTAAAGGTAAAATGGGCGTTTTTAATAGAACTCATTATGAGAACGTATTGGTAACAAGAGTGCATCCAGGATATGTTTTTGGTGAAAATATTCCAACTGTAAAAAGTTTAGATGATTTAAATGATGAATTTTACCATGATAGAATGGATAGAATTAATGAATTTGAAAATCACCTTGTTAAAAATGGAACGATTGTTTTAAAATTCTTTTTAAATTTATCTAAAGATGAACAAAAGAATAGATTGTTACGTAGATTAAATATTCCAGAAAAGAATTGGAAGTTTTCTTCAGGAGATTTAAAAGAACGTAAATTGTGGGATAAATATATGTTCTGTTATGAAGATTTATTAAACAGAACCTCTAAAGAAAAAGCACCTTGGTTTGTAATTCCTGCAGATGATAAACCTTCTGTTAGATTAATTTTAGCTGAGATTTTGTTAAAAGAATTAAAAAAATATAATTTTACTGAGCCAACATTGTCGTCTAAAGATTTAGCGCAATTAGATAACTTTAAAACACAATTAAATAACGAATAATTTAATGAATTTAAATTTAACAAAACCAATCGTATTTTTCGATTTAGAAACAACAGGAATCAATATTGCAAATGATAAAATTGTAGAGATTTCTATTTTAAAGGTTTTTCCAAACG
The DNA here is from genome assembly GCA_965367085.1 of uncultured Polaribacter sp. Classification (GTDB taxonomy): domain Bacteria; phylum Bacteroidota; class Bacteroidia; order Flavobacteriales; family Flavobacteriaceae; genus Polaribacter. The sequence goes on from CBDUHF010000020.1 coordinate 6,576, forward strand.
GGAATAAAGAAAGTAAAACTTGGTTGGTAAACCCTGAGATTGAAATTCCAAAAGAATCATCAGATATTCATGGAATTACAAACGAGCAAGTTGTTACAGAACCAACTTTTAAAGAATTGGCTCCTAAAGTGAGTGAAATGATTGCAGGTTGTGATTTGGCTGGTTTTAATTCTAACAGATTCGATATTCCTTTATTAGCAGAAGAATTAATGCGAGCAGGAATAGATTTTGATATGAAAGACAGAAAAGCAATTGATGTGCAAGTAATTTTTCATAAAAAAGAACAGAGAACATTAAGCGCAGGATATCAATTTTATTGTGGTAAAGAATTAGAAGGTGCTCATGGTGCAGAAGCAGATACCAATGCAACGTATGAAATTCTATTGGCGCAATTAGATAAATATGAAGATATCGAAAATTCTGTAGACGCTTTAAGTGAATATTCTACGCATGGAGTAAGAGCAGATTTTGCAGGTTTTATTTTAATGAATGATGATCATCAAGAAATATTTTCTTTCGGTAAATATAAAGGAAGAACAGTAGAAGAGGTGTTTAAAGAAAATCCTGGTTATAATAACTGGATTCAGAATGCAGATTTTCCTTTGTACACAAAAAAAGTATTAAAAGAAATTAAAGAAAGAATGTCTGCACCAAAAGAAACAATGTCTGATGCAGAAAAATTGAATGCTTTGCAGCAAAAGTTTAATTTACGTTAGATTTTTTTGATTTTTAGAAAATTTGATTTTAGTAGTAATCTAACAATCTAACAATCTAACAATCTATTTATCTAACAAACTAAAAATAAATATGTTTACAGAATATAAGAATTTACCAAATAATTCTCGAGTTTGGATTTATCAATCTGATAGAGAATTTACAGACAAGGAAATAGAATTTATTTCAGGAAAAGCTGAAGATTTCATCAATCAATGGACGCGACATGGAGACGATTTAAAAGGTTCTTTTGTAATAAAATACAATCAGTTTTTAGTGTTAGCTGTGGATGAAAGTTTTAATAATGTTTCTGGTTGTTCTATTGATAGTTCAGTTCGTTTTATTCAAGAAATTGAGCATGAACTAAAATTAGATTTAATGGATAAAATGAACATTACTTTTAAAGATGGTGATAATATTAATTTAGCCAAATTGTCTGATTTTCAGAAATTTGCAAAAGAAAGAAAAGTTACTTCAGAAACCATAGTTTTTAATAATATGGTAGATACAAAAGAAGATTTTGAAACAAATTGGGAAGTTCCGGCCAAAGAAAGTTGGCACAAACGTTTTTTGGTATAAAAATTGATTTAATTGCTATAATACTACTACAGTAAATAAACTGCGTTAAGGATTGAGCGGTCTGTTTGAGCTCTTTTTTAGGTGTTAGTTCGAGTGAATTTATGAAATTATCGAAATAAAAATATATTTTGATTGAAAATAGCAAGCGATGCTTAATAAATTTGTATCGAGAACAAACCTGAAAAAAGCGAGTAGCGAAAGCCTGTTTAAACGCCCAAAAAAATATTTAAATTAGAATGAAGAAAAAGCTACTATTATTACTATTTATTGCATTTGTTTTTAATGTAAAGGCTCAAAGTGTAGATCCTTTAATAACTAAAGATGCAGAATTCCAACAAGTTTGGGTAGATAGTATTATGTCTAACATGACTATTGATGAAAAAATTGGTCAGTTATTTATGGTGCAAGCATATTCTAATTTAAATGAAAAGCACGAGAATTTTATTACAGAAATGATAGAAAAATATCATGTTGGTAATTTAATTTTTATGCAAGGAACTCCAGAAAAACAAGCAGCATTAAATAACAAGTATCAAGAACTTTCTAAGGTGCCATTATTAATTGGTTTTGATGGAGAATGGGGTTTAGATATGCGTCTTAAAAACACGTATCGTTTTCCTTGGAACATGACTTTGGGTGCCATTAGAAATGATTCTTTGGTAAAAAAGTTTGGAGAACATTTAGGAAAACACTGTAAAAGATTGGGTATTCATGTAAATTTTGCACCAGTTGTAGATGTAAATGTCAACCCAGAAAATCCGATTATTGGAAATCGTTCTTTTGGAGAAAGTAAAGAAAATGTAACTCAAAAAGCAATTGCCTTTACACAAGGAATGCAAAGCCAAGGTGTTTTAGCAAATGCAAAACACTTTCCTGGTCATGGAGACACAGCAACAGATTCTCATTATAAATTACCTGTTTTAGATTTTGATATTGCTCGTTTAGATTCTATAGAATTATATCCGTATAGAAAAATATTTGATGCTAGAGTTGCTAGTGTAATGACAGCACATTTAAGTATACCAAGTTTAGAATCTGATACGAGTTTACCAACTTCATTATCTAAAAATGTAGTTACAAAATTGCTGCAAGAAAGATTAGGTTTTTTAGGGTTGATTATAACAGATGGCTTAAATATGAAAGGAGCAACGAATTATGCAACTTCAGCAGAAATAGATTTAGCTGCAATACAAGCAGGGAATGATATGTTGTTAATTCCACAAGATGTACCAGCTTCAGTAAGATTAATAAAAAAAGCACTAGAATTAAAAACCTTATCAGAAGAAAGACTAGATTATTCTGTGCGTAAAATTTTAAAGGCAAAATATTGGGCAGGTTTACATAATTACGAACCTGTTGTTTTAGAAAATATACAAGAAGACCTAAACACAGTTGAAGATGAATTGCTACATAGAGATTTGGTAAAAAATTCTTTAACTGTTGTAAAAAATTTAAAAGGAGATATTCCTATTAGAAACCTAGAAAAAAGAAAAATCGCGTACGTAAAATTAGGGGATGATTCTGGTGATTCTTATGTAAATATGTTAAAGAATTACACAAAAGTAGATGTAATTTCAGACAAAAATTTAGATGGCTTATTAAAGAAGTTAAAACCATATAATTTAGTAATTGTTGGTTTTCATAAATCTAATTTACATCCTTGGAAAAGTTATAAGTTTACAGATAAAGAATTGGTTTGGTTACAAGAAATTGCAAGAGAAAAAAATACCATTTTAGATGTTTTTGCAAGTCCATATAGTTTGTTACAAATAAAAACATTTACCAATATTGATGGTTTAATTGTTTCGTATCAAAACAGTAAAATTTCTCAAGAAATATCGGCACAATTATTATTTGGTGTAATTAATGCAAAAGGAAAATTACCTGTTTCTATAAAAAATGAATTTGCAGAAGGTCATGGTTTAATAACTTCTAGATTGGGTAGATTTGAATATTCTATTCCAGAAGACGTACAATTATCTTCTAAAAAATTGGCTTTAATAGATAAAATGGCTGACACTATTTTAAAAGATAAAATGGCTCCAGGTTTTCAGGTTTTAGTAGCAAGAAAAGGAAAAGTTGTATTTCATAAAAGTTACGGATTTCATACAGAAAAGAAAACTCAAAAAGTACTAAATTCAGATATATATGATTTAGCATCTTTAACCAAAATATTAGCTTCATTGCCTTTAATTATGAAAGCAGAAGAAGAACATAAAATTCCTTTATCTGCAAGTTTAAGAGATATTTTACCAAGTTTTAAGAATTCTAATAAAGATACTGTAACAGTAAAGGAAATTCTTTCTCATTTTGGTAGATTAAAATCTTGGATTCCTTTTTATAAAGACACACAAGATAGTATTACACATAAAAATCTATCAACTTTTTATAGACATAAAAAATCAAAGAAATTTCAAATTAAGGTTGCAGAAAATTTATACATAAATAAAAATTACAAAGACAGCATTTATAAATATATAAAAGACGCAGATCAAAGAGAAAGAGTAGGGTATAAATACAGTGATTTAGGGTATTATTTGTTTAAAGAAGCGTTAGAAAAAGAATATAAAAAACCAATTAATGAATTGGTAGATGAAGAGTTTTATCAATCTTTAGGAGCAGACAGAACAACCTATTTGCCTTTAGCAAAATTTGATAAAAAAGAAATTGTACCAACAGAAATAGACGATTATTATAGAAATCAATTACTACTTGGTAATGTTCATGATATGGGCGCAGCAATGCTAGGTGGTGTTGGAGGTCATGCAGGTTTATTTGCAAATGCAAACGATGTTGCTAAAATTATGCAAATGTATTTGCAGAAAGGATATTATGGAGGAAAACGCTATTTAAAAGCTTCAACCGTAAGCAAGTTTAATACCCGTTATTTTTCTGATAAAAAAGTTCGTAGAGGTTTAGGTTTTGATAAACCGCAATTAAATCCAAAAGTAAAAGCAACTTGTGGTTGTGTTTCAGACAAAAGTTTTGGGCATTCTGGCTTTACAGGAACCTATACTTGGGCAGATCCAGAAAGCGAAATTGTGTATGTCTTTTTATCAAACAGAGTATATCCTAACATGAATAATAGAGGTTTAATTAAAAGTAATGCACGTACTAAAATTCAGCAAATTATTCAAGATGCAATTTTAGATTAGAAGCTATTTCCTGCTTTTCGCTGTATCTTTTTAATTTCTGTTCTCGATACAAATTTGTTCATTCTTCTCAAATTTACTCGAACTGACAATTAAAAAGGATGTCGCTTCAATCAGGGCTAAGCTTATTTAAAAGCGTAATTTTTATTTAAGAAGCTTCTGTATTTGTTGGCGATAATTTAGTGTAAACTATTATCATTAATAAAGATATAATAAGATATAAGCCAGCAATTTTCCATCCAAAGAACAAACTTACAATCCAAGCTTGTAAACCATAAAATAAGGGAAAAATAACCAAGTTAGATGCAAATCTAAATGTATCTATAAATTCTATTTCATCTATTTTCTTAGAAGCTTTTTTCCAGATTAAATAAGGGAAAATACTATTAAGAAGTATTAAAAAATATAAAGGTTTTACATAGTTTTTTGCGCTACTTTTCTTCTCAGGTAAATTTCCAGAAATAATCATTTTATTAATTTCAGCAACATTGGTAAAATCTACCTGTGCTTCATTTAATTTAGCTAAAATTGCATCGTGATTTTCATCATCAGGAATATGAACACTTAATTCTTTAAGTTGTACAATTACTGCTTCTTTTAAATTGTTTATGGAAGTATTTAATTGTTCTTTATTATAGTATTCTTTAGAAGAAATCGGTGTACCAATATTTACAGAAACTTTGGTTGGAAAATGAGAAGCGTTTTGATATGTAATTCCAACAGGAATTATTGTAATGTCTATATCAGGATATGTATCAAAAGCACCAAAAACAATTCTGGTAAAGCCTTTACTTAAATTTCTAATTGTACGTTTTCTATTATGGCTTCCTTCGGGATAAATCATTAAAGTTTCTCCTTTTTTAAAGATGTCAAAACAGTTTTCAAAAATTTCTTGATTTTTTCCTAATTGGCTTGCTCCATCTCTAATTCTATAGATTGGCATTAAATTTAAAGTACCAAGAATTTTTTTTACAGTTGGGTTTTTAAAAGCAGCGGCTCTTACTAAATAATGACTTTTTCTAAATATGTTGGTAGTAACAATTAATGGATCTATTAAACCATTTGGATGATTTACTGCAAATAATACGGCTCCTTTTTTGGGTACATTTTTTCTTCCAACAACTTTAATTCTTTTAGCGTAAAAGAACAAACCTGTTTTAATTAGAATTCTAATAAAGTTGTACCAAATATCTTTCAAATTGTAATTTCTTTTTTAGTTTTTCTGCCCCAATATGTAGCCAAAAGAATTCCAGAAAAAACATCCCAAATCCCCCAGAAAGCAGCTAAAAGTGCCATTCCTCCTAAACCATCAAAAAAGCCAAAAATAAGTAATAAACCCAAGCCACCATTCTGAATTCCGGTTTCCATAGAAATTGTTTTTGTGTCTTGTTTGTTTAATCCAAAACTTTTAGCAGTAAAGTAACCTAAAATAAAAGCGAAGATATTATGAAAAATTACTAAGAAAACCACATGATGAATATGATTCATGAAAACATCTAAATTTTGAGAAAAAGCAACAAAAATTAATGCAATAAAAACAAGCATTGATAAAGGTTTTAATACTTTTTCTATTTTTTCTGCCATTTCAGAATGGTAATGTTTTATAAGCATTCCAAAAAATAGTGGAATTCCTAAAATAAGAGAAACGAGTTTAAATAAATCTATTGGGTTTAACTCAACAGTCTTTAATATTACGTTTGTTGGTTCGTATAAACTTCCCCAAAACTGTAAGTTAAAAGGAGTCATAAAGATGCAAATTAAAGTAGCAAAAGCTGTAAGACTTACTGATAAAGCTGCATTTCCACCAGCCATTTTACTAAAAAAGTTAGAAACATTTCCACCAGGACAAGCAGCAATCATCATCATTCCTAAAGCAAAACTAGGATGAGGTTTTATTAATAAAATTGCTAAAAAAGTGGCTGCAGGTAACAAGAAAAATTGAGATAAAACACCAACAAAAACAATTTTCGGGTTTTTAAATAAGCGTTTAAAATCATCAATAGAAATACCTAATGCAACACCAAACATAATAATTGCGATGGCAATGTTTAAAACCCATAAACCTTGTGTGTCAAAGTTTATTTTTATGTCATCAATATTTATATTAGTTTCTAAAAGCATATTCTATAATATTTGCGCCCATTTTTAACGCTTTCTCTCGTACGTTTTTAGGATTGTTGTGTATAATTTCATCTTCCCAACCATCACTTAAATCGGTTTCATAATCGTAAAAAATAACTAACCTTCCATTATAAAAAAGGCCAAAACCTTGTGCAGGTTTTTTATCATGTTCATGAATTTTAGGAATTCCGTTTGGAAATTTAAAAGTCTGATTAAAAATTTTGTGATTACTTGGTATTTCTTGTAGTTCTAGTTTTGGAAAAACTTTTTTAAGTTCTTTTCTAATAAATTTATCTAATCCGTAATTATCAGAAATGTGTAAAAATCCTCCAGAAATTAAATAGTTTCTTAGGTTTTCTGCTTCTTCATCAGAAAAATATACATTTCCATGACCTGTCATAAATAATAGAGGAAAATTAAAAATATCTTCACTAGCAACTGCTACAGTTTGTGGGTTTTTAGAGATGTTTGTTTTAATTGTTTCGTTTGTAAAAGCAATTAAATTAGGAATTGCAGTTGGGTTAGAATACCAATCTCCACCACCATTATATTTTAAAATTGCAACATCTTGTGCTACACTATTTAAAAATAAACTACAAAAAAAAAGAAATAGAATTTGCTTCATTAAATATCTTCAATATAGAATTGAAAGCAATATAGTAAAAAGTTATTGATTAATAATTGAAACTGTATTTACTGCAACTAAAGCAGCAGTTTCTGTACGTAATCTACTTTCACCTAAAGAAATTGGAGTGAATTTTTTTGCTAAACAGTTTTTTATTTCTTCTGATGAAAAATCACCTTCAGGACCAATTAAAATTGTTGTTTTCTCTGATGGTTTTACAACAAATTGTAATAATTTTTTTTCTTTCTCCTCACAATGTGCAATGCAAACTTGTCCGTCAAAATCTTGTTTTAAAAAGTCTTTTAGTTTTATAGGTTCATTTAATTTAGGTAACGTGAATTTTAAAGATTGCTTCATTGCAGATTGAATAATTTTCTCAAAACGTTCTAGTTTTACAACACGTCTTTCAGAATTAGAACAAATAATTGGTGTAATTTCATCAACACCAATTTCTGTAGCTTTTTCTAAAAACCATTCCATTCTATCATTCAATTTTGTTGGTGCAATTGCTATGTGTAAATAATAATTCCAAGGTTTTGGTTTTTCTTCAGAAGAAATAATATCTGCTAAACACTTTTTATCGCTTGCAATAATAATTTTTGCATCAAACAAAAAACCTTTTCCATTGGTAATTTTAAGAATATCATTTTCTTTCTTTCTTAAAACACGAACAATATGTTTACTCTCTATTTTGTCAAAAATAATTTGAGAAGTTTCTACCGTAATTTCTGAATTATAAAATAGTTGCATACTGTGGGTTCAAAGTTTAATGATTAAAGTTTCAAAATTGAGATTTCTCAATCGCTTAAAAAGCTCATTTCGAAATGACATTCGTTAGTTTTTTTATTTGAGGTAACTGAAAACTGCGACTGCCACTGAATACTAAATTACTGAATACTTTTTTTATACGTTCTTCTTCTTTTATGAGTTACAGGATCAAAGTTTTCCCATAATTTTTTGATGGCTTCATTGTCTTCTAGTTCTGGAGTTCTTATACAATTATCGATTCCTAAAGGAGCAAATGTTTTTGTGTATTGATCAAAAATAATGGCGTGTACACCTTTGTTTTGGTAATCTGGATGCACACCAATTAAATAGAATGTTACATCTTTTGCGTGCTTTCTGGCTTTTAATAAATGAAACAATCCGAATGGAAATAATTTTCCTTTTGCTTTTTGTAAAGCTTCAGAAAAAGAAGGCATTACAATTGCAAAAGCAACTAATTTATTATGTTCATCAACCACAAATTTAATATATTCTGGATTGATAAAAGAAATGTATTTCTTTTTGAAAAATGCTATTTGAGCATCTGAAATGGGAACAAAAGTGGAAAGTTTTGAATAAGCAGCATCAAAAACTTCAAACATTTCATCTACATAAGGCATAATATCTTTTGTCTTTGTAAAATCTAATGCTTTTAGTTTAAAACGCCTTTTAATAATGTTACTGATTCTATCAAAATAAACTCCATCAACTTTACTAAACTTAAATTTATTTTCTAAATATTCTTTCTCTTTTACAAAACCTAGTTGTTCTAAATGATCTTTGTAATATGGATGATTATACCATGTAATCATGGTGCCTAAATGATCAAAACCATCTGTTAAAACTCCTGTTTTATCTAGGTTGTTAAACCCAACAGGACCTTCTATATATTCAAGATTGTTTTCAATTCCTATTTCTTTTACCTTGTTTAAAAGAATTTTGGTAACTGCTATATCATCAATTACATCGAACCAACCAAAACGCATTTTTTTAATTTGTTGTTTTTGAACTTCAAACCAATTTATAATGGCAACCACTCTTCCAACAATTTTTTTATCTCTGATTGCAACAAAAAACTGAGCTTCAGCATTTTCAAAAACAGGGTTTTTTTCTGGGTCAAAATTATCGACTTCGTCTTTTATAATTGGTGGAACCCAATATTTATTGTCTTTATATAGCGAAAAAGGAAAAAGAACAAATTCTTTCATCTCCTTTTTTGTTGAAATTTTTTTAAGTGTAATCATAAAACAAAAGTACTGTTTCTATTTGTTGTCTTTTTTCACCTCTTTTTCAAGCTCTCTAATTTCTCTTTCTAGCTTTTCAATTTCGGTTTCCTCTTTTTTCTTTTTCTTGCCAAAAATGCCAAATAACCCTTTTTTATTCTTTTTGGTAGTTGTCTTTTTTCTACTTCTGCTAGGTCTTTTTCGGGTAGCTTTTTTGTTGTTTTTTCTTTTAAAAATACTAAAAATTCTATTGAAAAAACTGTTTTGGCGTTTATTATATCTAGTAATTGGTGTATCTTTTAACAAGACATTACTTTCATTTAAATCTATATATGAATCTTCATGCCTGTTTATTCTATATGAAACTCCTAAGCCAGCATAAAACCCTTTAGCTTCTCCTTCAAAAAGCATTCTTGCAGAAGTGTTAATTTGAAAATCTCTACTAAATAAATAAGCTAATCCAGTTGCAAAGTTTGTATTATTCTGGTATTTCTGAAATACAGTTTGGTTTTCAAAAAATGCAGACCATCTGTTGCTAAAATTATGTGTAGCAGTAATTATATATGAGAGTTCAGAAAAATCAGTTCCTATTTTATCATAATATAAATTTGTAATTACATTAAAATTATTACTTAAATCATTCTGAAGTAAAATACCAAATTTTGGAGTTATGCTTCCTGTTTTATGAATGTCGTTTACAAAATCTGTATTCATGCCAAGGTAAACAGCAACAGAAGGAATTAATCTTTTTTTATCAAAAGCATTTCTTCTTTTCCAACTTCTAACTTCTTTTGTTTTGTCTTCAAATTCTTGTTGAAAAACTAAATATTTTGCACCTACAGAAAATTTACTAATTCCTGAAGTAAAATAATGAGAAGTAAAAATATTTTTAAAAGCTACTTTATCATTCTGATACGTTAATTGCGTATTCAATTCTAATTTTTCTAGAAATAAACTAGTTCTAAATAGAATATCTGCACCATAAGATTGAGGTCTAGAGAATGTAGGTTCTATAGTTGTGTTTCTAAAAAAGAAGTTACTTTCAAATTGATAAACACCAGTACCAACGCTATAAGGGCTCTCAGAAAATCCTGGTTTGTTAGAGTTTATAACATCTGTATATTGACTATATATTGAAGAAAATCCAAACAGAAATAAGACATAAAAAAGTTTCAGTTTAAAGTTTTTCATTAATAAAAAAAGGGTTTTAATTTTAAATCTAACATACAAAGCAAACTTACTGTAAAATTGCTGTTCTATAAAAGCAAAGCATACTTTTTTAGGTTTATGAAAGTTTTGTAGTTTCTTAACGTTACAATTGTTCTCAAATTGTTATTTTTGAGAGATTTTTTTAAACATAGATTATAAATGGGTTTACTAAAAACTATATTTTTTATATTATTATTTTATTATGCTTTTAAATTTTTAGCAAGGTTGTTTGCACCTGTTATTATAAAAAAGGCAGCAAGTACAATGCAGAAAAAAGCTGAAGAACAATTTAGACAACAACAGCCTAAAAGTACCGTTAAAGAAGGTGAAACTATTATAGATAAAGCACCACAAAAGAACAAACAAGGGAAAGATACAGTTGGAGAATATGTAGATTTTGAAGAAATAGAATAATTATGAAGATTTCTAAGAAATTCTTACCATATATTGTTGCTATAGCAATTTTTGCTTTGGCTTCAATTATATATTTTCATCCTGTTTTAAAAGGACAAAAATTAAATCAGTCAGATATTACTCAGTTTACCGGAATGGTAAAAGAGATAAATGACTTTAGAGCCGATAAAAATACAGAGCCTTATTGGACAGGAGCTTCCTTTAGTGGAATGCCATCTTACCAAGTAAGTGCGTATTATCCTAATGATTTTGTAAGAACATTAGATAGAGCTTTACGTTTTTTACCAAGACCTGCAGATTATACTTTCTTATATTTTTTAAGTTTTTTTGTACTGATGATGGCTTTAAAAGTGGAATGGAGATTAGCCATTTTAGGCGCACTTTCCTTTGGTTTTTCTACTTATTTAATTATCATATTTGGAGCAGGACATAATGCTAAAGCACATGCAATTGCATACATGCCTTTAGTTTTAGCTGGTGTTTTATGGGTTTTTCAAAAACGATATATTCTAGGTTTTATCATTACAGGTTTAGCAATGGCTTTAGAGATTTATACAAATCATCCTCAGATGACCTATTATCTTGGTTTTTGTTTAATAATCTTAGGTATTGTAGAATTAATTAATGCAATTAAAGAGAAGGTTTTACCTCAATTTATAAAGCAAGTTGTTATAATTGTTGCTGCAGTTTTATTAGGAGTTGGCGCAAATTCTTCGCGTTTACTGGCAATGAAAGAATATGGCGATTATAGTACAAGAGGAAAATCTGAACTCACAATAAAACCAGATGGAAGTAAAAAAGAAGCTTCTGTAGGGTTAGATAAAGCATATATTACAGAATATAGTTATGCCAAATTAGAAACTTTTAATTTGTTAGTTCCACGTTTTATGGGTGGAGGAACTTTAGAACAATTAGGAGGAAATTCTAATTTTTATCAACTTTTAGAACAAAAAGCAGGTAAGAAAGTAGCAAAAGATTATTCTAAACAAGCACTAACTTATTGGGGAGACCAAACTATTATTGAAGCACCTGCTTATATTGGTGCTGTCATATTTTTCCTCTTCTTTTTAGGCATTTTCTTAGTAAAAGGACGATTGAAAAACTGGTTGGTTGCTGCAACTATTTTTTCTATTCTTATGAGTTGGGGAAGAAATTTTGATGTACTTACTAACTTTTTTATAGATTATTTTCCTTTATACAATAAATTTAGAGCAGTTTCATCTATACAAGTAATTGCAGAATTATGTGTGCCTTTATTAGGCGTTTTAGCATTAAAAGAATTCTTTTCATCTACAATTTCATCGGATAAAAAACTACAATCATTAAAAAAAGCAGTTTATGTATTTGGAGGATTAATCGTGGTTGGTTTTTTATTAGCACATGGTTTTTCAACATTTGAAGGAATAAGAGATTCTCAATATGATCAATTACCAGGCTTAATAGACGCAATTATTTCAGATAGAAAATCAATGTTGCTAACTGATTCTTTACGTTCATTGGCTTTTGGTTTACTAACAGCTGGTGTTCTGTGGATGTTATTAAAGGATAAATTAAAACAAGGAATAGCTATATTGGTAATTGCGTTATTTATTTTGGTTGATTTAATTTCTATTGATAAAAAATATTTAAATGAAGATGATTTTAAACCATCTAGAAAGATAGAAAAACCTTTCACGGCAACTAATGCAGACAAAGTTATTTTACAAGACAAATCGCATTTTAGAGTTGGTAATTTTACTGTAAATCCAATAAGTGATGGAAGTACTTCTTATTTTCATCAATCTATAGGAGGTTACCATGCAGCAAAAATGATGCGTTACCAAGAGCTTTTTGATTACCAAATTGCAGAAAACAACATGCAGGTTTTAAACATGCTAAATACTAAATATTTTATAGTTGGTAACGATAAAGGTGAAGTGCAAGCACAATTAAACCCAGATGCAAATGGAAATGCTTGGTTTGTTGAGCGTGTTAAAGTTGTAAATTCTGCAAATGAAGAAATGCAAGCTTTAGATTCTTTAAATACAAAACAAGTTGCAGTTTTTCATAATTCTAGGGAGAAACAAAAAGACTTGAAATTTCCAACAGAAATAGATTCTACAGCAACAATAGCACTTTTAAATTATGATGTAACATCATTAACTTATCAATCTAAAACAGCAAAAGAACAATTTGCAGTATTTTCTGAAATCTATTATAAAGATGGTTGGAATGCTTATTTAGATGGAGTTCTAACGCCTCATTATAGAGTAAATTATGTGTTAAGAGGAATGAAAGTTCCTGCAGGAAAACATACGATAGAATTCAAATTTGAGCCAAAAGTAATTCAACAAGGAAAAATAATTTCTCTTTCTTCTTATGCTTTGTTATTGCTTATTCCTATTGGATGGTTTTTTTATGAAAAGAAGAAAAAGAAAGAATGAGAATAGGAATGATACTTGATGCTGAGTTTCCTCCAGATCCTAGAGTAGAAAATGAAGCAGTTTCTTTAGTTAACAATGGTCATGACGTCTTCCTTTTTTGTTTAAAATATAATGATGAGCATTCGTCAGAAATTATCAATGGAATTCAAGTAAAAAGATATTCATCTAACAAATTAGAATATAAGTTATCTGCTTTAGCGTATACAATTCCCTTGTATACACTATTAATGAAAAGTAAGATTGAAGATTTTATAATAAATAATAAAATTGAATCGTTACACATTCATGATATTAGAATTGCCCAGGCAGTTTTTAATGCCAATAAAAAGCATAATTTACCAGTAGTTTTAGATTTACATGATAATATGCCAGAAGTGATGAAGTTGTATCCTCATCTTCAGAAATTTCCTGGAAAATATATTATTTCACCTAAAAAATGGAAAATTAAAGAAGAACAATTTATTTTGAAGTCTGATAGAGTTATCTCGGTTTCACCAGAGTTTTTAGAAACTCTAAAAACTAGAATTCCTGCTTCATCAAATAAATTAGTATTAGTTCCAAATACTATTAGAAAATCTTTTTTTGAAGATTATAAAGTAGATAAAACCATAACAAATAGATATAAAAATAATTTTGTAATCTTATATTTAGGAGATACTCATTTAAGAAGAGGCTTGCAAACTGCAATTTCTGCTGCTAAAAAAATAAGTTTAGATATTCCGAATTTAAAACTGGTAATTGTAGGTAAGAATACTACAGATACTATTTTAAAACAACAAGTTAAAGATTTAGAAATTGAACATTTGGTAGATTTTGAAGGTTGGAAGAATGTTTCATTATTTCAGTCTTATATTTTAGCGAGTGATATTTGTATTTCTCCTTTGCATAGAAATTTACAGCATGATGTTGCTTATGCTAATAAAATATTTCAATATATGAGTTTGGCTAAACCACTTTTAGTGAGTGATGCAATTGCTCAGAAACGGTTGATAGAAAAAGCAAATTCAGGTTTAGTTCATAAAGAAAAGGATGTAGCAGATTTTTCTGCTAAAATTCTAACACTTTATAAAAGTTCAGAATTAAGAACTGACTTGGGTAAAAATGGAGAACGTTTTATTAAAAATGAATTTTGTTGGGAGCAAACTTCTAAGAAATTAATAGATTTATACAATAATTTATAAACTTGAAAGTATTAATAATTACATATTATTGGCCACCGGCAGGAGGTTCTGGTGTTCAGCGCTGGTTAAAGTTTGTAAAATATTTACAAGATTTTGGCATTGAACCTGTTGTTTATACAGTAGATAATGCTAATTATCCAATAAATGATGAATCGTTAAATAACGAAGTTCCTGAAAATATTGAAATCTTAAAACAATCTATTTGGGAACCTACAGATGTACTTTTTTGGAAAAATAAAAACAATCGAAAAAAAGATATTTCAAATACCAGTAAAGGAGGTTTTTTATCTTTTATTCGTGGGAATTTCTTTATTCCAGATCCAAAAATATTTTGGGTTAATAAGTCTGTGAAATATCTTCAAAAATATTTAGATTCAAATAATGTTGATGTAATTATTTCTACAGGTCCACCTCATAGCATGCATTTAATTGCAGAGAAATTACATCAGAAAAATAACATAAAATGGATTGCAGATTTTAGAGATCCTTGGACAAGTTTATACTATAATGATGATTTTAAACAAGGGGATTTTGCTAGAAATAAAAATAGAAAATTAGAAATTTCAGTTTTAAAGAATGCTAATTGTGTTTTAACAGTAAGCAATACCTTAAAAAATGAATTCTCTAAAACGGCAAAAAGAGTAGAAGTCATTACAAATGGTTTTGACAACGAAGTTTTAGCTGTTAAACCTGAAATTTTAGATAAAAAATTTACTATTTCTTATATTGGTTTATTGCCAAAACAGAGTAATCCAAAGGCTTTATTTAAAGTTTTAAAGAAGTTAAGTGATGCTGATTCATCGTTTAAAAAAGATTTGAAAATCAATTTTATTGGTGATATTTCAGATGAAGTAAAACAAGAAGTTGAAGCTAATAATTTAATGGAAAATGTAAGTTTTCTTGGTTATGTTACTCATGAAAAAGCAATTGAATATCAGAAAAAAGCACAAGTTTTATTGTTATTAATTCCTAATGTTAAAGATTCAAAAGGAATTTTAACAGGAAAATTATTTGAATATTTAACAGCAAAACGACCTATCTTAGCAATTGGTCCAGAAGATGGAGATTTATCAGAAATATTGAAAGATACAAATGCAGGTGTTGTTTTAGATTATGATAATGAAAATAATATGTTGTTAGAAATACATAAATTATATCAACAATTTAAGGCAGGAACTTTAGAAGTAAATTCTAAAAACGTAGAACAATTTCATAGAAGAGCGTTAACAAAAAAACTAGCTTCTATAATTAAAAGCATAAAGTCATAAATGGGAATTATCTTAAAGCAATCTTTTAAAAATACATTGTTTATTTATTTAGGCTTTGCATTTGGAGGTATAAATACATTAATTTTTTATCCTAACTTTTTAAAAGATGAGTATTATGGTTTAGTAGTGTATTTATTATCTACCTCAAATATTTTAATGCCTTTAATAGCATTAGGTATCCATCATACTATTGTTAAATTTTTTTCCAGCTATAATACAAAAATAGAAAAAGATAAGTTTTTATCATCTGTCCTTTTTTTACCTTTATTAATTGCTTTACCAATGGCTTTTTTTGGTAATTTATTTTACGAACAAATAGCAAGTCATCTAGCTAAAGAAAATGAAATTATTAAAGATTATGCTTATACTATATATCTGGTAGCGTTTGCATGTGCCTATTTTGAAGTTTTTTATGCTTGGTCTAAAGTACAATTTCAATCAGTTTTTGGAAATATTTTAAAAGAATTATATAATAGGGTAATTGTAATGATTTTGTTAATCGTTCTTTCTTTTGATTTAATCACAAAATCAGAGTTTATATATTACCTAATAGCAGCGTATTTTATTAGAATGTTTATTATGATGTTTTATGCGTTTAATGTGTATTTACCCAAATTTACATTTTCTAAACCCGATAATTTTAAAGAAATTTTACGCTTCTCAGGTTATATAATTCTAGCAGGTAGTGCAGGTGCAATTCTTTTAGATATTGATAAATATATGATTCCAGGAAAAGAATCTTTAGTAAAAGCAGCTTATTATTCAGTTGCCGTTTTTATAGGTTCTTTTATTGAAGCTCCAAGTAGAGCAATGTTAAATATTTTACAACCCTTAACTTCTAAAACTCTAAATGATGAAAATCATAAAGAAGTGGCTTCATTGTATAAAAAGAGTTCTATTAACTTACTGTTAATTAGTGGTTTGTTTTTTGTTTTGATAAATGCAAATGTTGGTCAGTTATTTAATTTATTGCCAAAAGAATATGCAGGAGGTACATTAGTTGTTTTAATGATTTCATTGCTAAAACTGTACAATGGTTTCTTAGGAAATAATGGAGCAATCATTAATAATTCTAAGTTTTATAGAATAACCTTGCCTATTAGCGTATCCATGGCAGTTTCTGTTTACTTATTAAATAAACTCTTCTATTACCAGTTAGATATGGGAACAGATGGTTTAGCATTGGCAACAATGATAGTTATCTTTAGTGCAAATACGTTTAAATTGTTTTTTGTAAAAAGTAAGTTTTCTATAACTCCATTTACAGATAAGACAGTTAAAATGATTTTGATAATTACTAGTTTATATTTGGCTTTTAATTTTTGGGATTTCCCAATTGCTGATATTTATCTTTGGAAATTCCCTATTCATCCAATAATTAATATTGCTTTAAAAAGTATATTAATTACAGTTTTATATATTTATTTAATTTTTAAGTTGAATATTTCTAATGAGTTTGACAACCTTCTAAAAAAGTTTTACAAATAACAATCTATATAATCTGTAAGCATGTGAAATAGCAATCCTATTGCTATGATTCTTGTTTTCTTAAAAAATAGACTAATAGAGTAAATACCTATTGCTATATAAGAATGAAGGTAATGAAATCCAACACTACATCTATTGCTATCAAAGATAGGAGTTGCAAATAAATGATCTAAATCTACAAGCATCGTTGCAATAAATATTAGGTAAACTACTTTCCATTTGTCTTTAAAAAATAGATATGCAATGAAAGCTGGAAAGATGAAATGCAATCCATAATGGATTATAAATTTTATTATCATACCCTGTAAAAGTAAAAAAAGACTTGTTGGTTAACAAGTCTTTTTTATATATATGAACAATATATATCTGTGGGGGAATCATATATTTACCAAAATTACAAAAAAGTAATTGTATTTTTATTAACCTATGTTAATAGAAATTATTTGGAGTAGAATTTTTTTCGAATTCTACTCAACTGTATTGGTGTAATATTTAAATAAGAGGCAATATGATATTGTTGAATAAGATTCTCAATATTTGGTATTTCTTTTTTTAATTTCAAATATCTTTCTGTAGCGTTTAGAATTGATAAATCATAAATTTTAGCTTCGAAAAGAAGTACAACTTTAGCCAAAACTTTACCGTAAAACTTTGCTATTTGATGATCATTATTTACTAGATCTATGAATTTTTTATAACTAATTACATAAACCTCACAATCGGATAAACAATCATAATTTAAGTTTGCAGGAGTATCAGAAATTAATGAACCAATATCTCCAGAAGTATTCATTTTAATAAAGAAATTTCTGATATGGGTTTTTCCATTTTTATCGATATAATAAGATCTTACAATTCCTGATTTTATTATATAAAAATACTTTTGCTTAACACCAGCGATAGCAAGAAAATCATTCTTTTTAAAATGTTCTATTCTAGCCAAATCAATAATCTTGTTGGCAGATTCTGTTTCTAAAACATTAAAAAAACTAATAAATTTTAAAAGAACTTTCATTTATTCTATACTAGAAGATTTCTTTAAATATACTAAAAAAAGCTAATAGTATTTGGCCCTTCCATAAAAAGCAGGTCTAATATTGATAAATTTGGAATAAAACCATGCTTGTCATCAAACATTTGAATGTACCTGTCTACTAGTTTTTTAGGCTGTTTTTTTATTTCAGCTAACATTCTAAAGTCCTTTTGAGTTTCATCAATTAAAAATTCTTCAGTTTTAGAAAAATTAGAACTAATTTGAAGTGCATCCGTAATAAATAAGTAAGTATCGATATTTAAATCTTGTAAATATTTGTATTTTTTTGTAAAAATAGGAGCTAAGTCATCTTCATAAAACTCAAAAAAAGGAGATGTTCTATAGGCAATCTGTAAAGACTTAAAATGTTGGTCTTGCCAAGGAAAATCATTTTCTACTAAAGTGTCTTTTGTTTTTTTTCTTTGATCAGTAAATTTGTGTTTTATAGGAACACTTAACAATTGTTTGCCATTGCTATTATATATGTAACATCTATTTCTATAGCCTTGTTTTTGATAATTATCTTCCATCTCAAAAACAACTCTTTCAGACTTTATAATTTCTGAATATTGAGAAATAGGAGAGAAGTAAGTAGGAATAAATATAGACATATTGTTACTAATAATTAGGCTGATTTTTTCTTCCCTTTATAGAAACTATACCCAAAGTACAATCCAATTAAAGCCAAAACTACATATCTGTAAGAAACAGGTTCTCCATCTCCATGAACTGTTGTAAACATTCTGTCCCAACGAATTGATTTTAATTTTTCGCCAAAAGAAGCTGCATTGGCATCCCAACTAAACCAAACCATTACAGGTTTTCCTAAAACATGATCAAAAGGAACATAACCCCAATAACGAGCGTCTAAAGAGTTGTGCCTATTATCTCCCATTAACCAATAGTAATCTTGCTTAAAAGTGTAAGAGTCTGCTTTTTCTCCGTTTATAAAAATGTTATCTCCTACAATTTGTAAGTCATTATTTTCATAATTTTTAATAATTTGCTCATAATATGGTAAAGACTCTGAATCAATTTTCACTGTTGCTCCAGCTTCAGGAATATAAATTGGTCCAAAATTATCTTGACTCCATTGATTGCTTTCTATATGTGGAAAAATAGCATTATCAGCTCCATGATTTACTTTCTTTACAGAAATTGTTAACGGATATTTTTCTAACCTGCTAACTTCATCTTCTGTTAAGTTGATGTTTATTTTATTGGCAACATTTTCCATTTTTAGCCTTTGTGCTAAATCTTGAGAAACACCACCTGCAACTTCTGTGTATAAAGAATCTGAACCAATTTTAGATAAATTAGCTCCTTTTTTAAAAGCTTCTTGCACTTTTGGGTTGTCCCAATATTCAGTTAAAATTTTATAAACACCGGTTCTTTCATTATCTATTAAAAACTTAGGATACGTGCTTCTATCGATAGTAGATTTTGCTTCATACGTATAATAGAATTGTAATTTTGCTCTATAAGGCAATTCATTCTTTTGGCCATTGATATAGACATAACCATTTCTTAATTCTAAAGAATCTCCAGCAATGGCAACACAACGCTTTACATAGTTGGTTTTTTTATCAACAGGTTTATAAGTGTATTTTCCAGAATTATCTCCCCACATTGTTGCTAAAGAATCTGTTGGCCAATTAAAACAAACAATATCGTTGTTTTTTATTTTCTGAAGTCCAGGTAATCGAGTATAAGGTAGTTGAGGCTTTTTTAAATAAGATGCAGTTCCAGTAAAAGGAAGAGAATCATGTACCATTGGAGCTGCAATTACTGTTGATGGAACTCTTGCACCATAATGAAATTTGCTTACAAATAAATAATCTCCAACCAATAAAGATTTTTCTAAGGAAGAAGTTGGTATTGTAAAAGGTTGCATGAAATAAGTGTGAACCAGAGTTGCTGCAATAATGGCAAATGCAATAGAACTAACCCATTCTCCTAATTCAGATTGAGGTTTTAAACTTCTGTCTGCATTGTATTTTGCATCAGTTGCATAGTTGATATAAAAAATATAAAGTCCTAAAGTTGCAATAACTAAAAATGAATCTAATTTTTTAGAAAAACCAAATGATCTAATTGTTTCTATCCAAATTACAGGAAACATTAATAAATTTACAATCGGAATAAATAATAAAATTACCCACCATTTTGGTCTTTTAATAATCTGCATTAACACAATTCCATTATAAATTGGAACTGCTGCTTCCCAGGATTCTCTACCTGCTTTTACATATAATTTCCAAGTTCCTAAAAAATGAATAACTTGAATTATAAGAAAAAAGATGAACCATTCTGTAAACGTCATAATAATATATTTTGTTTCCTTTATAAAAGGAATGTTTTAGTTTTTAATTAGGCTGTAAAATAGATAAAATGTTACAGTTTTTAACCTATGTTTAACACATCTCTCATAGAGAAAACGCCTGTTTTATTTAAAATCCATTCTGCAGCTACAACAGCACCTAATGCAAATCCTTTTCTACTGTGTGCTGTATGTTTAATTTCTATAGAATCTACTTCAGAATCGTAAAAAACAGTGTGAGTTCCAGGAACATCAGGAGTTCTAATAGCTTCAATTGGTATAATTTCTTTGGAAGAATTTTTCCCTAATTCCCATCCTTTTTTAGATGAGTTTTCTATAATTCCATCAGCTAAAGTAATTGCAGTTCCACTTGGTGCATCTAGTTTTTTAGTATGATGAATCTCTTCCATAGAAATGTTATAATCTTCTAAAGTGCTCATCATTTTTGCTAATTGATTATTCAATTCAAAAAAGATATTTACTCCTAAACTATAATTAGATGCATAAATAAAAGCTCCTTTTTTCTCTTTACATAGGGCAATTGCATCATCATAATTTTCTAACCAACCCGTAGTTCCAGATATTACAGGAACATTGTTATTAATACAATTAGAAATGTTTCCAAAAGCAGAAGATGGTACACTAAAATCAATAGCAACATCAGCTAAAGTAATGTCAATTTCATCATCTACATCTTTTCTAATTACAATTTCATGTCCACGAGATAAAGCAATTTTTTCAATTTCTTTTCCCATTCTACCATATCCTAATAATGCAATCTTCATTTTAAAAAGTATAAGTTAAAGTAAGTCCAACTTTTGGTGTATCAAATCTAATAGGATCTGGTATAAAAGCTGGTTTTAAAGTTAGGTCGTCACTTGTGTTAAATTGTAGTAAATGTGCATTAACACTAGCTTCTACAATTTGTAAAACATATATTATAACTCCAGATAAAAGAGACATATCTCTATTTTCTTTTAACTGTTCTTGGGCATTTTCTAAAGTTTCTAAAGATACTATTTCTACACCATTAACAGTAAATTCATCTATTAAGCCATTTTTTCTCAATTTATAGGCAGATCTATAACGTTTATAGTCGCTATTATTTTGTAAATAATAATAAGTAGGAATTGCTAATGCTCCCCAAACAATTGGAGCTTTCCAGTATTTCTTATTATAAATTTGTCCCATTCCAGGAAAAATTGCAGAATAAAAAGCAGCTTTAGATGGAGCTAAAGCATCATAGACACCATCATTATTAATTTTTATTTTTCCTTTAACTTTAACGCCCTTGACACTTACTGTGTCTTTCTGCGCAAAAATACTTGCGGAAAGAAAAGTTAAAATTAAAACAAATATAATTTTTTGAAAATGCACTTATTTTAATAAGTTTTTAATGCGATTGAAATCTTCTTCAGAATGAAACGGAATTGAAATTTTTCCTTTACCATTACTACTAACAGAAACGTCTATTTTATGCCCAAAGTATTCACCAATTTCTTTTAAGCTATTTTTAATATAACTTGGAACTTGTTTTTTCTTGG
Source organism: uncultured Polaribacter sp. (assembly GCA_965367085.1). Lineage (GTDB taxonomy): Bacteria > Bacteroidota > Bacteroidia > Flavobacteriales > Flavobacteriaceae > Polaribacter. Next base: position 28,635 of record CBDUHF010000020.1, read on the forward strand.
GTTTTGCAACGGTACCGGTTTTTAAACTTTTTACAAGTTCTTCAGTTTGTCTTACAGACAATTTTTCTCGTAAAATTTTCTCGTAAATAGCTAATTGCTCTTCTGTGTTTTCTACATTAATCATTGCACGACCATGTCCCATAGAAATAAAACCATCTCTCATTCCTGTTTGTAAAATAGGATCTAATTTTAACAAACGTAAATAATTGGTAACTGTAGAACGCTTTTTACCAACTCTTGTACTTAATTCTTCTTGTGTTAACTGAATTTCATCAATTAAACGTTGGTAAGAAAGTGCAACTTCTATTGGATCTAAGTTTTTACGCTGAATGTTTTCAACCAATGCCATTTCTAGCATTTCTTGATCGTTGGCAAGTCTTATGTATGCAGGAACTGTTTTGTTTCCAATTAATTTTGAAGCTCTAAATCTTCGCTCTCCAGAAACTAATTGAAACTTATTTCCTTCTAATTTTCTAACAGTAATTGGCTGAATAACTCCTAACTCTCTAATAGAGCTAGCTAATTCTCTTAAAGCTTCTTCATCAAAATAAGTTCTAGGTTGGTAAGGATTTACATCAATTAAATCTAAATTAAGTTCTATGATACTTCCAACAACTTTATCTGCATTTTTATCTGATGCAGAATTGATGTTAGAAGATTCTTGTAACAAAGCAGATAATCCTCTTCCTAAAGCTTGTTTTTTGGTTGCTTTTGCCATTTTACAAATTCTTTTTTATTAATTCTTGAGCTAAATTTAAGTAATTTATGGCTCCTTTACTAGTTGCATCATATGCAATTATGCTTTCTCCATAACTAGGAGCTTCCCCCAAACGAGTATTTCTTCTAATTATAGTATCAAAAACCATGCTGCTAAAATGCTTTCTTACTTCATCTACAACTTGATTTGATAAGCGCAAACGAGAATCGAACATGGTAAGTAGTAAGCCTTCAATATCTAATTCTGGGTTATGAATATTTTGAACACTTTTAATTGTATTTAATAATTTCCCTAAACCTTCTAAAGCAAAGTATTCACATTGAATTGGTATAATTACAGAATCTGCAGCAACCAAAGAATTTAATGTAATTAATCCTAATGAAGGCGCACAGTCTATTAAAATATAATCGTATTCATCTTTTAGATCAACAAGAGATTTTTTGAGCATATACTCTCTTTCTTGCTTGTCTACCAATTCAATTTCAATAGCGACTAAATCTATGTGGGCAGGAATTATATCTACATTTGGTGAAGAAGTTTTTAAAATAGTTTCTCTTGCAGAAACTGTATGTTCTAAAACTTGATACGTCCCAAACTCTACATTTTCAACATCAATACCTAATCCTGAAGAAGCATTTGCTTGTGGATCTGCATCTATTAAAAGCACTTTTTTTTCTAAAACTCCTAAACAAGCAGCCAAATTTACTGAAGTTGTTGTTTTACCAACACCCCCTTTTTGATTCGCTATTGCAATAATTTTTCCCATTAAAATCGAATGATTTATAAGAAGTAAAAATACAATTATTTGAGGTTTCTCATAATCAAAGATGTTAACAAAACTATAATTTTGTAATAAACTGTAATTCAGTTATTTAAAAAATATATAAGCGCTTTTTTAAACAAATTTCTAATAAAAAAAACCGAAGTATTAAACTTCGGTTTGTCTTATATTGATTTTATTCTATTTTTTAGGGATATTCTTTAAAATTTCTAATAAGAATTTCCAGAATTTTAATGTTGATGAAATGCTGGCACGTTCATCTGGTGAGTGAGCACCAAGAATTGTTGGTCCAAAAGAAACCATATCCATTTCTGGGTAATTCTGACCCAATATTCCACATTCTAAACCTGCATGACAAGCTGCAACATGTGCTTTTTCACCATGTAGTTTTTCATACAAATTAGAAACTGTATCTAAAATTTCTGACTCTACATTAGGTTGCCAACCAGGGTAAGTTCCAGATAATTCAACTTCGAAACCAGATAATTCAAAAGCAGAACGTAATGAATTTGCTAAATCAAATTTATTAGTTTCAGAAGACGAACGTGTTAAACAAGAAACTTTTATAGATCCTTCTTTAACAATTATACGGGCAATATTATTAGAAGTTTCTACTAAATCCTTGATGTCTAGACTCATTCTGTAAACACCGTTTAAAGCAGTGTAAATAGATTTTATGAAACCTTCTTGAACGCCTAAATCCATTACTTTTTCTGGAGAAGAAACTTCTTTAATTTCTATTGAAAGGTTAGGTTCTATTGTTAAAAACTCTTCTTTTATATTGTTGATAAGTGTTTTAGATTCAAACAAAAAAGGCTCTTTAGAAACACTATCAACAACAATAGAAGCAAAGCTTTCACGTGGAATCGCATTTCGTAAACTACCACCATTAATTTCACAGATTCTTAGGCCAAAGTTTTCAAAACCATCGAATAACAATCGATTCATAATCTTGTTTGCGTTTCCTAATCCTTTGTGAATATCCATTCCAGAATGCCCACCATTTAATCCTTTTACAGAAATTGAAAAAGCAATTGTGTTTTCTGGAGTATTTTCTTCAGAATATGTTCTTCTTGCTGTTACATCAACTCCACCTGCACAACCCATTCCAATTTCATCATCTTCTTCGGTGTCTAAATTTAAAAGAATATCACCTTTTAAGATACCACCTTCTAAACCCATTGCACCCGTCATTCCTGTTTCCTCATCAATCGTAAACAAAGCTTCAATTGCTGGGTGTTCTATTTCGTTTGAAGATAAAACAGCCATAATTGCAGCAACTCCTAAACCATTATCAGCACCTAAAGTTGTTCCATCTGCCGTAACCCAATCTCCATCTATGATCATTTTAATTCCTTCAGAATCAAAATCAAAAACAGTGTCTGCATTTTTTTGATGCACCATATCTAAATGGCTTTGCATAACAACCGTTTTTCTGTCTTCTAAACCAGAAGTAGCTGGTTTTTTTATGATGACATTCCCAACTTTATCTACAAATGTTTCTAGGTTTAGTTTTTTACCAAAATCAACCATAAATTCAATTACACGTTCTTCTTTTTTTGAAGGGCGAGGAACAGCATTTAAGTCTGAAAACATGTTCCAAACAGCTTTTGGTTCTAAATTTCTTATATCTTTATTCATGATCTTTAAATGTAATTTTTATACCTCGAAATTAAGAAAAATCAATGATAGTTTCTTCAATATTCTTCCTAACTTTAGTTAAATCTTTCATATAATCATCTTCAGCTCTAAAACCAACAGGTAACACTAAAATCGATTTTAAATTATGATCTTTTAAATTTAAAATTTCATCATATTTTTGTGGAATAAAACCTTCCATCGGACAAGAATCTATTTTTTCTATTGCACAAACAGTTAGTAAGTTTCCTAGAGCTAAATAAGCTTGGTTTTTGTTCCAAACAAATAACTCCTCTTGTGATTTTTGACTTATTTCAGCAGTCAAAAATTCTTTAAAGGGATTTAAAATTTCGTCAGGTGTATTTCTAAATTTTTTAACCAAATTAAAATAGCTTTCAACTTCTTCTGATGTGTATTTTTCAGGAATACATATAACTAAAACATGAGATGCTTGTTCAATTTGTTTTTGATTCCACGAGTGTTCAACCAATTTTTTCTGAATTTCTTTATTTTGAATTACAACTAGTTTTATTGGTTGTAAACCATATGAAGTTGCGGTTAAATTAAACGCTTCTTTAAGTGTATTTATTTGTGATGCGGAAAGTTGTTTACTTGCGTTGAACTTTTTAGCTGCATAACGCCACTGTAAACTGTCAATAATATTCATTTGTAAAATTTTATAACGCAAAAATACACCAATAATACAGTATTAATTAGATGTTTAATTATTAAAATTGATTGTTGTATAAGGATTCTCTTTTTATTTTTTTTGTAAATTGACAATCAAAAAAAGTGTTGCTATGAAAGAAGAATTTCTTCATTATGTATGGAAATACAAGTTGTTTTCAAAAGAAAGGTTAGAAACAAAAAACAGTGAAAAAATAATAATTGTAAAATCAGGAATTCATAATTCAAATTCTGGTCCTGATTTTTTGAATGCTCAACTTATTATTGACAACCAACTTTGGGTTGGAAATGTAGAAATTCATGTAAATTCTTCAGATTGGTATGTGCATCAGCATGAAAATGACATAAATTATGATGCAGTTATTTTACATGTTGTTTGGGAACATGATTCAGAAGTTTTTATGAAGAATAATAAAGAGTTACCAACTCTAGAATTGAAAGGTTTGGTTGATGATAATTTATTAAACAATTATAAAAATTTACTTGTTTTAAAGTCTAGTTGGATTCCTTGTGAATCTCAAATAAATAGTATTGATTCTTTTACTTTTAATAATTGGATAGAGCGTTTGTATTTTGAAAGATTAGAACATAAATCTAATTATATGAATGAATTGTTAGAGGAATCAAATAATGATTTTGAAGCAGTTTTATTTCAATTATTAGCTAAGAATTTTGGATTAAAAGTAAATGGAGATGCTTTTTTAAGATTGGCTAAATCTATAGATTTTTCTATAATAAGGAAAGAACGTTTTAATGAGTTGGTTTTGTCAGCTTTAATTTTTGGACAAGCAGGTTTTTTAGAGGAAAATATTCAAGATGATTATCATTCTCGACTAAAAGCAGAATATAAATATTTGCAACACAAATATAGTTTGCATCCTATTAATAAAGAGCAGTTTTTGTTTTTTAGAATGAGACCAACCAATTTTCCTACAATAAGATTGGCTCAATTAATTACTGTATTTCATCAGCAAGAAAATTTGTTTTCTAAAACAATAAAAATTGAAAAGTTAGAAGATTTTTATGAGTTGTTTTCTACAGGTGTAAATAAATTTTGGCAAACGCATTATACGTTTGAATCAACATCAAAAAAGAGTACAAAAAAACTCACAAAATCATTTATAGATTTACTAATAATTAATACGATTATTCCTTTAAAATTGTTGTATCTAAAAAGTAGAGGAGAAGTTGATGAAGAAAGTTTGGTTAGATTAATAAAACAAATAAAACCAGAGAAAAACAGTATTATTTCTAAGTTTGAAGATTTAAATATAAAAGTGAATTCTTCTTTTGCAACTCAATCTTTACTAGAGCTTAAAAACAACTATTGCGCATCTAAACGTTGTTTGGAATGCGCAATTGGAGTAAAAATTCTAAATAGAATTTAATAATTTTAATTAATATAAATTCTTAAATTTTGCTGGATTTGATTCGTGCATAATTTCGTAAACTTTTTCAAAGATATCTTCTGCAGATGGTTTAGAAAAATAATCTCCATCTGTTCCATAAGCAGGTCTATGTGCTTTAGAAGTTAATGTAGAAGGTTTGCTGTCTAAATATTGATAACCATCTTGTTTCTCTAAAATTTCTTGTAAAATATATGCAGAAGCTCCTCCAGGAACATCTTCATCTATTACTAGTAATTTGTTTGTTTTAGCTAAACTTTTTACACAGTCACTATTTAAATCAAAAGGTAATAAACTTTGTGCATCAATAATTTCTATATCAATACCAACTTGTTGCAAATCTTTTGCAGTTTCTTCAACTATTCTTAATGTAGATCCATAAGAAACTACAGTAATATCTTTCCCTTTTTTTATAGTTTCTACAATACCAATTGGCGTTTTAAAATCGCCTAGATTCATTGGTAATTCTTCTTTTAATCGATATCCGTTTAAACATTCTATAACTAAAGCAGGATCATCACCTTCTAATAAAGTGTTGTAAAAACCAGCAGCTTTTGTCATGTTTCTTGGTACTAAAACATGTATACCTCTAACACTATTTATGATTGCTCCCATAGGAGAGCCAGCATGCCAGATTCCTTCTAAACGATGACCTCGAGTTCTAATAATTAAAGGAGCTTTTTGTTTACCAAAAGTTCTGTAATGAAGTGTTGCCAAATCATCACTCATGATTTGTAAAGCATATAATAAATAATCTAGATATTGAATTTCAGCAATAGGACGTAAACCTCTCATAGCTAAACCAATTCCTTGTCCTATTATTGTAGCTTCTCTAATACCAGTATCAGAAATTCTAATATCTCCGTATTTTTCTTGCAGACCTTCTAAACCTTGATTTACATCACCAATAAAACCAGCATCTTCACCAAAAATTAATAATTCAGAATGTTTTTTTAGTAAAGCATCAAAGTTATCTCTCATTACAATTCTAGCATCAACTAAATTTTGTTGCTGAGCATAAATTGGTTTTTTCTGATAAACATTTAAAGGGCTGTAACTACTTTCACTTAATAAAAGTGAAGAGTATTTGATTTCGGCATTTTTTATAGTTGCTTTTATAAAGTTTTGAAGTTCAGTTTTTTCTAAAAAATGTTCATCTTTTAGATAACGTAACGCTTTTCTAGTTGCAATTAATGTATCTTTTCTAACAGGTTCTATTATTGAAACTAAATCGTTTTTATATTTTGTTATAAATGCACTGTTTTTACTTTTTGCAGCAACTCTTTCTAGTAATTGAGCAGCAATATTTAATTCTGCTTTTATTTCATTATTGTATGCGTTCCAAGCGTTTCTTTTAGCAGCGTTAACCTCTTTTTTGGCTTCTTTTTCTAACAGAATTATTTCTTCTTCAGAATTTACAAAACGTAATGTTTCTCCAGATTCAGTTTCTAATTCGAATTCTAAAATCCATTTACGCATTTGGGTTATACAATCATGTTCTTTTTCCCAAAGTAATCTTTCTTTGTTTTTATATCTTTCATGAGAGCCAGATGTAGAGTGTCCTTGAGGCTGAGTAAGTTCTTTAACATGAATAAGTACAGGTACATGTTCTTCTCTAGCTATTTTAGAAGCTTTATTATAAACATCTACAAGTTGAACGTAATCCCAACCATTAACAACAATAATTTCATAACCATTGTTTTTATTGTCTCTCTGAAAACCTTTTAAAATCTCAGAGATACTTTCTTTTGTAGTTTGATATTTTGCATGTACTGAAATTCCATATTCATCATCCCAAACATTCATTACCATTGGAACTTGTAATACACCTGCAGCATTTATTGTTTCAAAAAATAACCCTTCACTTGTACTTGCATTTCCGATTGTTCCCCAAGCAACTTCATTTCCATTGATAGAAAAATTGGATTTGTTTTGTAAGCTTTTTTCGTTTCTATAAATTTTTGAAGCTTGCGCTAGTCCTAATAAACGAGGCATTTGACCAGCTGTAGGTGAAATATCTGAACTAGAATTGTATTGTTTTGTTAAGTTTTTCCAGCTTCCATCTTCATTTATACTATGAGTTGCAAAATGCCCACCCATTTGTCTACCAGCAGACATTGGTTCAATTTCTATATCTGTATGTGCATATAAACCTGCAAAAAATTGTTGAGCAGTTAACTCTCCAATAGCCATCATAAAAGTTTGGTCTCTGTAATAACCAGACCTAAAATCACCTTTTTTAAAGGCTTTAGCCATTGCTAATTGTGGTACTTCTTTACCATCTCCAAAAATACCAAACTTGGCTTTTCCTGTTAAAACTTCGCGTCTACCAAGCAAACTACACTCTCTACTAACTTTAGCAATTTTATAGTCGTTTAAAACTTCTGTTTTAAAGTCGTTAAAAGTAAGTTCTTGTTTGTTGGGAGTAAGAGTTTTTTGCATCGTTTTTCAGATTTTTAGACTAATGCAAAGGTAGTTTTTTTCGTTGATATTTAAAAATATATTAAATCTTTATTAATTTGATAAGTTTTTTAGCATAATTCAATAAAAAAATAGGAATAATGTAATAAACGAGCCTTTTTGTAAAAAGTACATTCTTTTTTTTAGAAAAACATGAATTTAATAGAATTCATGTTTTATAAAAATCCACGTCTAAAAAAATTATAAACAGATTTAATGTCTGTTGTTATTGTAAACCTAATTTTTTCTGGATATGCACTTTGAGAAGCCTCCCAGCCGTTGTTTGAGTATAAGGGGAAATATATTTCGAAAATATTATTAACAAAATTAAAGCGGATACCATTTTCATAAGCAAAGTACATAGGAGTGCTTTTGCTTTTTAGAAAAGCAACATCATTATAAAGTTCTAACCAACGCCATAAACCAATACTAGAATTAAAAGAGAGCATAAACTGATTTGCAAATCTTGTAGGTAAAACCGATTTAAAACCTCCTTCAGTAATAATGTATTGTTGACTAAAAATACCTGAACTTTCTGAGCGTCCAAAATAACCTAATTGAAATAAGTAATCATTACTTCTGTCTAAACCAAAACTAAAATAATTACCTGAAGTTTTATTACTAAGAAAAGCACCAGCAAAAACTCTAAAATCTAACTGTGTGTCAGATGTGTTAAGTGTTCTAAATCTAAAATCTAATGCAACTTTAGAGAAGTTCTTAGCAAACTCAGTACTAAAACTATATCTTAATTCTTTTATGATGTCTGGTCTGCTATAATTATAACTTAAGCTTAGAATACTATAATTATCTTGATCTGTTTTTGTGTCTAAAGGAGAAACTTCTTTGTCAATATGAACTATTTTTGCTCCAATAAATTCTGTACTTGCATCTCTTAAAGATTTTCTTTTAAAAATGAAATTTACATAAGGTATTAAAGAACTATATGATAATTCTGGAGCATAATGTAAAGTGTTGCCAGCAATACCGTAAGAAATTTTATAAAGACTAGTTTTTTCAAAAAAACTATTATAACGTATAGAGAAACTCCCTGTAACAGATTGGCTTTTAGTAGCGTAAGATGGTTCGAATTTAAATTCTAAATTTCTAGCAATTAAGGGTTTGTTATGTAGTTTTACTCCAAAAATTAATCCATCATAGAAATTATATTGTAAGTTAGGCTGATAAAATATTTGATTATAATCTGGAGCTTCAATATCTTTAAAAAAAGTAAATTTTATTGGTTTGTTAAATACTTTTTTATTCGGATTATGCCAATTATCTAATGTATTATACTCTGGATAAAGGTTTTCGTAATTTAATACAAGTTTGTCAAAGTCTCCTTTTGGTATTTTTATTGTTTTAGAGCTATCAATATTTGTCACCCATTTTTTTAATACTATTTCATCGTTTTTTATAGCGTAGAAAGCTACTGGAGTAGTTATGTTTCTTTTGTTTTTAATTTTTACAAGAAGACTGTCTTTTTGCTCTACTACGTTTTCTATTTTGTAATCTATTTTTTTGTTGGTTTTAATAAAATCATTAAAAAACCAATCTAAATTTTTTGTAGTTTTTGAAGTAAGTAATTTGCTAAAATGTTCACTTGAGGTTATGTTTAATTGATTTTTTTGATAAAATTCTTGAAGCGTTGTATTCAGTGTTTTGCTTCCTAGGTAGCCTTTTAAGTATCTAAATCCTAAACCAGCTTTATATTTATTAGCTATTTTTCTATTGAAATTAGAAAGTGAATCTGCAGAAGTATTTAATGATTGATCTAGAAATTTACGAGCGCTAAATTGATAAATAAACGGATACTTATCATTAAACTCTAACTTAGAGATATTAAATCTTTTTAGAAACCAAGAATCAGAAGCATTACCAAGTAATTTAATTTCAGGATAATATTCTTCAACATATTCTATCATTAAATAGTTCTGTATTCCGTCTAAAAGCCAATAATCTTTTCTTTTATTTAGTAATAAAGTACTTTCTAGATAGGTTTTTGTCAATGCCTTAAACATTGCTATGTCCCATTTAAAAACATCAGAAAATGGACGTAAAAATTTTGGTAATTGATTTAAACCATAAACTGGGTTTTTACTTTGAGTTATCTTATCTATAAAAATTTCTTTATGTGGGTATTTTCCTAAAAATTTTTCAATAAAAAGCAATTCTCTATTTAAAATATTGGTGGTTAACTCGTAACTAATTTCTTTGTTAAAGACATCTGTGTGAACTGCTAAAGTCTTTGTTTTAAAAGTTTTTAAATGTAGTTTTTTACTGATGCATAATTTTACATCAGTTTTATTTTTACCTATTAAAAAGTAATTAGTAATGGTGTCTTTTTTTGTTTTGTATTGATACAGGTTGCTCTCTACTACAAAATCTTTTGGTACATTTATTTCTATGTTAAAGTCAGTTCCGTTTTCATATAAGTCATCCAAATTAAGGTTGCTCATAAGTTGCCAACCGTTTTCATAAACTACGGGCGTTATGTACCAGAAACGTAAATGATAATCGTCGTTTTCCTTTCCGTAATCTGTAAATTTTGCATTCGGAATTTTTACCAAATAAGTTGTAGAAATCTTTATGCTATCATTTGGGTATAAAGGAGAATTAAGAGATACTTCTATAATATCTGCTTGTTTTCTTAGTTCCTTAAATACAACCTTTTCAAAATCTACTGTTAGATTTTTTATTTTTGAAAAGCCTAAGTCTTTTTGGTTAGCAAAATATAGGTTTTTCTTGTAGTCTTTAATAAACCTTTTAGATAGTGGTGTTTTTCTATCTCTGTAACTATTTGCCCAATTATGTAAAAAAACACTATTTAAAATAGTGTCTGAAGTGTTGTAATAAATAATTTCTTGTTGAATTAAAATCTCATCAGTATTTGAGTTTAATGTAGATTTTATGTGTATAGAATTCTGTTTTTTATTTTTAATATTAGAATAATTAAGGGTATTAAAATTCCTGGTTTGTCCATTTAAAACAGCAGAACAAACCAGAAAAAAAAGAATTAAATTCTTTTTAAATACCATCTTAGAAGTTAGGTTTAAATTGGTATTTATCGTAGAAGTTATTTAAGTGTTCTACTGCTTCATCTGCAGTATCTACAACTCTAAATAAATTTAAATCTTCCTCGCTAATATTTCCTTCTGCTATAAGTGTTTTTTTAATCCAATCTAATAAACCACTCCAAAACTCTGTACCTACTAAAACTATTGGGAAACGTCCAATTTTTTTTGTTTGAATTAATGTAATTGCTTCAAAAAGTTCATCCATTGTTCCAAAACCACCAGGCATTACAATAAAACCTTGAGAGTATTTTACAAACATTACCTTTCTAACAAAAAAGTAGTCGAAATCTAAACTTTTTCCTTGGTCAATCCATGGATTATCATGTTGTTCAAATGGCAACTCTATGTTAAGTCCTACAGAACTTCCTTTTCCTCTATGAGCCCCTTTATTACCAGCTTCCATAATTCCTGGTCCTCCACCAGTAATTACACCATAACCATTTTGTGTTAATTTAAAAGCAACTTCTTCTGCTAATTTATAATATGGATCTTCTGGTTTTGTTCTTGCTGATCCAAAAATTGAAACAGAAGGACCTATTTTACTTAATTTTTCATAACCTTCAACAAATTCTGCCATTATTTTAAATATAGCCCAAGAATCGTTTGTTTTTATTTCATTCCAAGTTTTTGGATGTAATTTTTCTTTTATTTTTCTATCGTCGTTTGTCATAATCAGTATTTATAAAAATTTATTTTTTCTTTTTTCTGAAAAAAGAAATGCCTGCTAAATTAGTTCTTTTTTCAAAAACTTTGCGGTATAACTAGTTTTATGTTTAGCAACTTCTTCTGGTGTTCCTTTGCATAAAATTTTTCCACCTTTTTTTCCACCTTCCATACCAACATCAATAATATAATCAGCTAGTTTTACAACGTCTAAATTATGTTCAATAATTAATACTGTATTCCCTTTATCAGCTAATTTATTAAGAACATCCATTAAAACTCTAATGTCTTCAAAATGTAGTCCAGTTGTAGGTTCGTCTAAAATATAAAAAGTATTTCCTGTGTCTCTTTTAGAAAGTTCTGCAGCTAATTTAATTCGTTGTGCTTCTCCACCAGAAAGAGTAGTAGACTGTTGCCCAAGTGTAATATACCCTAAACCAACATCTTCAATTGTTTTTAGTTTTCTGTGTATTTTAGGAATGTTTTCAAAGAAAATAGTAGCATCTTCAATAGTCATATTTAATACATCGGAAATTGATTTTCCTTTATATCTAATTTCTAAAGTTTCTCTATTAAAACGTTTTCCTTGACATGTTTCACATTCTACTTGTACATCAGGTAGAAAATTCATTTCTATAACTCTAACTCCTCCACCTTGACAAGTTTCACAACGACCTCCTTTTACATTAAAAGAGAATCTTCCAGGTTTATAACCTCTAATTGCAGCTTCAGGTGTTTTTGCAAACAAACTTCTAATTTCGCCAAAAGTTCCTGTGTATGTTGCTGGGTTTGAACGTGGAGTTCTACCAATAGGAGATTGATCGATGTCTATTACTTTATCTACATGTTCTAAACCTTCAATCTTTTTATAAGGCATTGGTTTTTTTACACCTCTATATATATGAGCGTTTAAAATAGGATATAAAGTTTCGTTTATTAAAGTTGATTTTCCACTTCCAGAAACTCCAGTAACACAAATCATTTTTCCTAAAGGAAATTCTACAGAAACATTTTTTAAATTATTTCCACTTGCGCCAGAAAGTTTAATGGTTTTTCCATTTCCTTTTCTTCGTGTTTTGGGAACGGAAATTTCTTTTCTTCCAGTTAAATAATCTGCAGTTAACGTTTTGTGTTTTTTTAAATCTTCAAAAGTTCCTTCGCTAACAATTTCTCCTCCATGTCTTCCAGCTCCTGGACCAATATCGAACACAAAATCTGCATGTTCAATCATGTCTTTGTCATGTTCTACAACAATAACAGAGTTTCCAATATCTCTTAATTTCACAAGAGAATCTATTAGTTTTTGATTATCGCGTTGATGTAAACCAATAGAAGGTTCGTCTAAAATATACAGAACTCCAACCAATTGAGATCCTATTTGAGTAGCTAAACGAATTCTTTGTGCTTCACCTCCAGAAAGAGACTTAGAAGTTCTGTCTAACGTTAAATAATCTAAACCAACATCTAGTAAAAACTGAATTCGAGTTCTAATTTCTTTTAGAATTTCTGATGCAATAACTTGTTGTTTTTCTGATAATTCTTTTTCAATGTTTTTGAACCACTTTGCCAATTCAGTAACATCCATTTGTGCTAAATCGCTGATGTTTTTATCAGTAATTTTAAAATGAAGTGCTTCTTTTTTTAATCTTTTTCCATTACATGTAGAACAAGAAACTTCATCCATAAAAGCTTTTGCCCATCTTTTAATGGTTGTACTTTCTGCATTAGTATATTGACTATTTATAAAAGCAACAATTCCTTCAAAATCAATTTTGTAATTTCTAGTTACTCCAACAGTTTTAGATTCAATTTCAAAAGTTTCATTTCCTCCGTGTAAAATTATTTCTAAAGCTTCCTTTGGAATTTTATGTATAGGATCTGTCAGTTTAAATTTGTAACGTTCTGCAATATTTTGAAGTTGTTTAAAAATCCAACTATTTTTTTCTTCACCTAAAGGAGTTATTCCTCCGTTTTTAATAGAAATAGAATTATCTGGAATTACCTTTTTTAAGTTGATTTCATTAGTAATTCCTAATCCGTTACATGTACTACAAGCCCCTTTAGGCGAGTTAAATGAAAACGTATTTGGCTCAGGGTTTGGATATGCAATTCCTGATGTTGGACACATTAATTCTCTACTAAAGTATCGAGGATTATTGTCATCAACATCAATAACCATCATAATGTTGTTACCAGAATATAAAGCTGTTTTAATGGTTTCTTCTAATCTTTTTTCTGCGGATTCGTTTACTAATAATCTATCTATAACAACCTCAATATCATGAGTTTTATAACGATCTAGTTTCATTCCTTTTTCAATTTCTTGAATTTTTCCATCAACTCGAACTCTAATAAAACCTTGTTTAGAGATTTGTTCAAAAAGCTCACGATAATGTCCTTTTCTAGATTTAATTAAAGGCGCTAAAACGGCTATTTTTTTATCAGCAAAATCTGTAAGAATTAATTTTTTTATTTGTTCATCAGAATAACTCACCATTTTTTCATTTGTATTAAATGAGTAAGCATCTGCTGCACGTGCAAATAAAAGACGCAAGAAATCGTAAATTTCTGTAATTGTACCAACAGTAGAACGTGGACTTTTATTTGTGGTTTTTTGTTCAATAGAAATTACTGGCGAAAGGCCATCAATTTTATCTACATCAGGTCTTTCTAATCCGCCCAAAAACTGTCTTGCATACGCAGAAAAAGTTTCTATATAACGTCTTTGACCTTCAGCATAAATAGTGTCAAAAGCTAAAGAAGATTTTCCACTTCCGCTTAAACCAGTAATTACAACTAGTTTTTCGCGAGGAATTTTAACGTCAATATTCTTTAGATTATGAACTCTAGCTCCATAAACTTCTATGTATTCTTGGTCTTTCAAAAGTGCGGATTTTTTAGAAAAAAGCAAAGTTACAGAATACTATTTTAATTTAATTGATGTATGGTTGTCAAATCATAAAATAGTATCTTGCAATCAAATATAATATTATAAATGATTGACAATATTAGACATTTTTTTGAAAGAAACGGTTTTCATGTTTCATCGAGATTTGCAGATAGGTTAGGTATGAGAGCAACAAATGTTCGCTTATTTTTTATTTATATATCGTTTGTTACAGTAGGTTTGTCATTTGGGTTTTATTTAACGTTAGCGTTTTTGTTAAAGCTAAAAGATAAAGTGTATACTAAAAGAAGTTCGGTTTTTGATTTGTAGTTTATGAATATTTTAGATTCTAAAATTAATAAAATATTATTATTAGTTGTTTCAATTTTATCTCTTGGAACAATAGGGTATATGTTGTTGTCTCAATATTCTTTTGTAGATGCATTATATATGACTGTAATTACAGTAACTACTGTTGGTTTTGGAGAGTTAAGACCATTTTCTCCCGAAGAAAAAGTATTTACTATATTTCTTATTTTAACAAGTATTACCGTTTTTGGTTATGCAGTTTCTTCTTTTTCTGAATATCTGGTTAGTGGAAGATTATTTGAACATTTTAAACATAAAAAAGTGGAAAAACAAATTCAACATTTAAATGGACACACAATTGTTTGTGGTTATGGAAGAAATGGAAAACAAGCAATTTTAAAGCTTAGAAACTATAACAAGCAGTTTGTTGTGGTAGAAAAAGACAAAGAAAAAGTTGATGAGTTAGATGCACTTGGTGTGCTAAATATTCATGGGGATGCAACTTTAGACGAAACATTATTAAAAGCAGGAATAGAAAAAGCCGATAATTTAATTACAGCTTTACCTTCTGATGCGAATAACTTATTTGTGGTTTTAACGGTAAGTCAGTTAAATAAAAATTGTAAAGTTATTAGTAGAGCCTCAAATGAAAGTTCTTACAGCAAATTAAAAATTGCTGGAGCAGATAATGTAATTATGCCAGATAAATTGGGTGGAGATCATATGGCGTCTTTAGTGGTTACACCAGATGTTATTGAGTTTGTAGATAGATTAACCATAGAAGGAGAAACTACCGCAAATTTAGAAGAAATAGCTGTTGATGATTTGCCAAAAAAATATATTGGAAAAACTATTTTAGACTTAGATTTAAGAAGACAAACTGGTTGTACGGTTATTGGTTACAGAGATCTTGATAAAGATTATGTTATCAACCCAGAATCCGATTGTAAGCTATTTGAAGGTTCACATTTAATAGTTTTAGGAAGACCAAAACAAATAATGAAACTTAGAGAGTTGTTTTAGAATGATAAAAGTTGTTATCACAGGAAGTAATGGTTTATTAGGACAATCATTATTAGATTTATTGCTGTCAGAAAAAGAAAGGTACGAGGTAATTGGTTTCTCTAAAGGAGAGAACAGAAGTGGTAGAAATGATTTCTTATATGTTGCTATTGATATTACTAATGAAGTTCTTTTGAAAGAGAAATTAATAGAAATTAAGCCAAACTTTATAATAAACACAGCAGCAATGACTAATGTTGATGCTTGTGAAAATAATAAAACAGCATGTGATCTTTTAAATATTGATGTTGTAAAATGGTTGACAGAAGTTACTGATGAGATTAATGCACATTTAATCCATCTTTCTACAGATTTTATTTTCGATGGAAAAAAAGGACATTACACAGAAACTGACGAGCCAAATCCATTAAGTTATTATGGGATATCTAAATTAAAATCAGAAGAAATTCTTTTAAATTCTACTATTGATTTTACAATTCTAAGAACTATTCTAGTTTATGGGAAGGTGTTCGATATGAGTAGGAGTAATATTGTTCTTTGGGTAAAAGAAATGTTAGAGAACAAAAAAGAAATTACGATTGTAGATGATCAGTTTAGAACTCCAACATTTGTAAAAGATTTAGCGATGGCTTGTAAAATTTCTATAGATAAAAAAGCAACCGGAATTTATAATATTTCATCAAACACATTATTAAGTGTTTATGAAATTGCTCAGCAAATTGCAGAAGCTTTTACATTAGATAAAACTTTAATTAAACCAATATCTACATCAACTTTAAATCAAACTGCACCAAGACCAGCAAAAACGGGTTTCAATTTATCTAAAACAAACAGGGTGTTAGGTTTTTACCCAAAATCATTTAAAGAAGATTTACAAAATTTTAAGAAAGAAATAATGTAAATTTCAGTTTTAACGATTAAAAGTTGTTAAAAGCTCATTTTTTTATGATATTGCGAGTTAGAAATTTTTAAAAACTAACTTAATTATATTATGAAGAAAAGACTTCTTTCGTTCCTTTTATTAGCAGCGCCACTTTTAACATTTGCACAAGAAAAAGGTTTAGATCAACAAATTGATGAAGCTTTTGGAGATGCAACTGGTTGGTTTGTAGATTTAATTTTTTATCAAATACCTTTTACAGATACAATTAGTATATATTGGGTGTTGTTTCCATTAATTTTAGGGGCAACGTATTTTACTTTTTACTTTAATTTTATAAATTTTAAAGGTTTCTTTACGTCAATTAATATTGTTAGAGGTAAATATGATGATTTAGAAGGTAGGCAAGATCATAAAGTTGAAATAGCAAAATCAAAATTTACAGATGAAGAAGATAATCCAGATACAATAAGAGTAGAAGGTCATGAGGGAGAAGTTTCACATTTCCAAGCATTAACTGCAGCTTTATCAGCTACAGTGGGATTAGGAAATATTGCAGGAGTTGCAATTGCAGTTTCTATTGGTGGTGCAGGTGCTACTTTCTGGATGATTGTTGCTGGTTTCTTAGGAATGGCTTCTAAATTTGTAGAATGTACATTAGGTGTTAAATATAGGGATATTGAAGATGATGGAACTGTGTATGGAGGTCCAATGTATTATTTAACAAAAGGTTTAAAAAACAAAACACTAGGAAAAATCTTAGCAGGTCTATTTGCAATTTTTGTAATTGGAGGTTCTTTTGGAGGTGGAAATATGTTCCAGGTAAATCAAGCTTTTCAATTGGTAGAGAATATTACAACTCCTGTTGGAGGAGTTTCTTTTTTACATGGTAAAGGATGGTTGTTTGGTTTAGTAATGGCAATTCTTGTTGGTATTGTAATTATTGGTGGAATCAAAAAAATAGCAAAAGTAACAGATAAGATTGTTCCTTTTATGGTAGCAATTTATGTTGCAGCTTCACTTTTTGTGATATTTGCAAATTATAGTATGATTGGCGATGCTTTTGCTCAAATTTTTAATGGAGCATTTAGCCCAGAAGGAATTGCAGGTGGTGCAGTAGGAGTGTTAGTTCAAGGATTTAGAAGAGCTGCCTTTTCAAATGAAGCAGGTATAGGTTCTGCATCTATTGCGCATTCAGCTGTAAAAACAAAATATGCAGCAAGTGAAGGAATGGTTGCTTTGTTAGAGCCATTTATAGATAC
Source organism: uncultured Polaribacter sp. (assembly GCA_965367085.1). Taxonomy (GTDB): domain Bacteria; phylum Bacteroidota; class Bacteroidia; order Flavobacteriales; family Flavobacteriaceae; genus Polaribacter. Next base: position 46,423 of record CBDUHF010000020.1, read on the forward strand.
TGTTGTTGTATGTACAATGACAGCTTTAGTTTTAATTATTACAGGTAATGTTGCTGCAGAAAATGCATCTTTAAATGATGCGCAAGCTATTTTGTTAACTTCAGGAGCGTTTGAATCTGCTATTTCATGGTTTCCATACGTACTAACTATTGCAGTAGTTTTATTTGCATTTAGTTCAATGATTTCTTGGTCTTATTATGGATTTCAAGGGTGGGTTTATTTATTTGGTAGATCTAAGAAAATGGAATATACATATAAAGTAATTTTCTGTGTATTTGTTGTAATTGGTGCAGCTGCAAGTTTAGGTTCTGTAATAGGATTTTCAGATGCAATGGTATTTGCAATGATGGTTCCAAATATGATTGGTTTAATTATTCTTGCACCAAAAGTAAAAGAAGAATTAAATAAATACATGACTGCTATAAAAGAAAGAAAAGCATAAAATTTTTATTACATGAAAATATTTAAGTCCCATTTCTGGTATAATACAAGCCAAAGAAATGGGATTTTCTTTTTAATACTACTTATTGTAATTGTACAAGTATTTATCTTTTTTGAAGATTTTTCTTCAGATGATTTCTTTGATACAAATAATTCTGAAACAGAAGCATTTCATAACCAAATAGATAGTTTACAGAAAGTAGAAATTGAAAAAAGGAAGCCAAAAATATATCCTTTTAATCCTAATTATATAACAGATTATAAAGGAGAGCAGTTAGGCATGTCTCTAGAAGAAATAGACAGACTTCTTGCTTTTAGACAGGCAAATAAATTCATCAATTCTAAAAATGAATTTCAACAAATTACCAAAGTTTCAGATAGTCTTTTAAATAAAATATCGCCTTATTTTAAATTTCCAGATTGGGTTAATAAGCAAAATCAAGGCAATAATAGTAAAAAAGTTTCTTCAGGTTTAGAACAGAAAACTTACAAAAAGAAGAAAATATCAACCACAGATATTAATAAAGCTACAATTTCAGATTTTCAAACTATAAACGGAATAGGAGAGAAGTTATCAGAAAGAATAGTAAAATACAGAGATAAACTCCAAGGTTTTTCTTTAAAAGAGCAACTATACGAAGTTTGGGGTTTAGAAAAAAAAGTGGCAGAAAAAGTATTATCAATTTTCAAGGTTGTCGAAAAACCTAATATTAATAAGCAAAACATAAATACAGTATCTTTTAAAGAATTGTTAAAAAACCCTTATATCGATTACAGTTTATGTAAAAAAATATTTAATTATAGAGATGAAGTTGCAGAACTTCAATTAATCGAAGAACTTAAAAAGATTGATAGTTTTCCTATTGAGAAATACCATAGAATAATCTTATATTTGGAGGCTAATTAACTAAAACAACAAATCACAGGTATGAACAGTATGTATTTTACTGAAGAACACGAAGCTTTTAGAAAAAGTTTTAAAGAATTTTTACAAAAAGAAGTGGTTCCTCATATTGATAAATGGGAAAAAGACGGAGCGATAGAAAGATTTATCTGGAAAAAATTCGGTGAAATGGGATACTTTGGATTAAATTCTCCAGAAGAATATGGAGGGTTAAATCTAGATCTTTTCTATACTGTTATATTTTTAGAAGAATTGCAAAAAGTAAATTCTGGTGGTTTTGCGGCAGCAATGTGGGCACATCAATATTTAGCAATGACACACCTTAATAAAGAAGGAGATGAGAGAATAAAAGCAGCGTATTTAGTTCCAAGTATAGAAGGAGATAAAGTAGGTTGTTTATGTATTTCAGAACCTTTTGGAGGTAGTGATGTTGCTGGTATGAGAACAACTGCGGTTAAAAAAGGAGACAAATACGTTATTAATGGCTCTAAAACATTTATAACAAATGGTGTTTTTTCAGATTATTTGGTAGTTGCAGCAAAAACTGATATGGCAGCCAAACATGCAGGAATGAGTATTTTTGTTATAGATAGAGAGACTCCTGGTATTTCAGCAACAAAATTAGATAAGTTAGGTTGGAAAGCTTCAGATACTGGAGAAATTGCATTTGATAATGTAGAAATTCCTGTAGAAAACTTAATGGGAGAAGAAGGAAAAGGATTTCCATATATAATGCAGCATTTTGCCCTAGAGCGTTTGGTTATGGCTATTAATGCTCATGCAAGAGCAGAATATGCAATAGATTATGCAATACAATATATGTCAGAGCGTCAAGCTTTTGGTCAATCTTTAGATAAATTTCAAGCATTACGTCATAAAATTGCAGAAATGGCGAGTGAAGTAGAAATGTGTAAAGAGTTCAATTATTCTATTACAAAAAGATTAAATGACGGACAGTACGTTGTAAAAGAAGCAACAATGGCTAAACTTACAGCTACTAAAATTGCAGACAGCGTAATATATGATGCCTTGCAATTATTAGGGGGTTATGGGTATATGGAGAGTTATCCATTAGCTCGTTTATTACGAGACAGTAGATTAGGTCCAATTGGTGGAGGAACATCAGAAATTCTAAAAGAGATTATTTCAAAAATTATTATCGATAAAAAAGAATACAAACCAGTAACATAGTTTTTAAGGTTTAGAAAAGTTTCATTTTTGATAACTGATAACTGATAACTGATAACTGATAACTGATAACTGATAACTGATATTCTGGGCGTTCCCTAAAAAGGTCGGACTTTCACTACTCGCTTTTTGTTTTTGTAAAACAAAAGAGCTCAAACAAACCGTTCAATCCCTAACGCAAATTCAGAGACATAAAAATAATTTATAATTAATAATTGTCAATTCATAATAAGTAATTACATTTGCAGTCCAAAAAATAAACCTAATAGTTTTTAAAACTATTCAAAATATAGAAAATACTTATGAAGGGAGGTGCCAATATATGTTAATTATACCAATCAAAGAAGGAGAAAACATCGATAGAGCTTTAAAACGCTACAAAAGAAAATTCGATAGAACTAAGACAATGAAGAACTTACGTAACAGAAAGAACTTCACGAAGCCATCTGTAGCTAAAAGAGCTCAGAGAATTAAAGCGTCTTACGTACAAAGATTAAGAACACAAGAAGAAGTAGGTTAGTGAAACTCAATTTTGATAAGTCTTTAGGACTCAATCAAAATTATAAGTTCAATTTAACCTGATTAAATTCAGGATCTACAACTTTAAAATATAAAACTCGTATTGATTTTTTTTCAATACGAGTTTTTTTGTGCGATTTTTTGTAGCTTTACTATACACTAATACAACACAATTTGATTGATTCGTTTTTAGAATATTTGTCTTTAGAGAAAAAATATTCAGTACATACGGTAACAGCATATAAAAATGATTTAATTTCATTCAGAGATTTTTGTGTAACAGAATACAATCAAGAAAATATTATAGAAATACATTATCCTCAAATAAGAAGTTGGATTGTGAGTTTGGTTGATTTGCAAATTTCTAATAGAAGTATTAATAGAAAAATTAGTTCTTTAAAAAGTTTCTATAAGTTTTTACAGAAAACATATCAAATAACAGAAAACCCATTAGCTAAGCACAAAGCATTAAAAGTAGCAAAGAAAGTTCAGGTTCCTTTTTCTTCAAAAGAAATTAATGCAGTTATAAATAACATAAATTCAGATACTGATTTTACTTCAGTAAGAAATAAATTAATTGTAGAACTTTTTTATTCAACAGGAATTCGAAGAGCAGAATTAATTAATATCAAACAAAAAAACATTAGTTTTTCAGATAGAACAATAAAGGTGCTGGGTAAAAGAAATAAAGAAAGATTTGTTCCTTTGTTACAATCAGTTATAGAAACTTTAAAAGAATATTTAGAGTTAAAAAAACAATTTTCTATAGGTTTAGAAGAATTATTAATTACTGAAAAGGGAAATATAATTTATGAAACTCTTGTGTACAGGGTAATAAATACCTATTTTAGTCAAGTCTCATCTAAGGTCAAAAAGAGTCCACATATTTTAAGGCACTCTTTTGCAACACACCTTCTAAATGAAGGCGCAGATTTAAATTCGGTTAAGGAATTGCTAGGGCATTCATCTTTAGCCTCAACACAAGTCTATACGCACAATAGTCTTGATGAAATTAAAAAAGTGTATAATCAAGCTCACCCTAGGGGCAATAAAAAAGAATAATTTATGAAAGTATTCACACAGTCAGTTAACTTTAATGCAGATTCTGAATTAATTACCTTAGTAGAAAAAAAAGTAGGGTCATTAGTAAAGTATCATGATAAAATTGTAGACGCAGAGGTTTTTTTGAAAGTTCAAAACACAAGTGATAAAGAAAATAAAGTAACAGAAGTTAAAATTAACATACCAGGAAGTGAATTAATAGTAAAAAGAGAAACTAGAACTTTTGAAGAAGGAATTAATTTGGCAGTAGATTCTTTAAAAAGACAGTTAAAAAGGTCAAAAGAAAAGCACAGAGACTCGCTTATTTCTTAAAAAGAAAAAAAAAGCAAAAAAAAATGAAAAAATAATTACAAAAAGTTTTAGAATCTAAAAAAACTTTATACATTTGCAATCCGTTAGAAATAGCGGGTTGTTTTTTTGCATCAAAAGCCGATGTAGCTCAGCTGGCTAGAGCAGCTGATTTGTAATCAGCAGGTCGTGGGTTCGAGTCCCTCCATCGGCTCAAAAAAAACTATACATTACGAAAGTAATTAGTGTTCATTGAAATAGTAAATGAAAGGGGAGATACTCAAGCGGCCAACGAGGACGGACTGTAACTCCGTTGACTACG
>CBDUHF010000021.1:0-47742 GCA_965367085.1 uncultured Polaribacter sp.
AATGAATTTAATTGTAAAACATTTTCTAAAAAAATAGTTTCAAGAGATTTTGCATCGTCAAAATTTATTGCTTCTATTGATGTATTAGCCGCATTAAAATAAGTTAATTTATCTTTAGGAAAAGACAAACTTTCTAAAGCTGTGTATGATATATCTAAAGTTTTTAAAGGTGCATTGTTATTAATAATTAATGACTTTAGTTCTAAAACACCAGAAACATTTATATTTTCAATAGCAGTATTATTATTTAAATTTAAAGCTTCAGTTTCAAAATTATTATCTCTTATAAGATACAGTTCCTTTAAATTTGACTGAGAAGATATTACGTTTTGTGCTATATCGCTTTCTATAATATTAAGTTTTTCTAAGTTTATAATTCTCTCTAAACCAGTTATATCTTTTATATTTCCAGAAATAGTAAGTTCTTTAACATTTGCTAAGTTTTCTTCATCTATATAATCATCTAAAACATCATCTGCTCCTTGATTAATAAATTGTTGCTCTAAATTATTATCAGGCACATAAACTTTTCCTTCCTTACAATTTGTACTATAACTAGTAGTTGTATCCTTTACTAACCAAGCCTGTGTTTGGTTAGAATAATCTACGTCATCTACATCTATACAAGTTAATTGTGGGTTTTGTATACTTTTAAATTCTTTAATTTTAGTATTACCACCATTTTTAAGATTTATAGAAGTTAATCCTATATTACCAACTACATTTAAGGTGTCTATATTTGCATTGTTTACTAAATTTAATGTAGAAACATTAGGGTTATTAACAAAATCTAACCTTGTTAAAAACGCATTAGCTGTTAAATTTAATTCTGTAATTTTTGTTTCTATTGCTCTTACTCTTGTTAAAAAAAGATTTTCACAGAAATTAATGCTAGTTATATTAGTATTTGAAATATCAACATCAACAAGTTTAGGGTTTTTTGTAAAATCTATATTTTCTATAGGGTTATAACCAAACGAGAATTGTACAAGCTCTGGATTTTTAGTTACATCTACATCATAAATGTAATTTTTATAAATAGCAAAACCCACTAAATTAGGGTTGTTAGTAACGTCTATTGCAGATAAATCATTAAATGCAACATTTAAAATAAATAAGAACAGATTCTTACTTACATCAATTTCTTTGATTTTATTTACTCTTACATCTAAATAAAGTAAGAATGGATTTTGAGAAACATCAATTTCTTCAATCTCATTATATCCTGCATATAAGTACTTTAAATTGGGCATAAACTTAATTGCAGAAATATCTTGTATAGGTGCTATAACATTTGTTAAGTTAGGATTCAGTGGAATATCTGGATTCACAATATTTGTAGGATTCCATATTTTTAAGCTATCTATCTTTTGTAAATCAGAAGTTAAAATATCTCCATTTAATCCATTTGTATCCCAGCCTAAATCTATTAATGCCTGCTCAAAATTAGAATCAGATACAGGAATTGTTTGAGCCAAAGATGATAAGCTCAAAAATAAGATTCCTAAATAAAATAGTTTTGTTTTCATAGTAATTTGGTTTTAGTTATTAAATATGTTTAGTATTTCAAAAATAGATCTAGCTGTAATGCAAAAAAATACCTAGTAGTAGGTATTTTTTTTGATTTATAAAAAACTAAAATTCAATTAGTTCAAAAGATTTTGCATATTTATACCAATCAAAAATTGACTTTAAGTTTAACTTTTGCTTAATTTTTTTTCTGTGAGTAGAAATAGTGGTATTTTCTACATAAAGTTGTTCAGCTATTTCAGCTGTTTTATAACCATTTACAACTAATACAAATACTTCTTTCTCTCTATCTGTTAAAGCATTAAATTGTTTTCTATGCTTTAAAGCAAACTGTTTGTCACTTTCTAGTTCTTCAGAAAACTTCATCAATTTTGGCATGTCTGCTAAAGAAATATTAAAAAAAAATAAAAAATCTTTTACAAAACTTATTGGTAACCTTTTTTTTTCAGTCACATTAACTGACTTAAAATCAACATCTTCATACAATTTAAATACTCCCATATTATTTTCCTTTTAATGAATACTCAAAAATAGGTTGCCTTAAAAAATAAAAACCATACTTTAGTATGGTCTTTATCCTATCTTATAAATGAAAAATATCTTTTTTTTTATTCTTTTTCTAGGTATTGTTTCTTGTAATACTTTTAAAGAAGATAACACCTACTATTTTCAAAAGGAAGTAAAATTTATAAATAAAAAAAGTGATAGCTTAACAATTACAGATGTTATTCAGTTACACAAAAAAAGAAATTTCTCTATTCCAATTGGAGATAATGTATTTCATAATTTAGAAAATTTAGAAAGTTCTTGGCTTCATTTTAAAACTAAAAAATTAAATGAAGATCATTTTTTTACTATTTGGAATACCTATCTAAAAAATAGTCAAGTTTATATTGTTAAAAATGATTCTATAATTAATTTAGAAAAACATGAACGATATTTACCTTTAGAGAACAGAAATACACATTACAGAATTCCAACATGGAAAATTGATAAAGAACATGCTTTTTCTGATGTTTTTATTAGACTAAATGATAGTGATAGATATGCAAGTAGTTTAAAATTATTATTTTTAAATCAGAATGATTTTTTAAGATTAGTAAAAACTGATGGCTATTTTACAACTACTATTATTGTTTTTTTATCTATTCTCGCATTTATAATTATTACTTTATTTATAACGCAAAAAAAGCATAAAATGCTTTGGTATGCTGGCTATATCTTTTTTGTTGTAACAGATTACATGGTTTTTAAAGGAATTTGGGACAACGAAATTTTATTCTCAAACACCTTTTTATTTGTTAATTTAAAAACAATTGCACAAGCTTCAGCAATATTTTTTGCATCCATGTTTTTTTCCAAATTTTATCCACTTACTAAAAAAACAAGATTTTGCAAACTGTTTTTTAATACGGCTTCAATTTTTTCATTTATTACATTACTCTTTTTTGGATACAAGTTTTTAATTGGTGATTCTTATTTTGATTTATTTTGGATTTGGATGGTATTAAGAGCTTGTGTTATTCTTGTAATTGTAACACACATAATTTTAATAATTAAAAAAGTTTTACCTTTTTATTTGGGTGTAGCATTCTTAATTTCTACAATCTTTGCATTAGTTCATTTTTATATGGAACCTAGTGTAAACGTTACTATCCAAGAAGCTATATTAATTGAAAATTTATTTTACATTATTACTGTCTTAGAAACACTTTTTGTTACTTATTATATTGTTAGTAAAATCGTAAAAGAAAGATTACTAGCTATTAAGTTAAATCAAGAAAATTTAGAATTAAGAAACAATTTTCAAGATACTGTTTTAAAAATGCAAGAAACAGAACGCAATAAATTATTGAGTAATGTGCATGACACCTTTGGTGGATATTTAGAAGCTTTAAAGCTTCGTTTATTACAAAAAAACGAAAAATCACCAGAAAAAGTAAAAGAAATTTTAGATGCTTTTTATAAAGATTATCGCTATTTATTAAACAGTTTATATTCTCCAAAAATCAATTCAGAAAATTTTATAGATAACTTAATTGAGTTTTGTGAAAAATTAAATCAATTAACAGAGAATAATATAAAACATCAATTTACTTTAGATAGTGTAGATTTAGAACAAGAAAAATGTGTGCATATTTATAGAATAATATCAGAATTAACAACAAATGCAATAAAGTACTCTAAAGCTTCAGAAATAAAAATTAAAATTCATAAAGAAGATAAAGATCTTATTATATTATCCATAGAAGATAATGGTGTGGGCTTTAATAAAACAAGTGTAGATAAAAATTCTTACGGCTTAAAAAATATTAAAGAAAGAGTTCTGCAAATTAACGGAAGTATAAACATAGAATCAACAAAAAATATAGGAACATTAATTACTATTACAATACCAAAAAATGCCTAGTAAACCACTTAAAATAGCAATTGCTGATGATAATAAATTCTTTTGTGAGGCATTACAAGATAGTTTAAACCAACACAAAGAACTTTCTGTAAAACATACTTTTACAACGATAGATGATTTAATAGTTTTTACAAAAAACAATACAACATTAGATATTTTAATATTAGACATAAATTTTAATGGTGAATGTTCTTTAGATTATATTGAAGACATAAAGTCTTCTAAATCTAATTTTAAAATTATTTCATTAACTACTATGAATAATAATTTTATGAGAAATAAAGCTCAGAACAATGGTGTAGATTTATTTGTTGGTAAAGATGGTGACCTTAGTAATTTTAAAGAGATTATATTAAACTGTTATAGTGATGAAAAAACTATAACAAGCAAAAAAAATAATAAAATAGAAATAGGAAACTATTCTTTTACTAAGAGAAAACTAGAAATACTACAGGCTTTATATTTTCATTCTGATAAAAAAGAAAAAGAGCTTGCAGAAACATTAAATATTTCTGAAAGCTCTTTAAAATCTCATAAAAGAGAATTATTTGAAATTACAAATACTAAAAACACACCCGAATTAATAAAATTTGGAATACAGAATGGCTTAATAGTTTATTAATCTAAAATTTGCTCTGCATGTGCTTTGGTTTTAACTTTAGCAATTAAATCTTCTATAACACCTGTTTTTCCAATAACAAAAGTAGTTCTGTGAATGCCATCATAAGTTCTACCCATAAATTTCTTTGGTCCCCAAACTCCAAATGCATTAATTACACTTTTATCTTCATCTACTAATAATGGAAATGGTAATCCGTGTTTATCAATCCAATTTTGTTGTCTTTTTGCAGAATCTGCACTTACACCTAACACATCATATCCTTTTGCTAAAAAAGATTGATAATTGTCTCTTAAATTACAAGCTTCTGCTGTACAACCTGGTGTACTAGCTTTTGGGTAAAAAAATAAAACTAATTTTTTACCAGCATAATCTGCTAATTTTACAGTATTTCCTTCTTGATCTTTGGCTTCAAATTGAGGAGCATTATCGCCTATTTTTAATGTAGTCATATCTTTTTTTATAACAAATATACAAACTGAAAAAGTAAATTATAAGTATGAAATAAAAATTATATTATATTCTAACTTTGTAACTTTGAAAAACCTAGAAACTTTACAAATCTTAAAGATGACAAAACAAGAGAAAGTTCAATTTGTAATTGACAAACTTGAAGAAAAATATCCAGAAATTCCGATTCCTTTAGATCATAAAGACCCTTATACTTTATTAATTGCTGTTTTATTATCTGCTCAATGTACAGATGTTCGTGTAAACAAGATTACGCCAATTTTATTTGCTAAAGCGGATAATCCTTTTGATATGGTAAAAATGTCTGTAGAAGAAATAAAAGAAATTATTCGTCCTTGTGGATTATCGCCAATGAAATCGAAAGGAATTTATGGTTTGTCTAAAATTTTGATAGACAAATACGATGGTGAAGTACCACAAAGTTTTGAAGGTTTAGAAGAATTACCTGCTGTTGGTCATAAAACGGCAAGTGTAGTTATGAGTCAGGCATTTGGTGTACCTGCATTTCCAGTAGACACACATATTCATAGATTAATGTGGCGTTGGAATTTAACAAACGGAAAAAGTGTTGTACAAACAGAAAAAGATGCTAAAAGATTGTTTCCAAGAGAATTATGGAACGATTTACATTTACAAATAATTTGGTATGGTAGAGAATATTCTCCTGCAAGAGGTTGGAATTTAGACAATGATATTATTACAAAAACGATTGGAAGAAAATCGGTTTTAGATGAATATTATAAAAAATAAATTTCTTTTTGTTGGCAAATAATTGCGTTAGGGATTGCAATGGAAATCCTTTTTTGTCTCCTTGAGCGGAGTCGAAAGGTTTAGACAAAAAAGATTGCAATGTAAAGCCCGACCTTTAGGTAACGCCCTAAATTAAAAAAAGCCTCAACATCTGTTGAAGCTTTTTCCACTCTTAATTCAAATTCAATTCAATGAAATCTTCTGATTTGGTTTTTACAAAAGTTAGCTGTTTTGAAAAATTAATCAAAAATTGAACTGTTTCTTGTTTAGGTTGCATCTGTAATTCAGACGTCTTTTTTGAGTAAAGTTGCATCGTATAAGCTATTTATTTTAATTGGTTATAAACAACTAACGAAACATTTTTACTTTTATTATTAATTAACTAAAATAATTTTATGTTTTTCTATTAATTTTCTCATATTTATTAAAGCGTAACGCATTCTACCTAAGGCTGTATTAATGCTAACACCAGTGTTTTCACTAATTTCTTTAAAACTCATGTCTTTATACATACGCATTACTAAAACTTCTTTTTGCTCTTCTGGTAACTCTTTAACGAGCTCTCTAACATCGCTATAAATTTGTTCTTGTATAATTTGTTTCTCTGCATTTAGGCTTCCATCTCCTAAAACTGAAAAAATATCAAAATCATCTGTATTTTTAAATGAAGGCATTCTATTAGACTTTCTAAAATAGTCTATTACTAAGTTATGAGCAATACGCATAACCCAAGGTAAAAACTTACCTTCTTCATTATAATTCCCTTTTTTAAGAGTTCTTATTACTTTAATAAAAGTGTCTTGAAAAATATCTTCTGTTAGATCTTTATCTTGAATTTTACTGTAAATAAAACTATATAAGCGTTGCTTGTGCTTATTTATTAAAACCTCTAAAGAAGCTTCGTTTCCTTTTATATAATCGCTTACTAAAGTACTGTCTGAAATAGATTTTGTACGCATCATAAATTACTTTAAGAAAAGCTAGAAAGCCTTTCGTTTATATTATTTATTAATATTTTTAAAGTAATTTTTATCTATATGCGTCTAATTTTGTGATGTTTAAGAACTCCAAATATCAATATTATTTTTCGAATCAACAAATATTTTAACAAATTCCTTTTTTATTATTTCTAAAATCGATTAAAAAAGTGGTATTTTTAACGCTTATTTTTGAATTAAATGAAAGCAGACTTATCTACTATAAATCCTAAAGAAAATATCATAATTAAAGGAGCTAAACTCCATAATTTAAAGGATATAGATGTTGTTATACCAAGAAATAAGTTGGTGGTAATTACTGGTATTTCTGGTTCTGGAAAGTCTTCTTTAGCATTTGACACACTTTATGCAGAAGGTCAAAGACGTTATGTAGAGAGTTTATCTTCTTACGCGCGTCAGTTTTTAGGAAAGTTACACAAACCTAAGGTAGATTATATAAAAGGGATTTCTCCTGCTATTGCAATTGAGCAAAAAGTAAATTCTACAAATCCACGTTCTACAGTGGGTACAAGTACAGAAATTTACGATTATATTAAATTGTTATACGCAAGAATTGGTAGAACCATCTCTCCTATTTCTGGACAAGAAGTAAAAAAAGATACAGTTTCTGATGTTGTTAATTTTGTAAAAAGGTTTGATGACAAAACAAAATTATTATTGCTTGCTCCTATTGTTATTGATGAAAATCGAGATTTAAAAACCGTTTTACAAGTTTTAGAACAACAAGGTTATGCTCGTTTAAAATGGAATGAAACTATTTATAGAATTTCAGATTTTCCTCAAAAAGAATTCAATAATGAAACTCTTTTTTTAGTTGTAGATAGAATCATCACTAAAAATGACGAAGATTTTTACAACAGATTAGCAGATGCTATTCAAACAGCATTTTTTGAAGGGAAAGGAGTTTGCTTTATAGAAAATTTAGCAGATAATAAGGTTTCTGAATTTAGTAATAAGTTTGATTTAGACGGAATGTCTTTTTTAGAACCAAATACACATTTATTCAGTTTTAATAATCCTTATGGAGCTTGCCCAACTTGCGAAGGTTATGGAAATGTTATTGGTATAGATGATGATTTAGTAATTCCAAATACAGGTTTATCCATTTTTGAAGATTGTATTTTTCCTTTTAAAACACCTTCTTATATTCACTACAAAGAAGATTTAATTAATGTTGGGTATCAATTTGATATTCCAATTCACAAACCTTGGTTTGAATTATCTGAAGAACAAAAAGAACTAGTTTGGAATGGAAATAAATCTTTTAACGGAATTCATCATTTCTTTACTGCTTTAGAAGAAAAAAGTTATAAAATACAGAATAGAGTGATGCTTTCTCGTTACAGAGGAAAAACAAAATGTACTACTTGTAATGGAAAACGTTTACGTAAAGAAACAGATTATGTAAAAATAAATGAGAAGACAATTTCTGATTTAGTGACACTTCCTTTAGATGAATTAACTGTTTTCTTTAAAAATATTCACTTAGATAAATATGAAGAAAAAATTGGAAAACGTTTGTTGACAGAAATTAACAATAGATTGCAATTTTTAAATGATGTTGGACTGAATTACTTAACTATAAATAGAACTTCTAACACACTTTCTGGAGGAGAAAGTCAGCGTATAAATTTGGCAACTTCTTTAGGAAGTTCACTTGTTGGTTCTATGTATATTCTAGATGAACCTAGTATTGGTTTACATCCAAAAGATACAGAAAGACTAATTAAGGTTTTAAAAGATTTACGCGATTTAGGTAATACCGTTATTGTTGTAGAACATGATGAAGACATCATGAAAGAAGCAGATTACATTATAGATATTGGTCCAGAAGCAGGAACTTTTGGAGGGCATGTTGTTGCAAAAGGTACTTTTAAAGATATTTTAAAAAGTGAATCTTTAACTGCAAAATATCTAAATGAAGATTATAAAATTGAAGTTCCAAAAAAACGTAGAACATCAAGAAATAGTGTGCAAATTATTGGTGCTCGAGAACATAATTTACAGAATATAGATGTTACGTTTCCATTAAACTGTTTATCTGTAATTACAGGAGTTTCTGGTTCTGGAAAAAGTACATTGGTAAAGAAAATTTTATATCCATCAATGCAAAAAAAGTTGATTGGTTATGGAGATAAAGTTGGACAACATACAGAAATAAAAGGAAGTTTTGATACTTTAAAACATGTAGAATTTATAGATCAAAACCCAATCGGACGTTCTTCTCGTTCAAACCCTGTAACATATATTAAGGCTTATGATGATATTAGAGCATTATTTTCTAATCAGAAATTATCAAACATAAGAAACTATAAACCCAAACATTTTTCTTTTAATGTTGAAGGTGGTCGTTGTGAGGTTTGTAAAGGTGAAGGTGAAGTTACTATTAAAATGCAATTTATGGCAGATGTGCATTTAGAATGTGATGTTTGTAATGGAAAACGATTCAAAAAAGAAGTTTTAGAAGTAAAGTTTGATGGTAAATCTATTGATGACATTTTAAATCTTACTATTGATGATGCTGTAGAATTTTTCTCTGAAAATTTAGTTACCAAAATTGCAAGTAAATTAAAACCTTTACAAGATGTTGGTTTAGGCTATGTAAAATTAGGGCAATCTTCTTCTACACTTTCTGGTGGTGAAGCACAACGCATAAAATTAGCATCCTTTTTAGTAAAAGGAAACACAAAAGACAAAGCATTATTTATTTTTGATGAACCTACAACTGGTTTGCATTTTCACGATATTAAAAAATTACTTGCTTCTTTTAATGCATTGATCGAAAAAGGACATTCTATCATTGTTATTGAACATAATATTGAGCTCATTAAATGTGCAGATTATATTATAGATTTAGGTTTAGAAGGTGGAAAAAAAGGAGGGAATCTTATTTTTCAGGGAACTCCAGAAGAATTAGCAAAAAACAAAAAATCTTATACAGCTAAGTATTTAGCAGAGAAACTAGTATTTTAAAAATGATTACAAACTTAACAGACCAACAAAAAGTAAACTGGGTAAGAATTTTAGCAATTGTAGGTGTTTTGGTCTTAATGATTTATGCTCCGAAATTATGGATTACAACTAAAGTTTTTCCAGTAATTCCGTTGTTTAATTGGTTGCCAATTCCTACTGCTCCTTTGGATTATATTTTAGGTGGCTTCTTCTTTCTAATACAAGTTATTTATATTTTTCAGAATAAAAGATGGCAAGGTTGGACAATTATTTTACTCTATGTCTTCTTAGCACTAATTGATCAAAATAGGCTTCAACCCTACTTCTATCAAAGTTTTTTAACCATTTTTGCTATTGAAATTTTCAACAGAAAAGTAATCACAAAAAAAGTACTGTATGCAATTATACTTATCTTTTTTGCAACGTATTTTTGGAGTGGAATTCAGAAAGTAAATGAAGCTTTTTACATACAGTGGTTAAGTGCATTAAACAAACATTTTAGTTTTTTACCTCAATGGTTTTTGGTTGCTTTTACCTACGCAGTTCCTTGGTTAGAAGCATTAATGGGCGTTTTATTATTATTTAATAAAACAAGAAAATTTGGAGTATTATTTATTTTATCAATGCATGGAATTATTACCTTTTTACTATTTTATCTTGGTTATGGCTACAATGTTGTTCCTTGGAATATTCAGAATATGCTGAGTGTTGTTATTATATTTTGGAGTTTAAAAACCATAAACCCATTTGACTTTTTTATAACATTTTTCAATAAGCAAAAAATAGCGATTTTAATTTTCACAATTGCTTTACCTCTAGCAAATAACTTAACTGGGGTTTATGATAGTTTGTTGTCATTCCACTTTTTTACGGCAGATTTAAACTATTACAATGTTTTTATCAATGAAGAATTAGAAGATGCTTTACCAGAACATATTCAACGTTTTTATCGTTTTGAAAACGGAAATGCATATATTCAAATGAATGAATGGGCACAATTTGATAACAAAGTATTGTTCTATCCAGAAGAACGAATTATCAAATACATGGATGTGTATTTACGTTCTTTTGCTGAAAATCCAAATGAAGAAGATTTAACAAAATTGGTCGTTTATAATCAATAAAATACTTTTAGATTTCAATTATTTTACGAATTCTAATCTAGAACCTACGAATTCTAAAACACACAAAATTAATGTAGACTTCTCTTTTACTTTTGATGTATAATAACATTTAAAAATTAGAAAAGATGAACACATTATTAAGAAAATCAGCATTTGTATTGAGTGTTTTATTAGCAACCAGTTCTTTTATAAGTTGCAATAAAACTGAACCCAAACAAGAAAACGAATCTGTTTTACTTGCAGAAACCACAGTAACTACAACAGAAGAAATAATTGAAACTTTTACAAGAAAACCTATAGTTTTTATTACAGGACTAGATCGTGGAGATGAATCTTTTTATGATGATGCAAGGTTCTATTTTCAAGAAAAAGAGTTTGAAGTTATTGATGAAAAATATTCTTTAGAAGAGATTATTACGTGGCTAAATAATAATGCTTCTCAAATTCCTTTTGGAGAAATTCATATAGTAAATAAAAGCAATCCGTTTAAAGGCCTTGATTTAGAAACTGTAATAAATGGAGAAAAAATCACGGCAGAAACGCTACGTAAAAATATAACTCAAGGAAATTTACCGGTTTTAAAAGATGTTATCAATAGCGAATCTAAAATTATATTTCATGCCACAGGTTTAGCAAAAAACAAAGAGTTAATGAGAACTTTAAAAGATGTATTTTGCACAACAGAAATGCCAAAAATTGTAGCATCTCCTTATCAAGCAATCTTTAGTGGCGAATTTTCTAATCACTATTTAGCAAAACCATTTTACGTGTTTTATCCAACGGCAAATTCACCAGGAAAGATAGATTTATCAAAAGAAATTGCAAAGAAATATCCTGAAGAAAAAGATATAGATTGGTATGATACTTTAAATAATGAAGAAGAAAGATATATTGGCGAAGCTTATACAATTCAATTTAATATTCCTTTAAAATGGGAATTTGATTACCACAATTCTGATGATGAAATGCCAACTTTTACAATGCAAGAAGAAGTGATGGATTGGATTGAACAACAAGAAGAAGTTCAATTAGAATTAAGCAAATATAATATTCCAATTGAAAAATTTAGATGGAATTGGAATGTAAAGAATAGTTTTTTAACAATTAAAGGAACAACAACTGTTTTATGTGTATTAAAGCCATTAATTAAACCTTATGGAGAATTAAAATATGTAGAACCAGACACAAATAATAAGCGTTTGTACGCTATGAAGTAAGTTGGAATGGAAATTGTAGTTTGATAAACGTCATTACACATCATTAAAAATCGTGTAATGACGTTTTAATTAGTAAGTTTGTTTCTGATGAATATTTATTGTAAAATTTTATTATTTCTATTGTTTTTTATTTCTGTTGATGGAGTTTCACAACAAAATAAAATTCAACAATATACACTTTCAGATGGTTTACCAAGTGTAGCCATTAATGATATCCTTCAAGATGAAATCGGTTATTTATGGTTGGCAACTAATAATGGTTTAGTTCGTTTTGATGGAAAAGATTTTAACAATTATTCGATTTCGAAAGCATCAAAAATTAAAAGTATATTTTATAATAATGAGTCTTTATATATTGGATCTGAAAATGGATTTTATATCAAAAAGAAGAATAAAATCACTTTTCTTGGAAAAGAAAAAGTTTTAAAAATTGTTTCAATAGATAATAAAATAATAGCCTGTACAACTGAAGGAATTTCTGAAGTTAAAGAAACGTATTTACAACCTTTACAAATTAATACTCAAATAGATTATTCTTTTATAAATGATATTATTGTTCAAAAAAACTCTATTTATATTGCTACCAATAAAGCTTTATGGAAAATTGATGAACTGGTAAAACCTACTAAAATTGATAAGATATTAGATGATAATTTCACTTCACTCCAATCAAACAATAACAAAATAATTGCTGCAACATATAAAAATGGAATTCAAATAATTAATAGTGATACTTTAGAAAACACCATTAAAACTGAAACTTATATAACTTCAATTAACAAAATAAATGATGAACTTTGGGTGATTACAAAAGCAAACGGAATTGAAATTTATAATCTAAAAGACTACTCTTTTAAAAAGAAAATTAACAAGTACAATTCATTAATTTCTAATAGAATAAATAGCATTTTTAAAGACAACCAAAATAACATTTGGATTGGTTCAAAAAATGAAGGTCTTTATAAATATAAAAACACAAGTATTAATATTTACGAGAATTCTAATAGCAATAAAAATGAGACAGAACCTACTATTTTTATAGAAAACATTCGTGTAAACTATAAGAATCTAGACACGATATATAGAAATAGTTTATTTCTAAAACCAACAGAAAACAACATCTCTTTTTCTTATAAAACAGTAGATTTAAATAACCAAAAAAACATTAATTATAGATATAAATTAAAAGGTAATTTTTCTCCTTGGAGTAAAAAAAACAATGTAGAATTTGCTAATTTAAGTGAAGGGAATTATGCTTTTATTGTACAGTCTAAAAACGGATTACAACTTAGTAAAGAGAAAATAGTTACTTTTTCTATTGATGCTCCTATTTATAAAAAACCATGGTTTTTAATACTCGTTTTTGCTTTTACTCTTTTGCTACTTGCTTTTTTAATTGATGTAACTCTCAAAAAAATAAAGAAGAAGAATAAAGAAGAAATTAATAAGCTACAATTAGAAAATCATTTATTAAATTTAGAACAGAAAGCGTTGCAATTACAAATGAATCCGCATTTTATTTTTAATGTTTTAAACGGAATAAAAGCATTGGGAAATTCAGGAAAAACAACTGAATTAAACAAAACAATTTCTCAATTCTCTGTACTTTTAAGAAGTATTTTAAACAATTCTCGTTTAGAAGAAATTAGTTTAAAAAATGAAATTGAAACATTAAAAAACTATTTAGATTTAGAGAAAAAAATGAGTTCAAAAACTTTTGAATATTTCATAAAAACATCTTTAAAAAATATAGATTCAGAAGAAATTTTAATTCCACCAATGTTATTACAACCTTTTATAGAAAATAGTATTAAACACGGAATACAACCAAATTCTAAAGATGGAAAAATAGAAATTCATTTTGAAGTAAAACATAAATTTTTAAATTGTAGCATATTAGATAACGGAGTTGGAATTCATCATCATAAAAATGAAAACAAAAATAGCCAACACAAATCTGTTGCATTAAAAATCACCAAGGAGAGAATTGAAAATTTATCTAAAAAAAGTACTTTTTTAATTGAAGAAATAAAAAGTGAAGAGAAAATATTAGGAACAAAAGTAAGCTTTAGAATACCATTAAAAACAGATTACTAGAAATAGAAAATGAATAGACGTAAATTTATTAAAAACACATTGATAACTTCAGTCGGAGCAGGACTTTTAACAGGTCTTTATTCTTGGCAAATTGAGCCTTTTTGGTTAGAATTTGTAAAAGTAAAAATGCCTATTAAAAACCTTCCTAAAGAACTTGTAGGTAAAACTTTAATGCAGATTAGCGACGTGCATGTTGGTAATAAATTCAATTATCAATATATAATAGATTCCTTTAAAAAAGCGCAATTGTTAAATCCTGACTTTGTAGTTTATACGGGAGATTATGTAGATTATAATGATGAAGAACAATTTTCTCAATTAGAAGAGGTTTTTAAACATGTTGTAAAAGGAAAATTAGGAACCGCAGGTGTTTTAGGGAATCACGATTATGGTCACGATTGGGTTTTACAAAAAGTAGCAGATTCTATTACTTCAATTCTTGAAAATACTGGCGTTAAAATTCTTGGAAATGAAGAAATAAATTTTAACGGTTTAAATATTATTGGTTTAGATGATTTTTGGGGATTAAATTTTGATCCAAAGAAAATAATGAACAACTACAATTCTGAAAAAGCAAACATAGTTTTATGCCATAATCCTGATGTTTGCGATTTAGATGTTTGGAATAATTATAAAGGATGGATATTAGCCGGACACACACATGGAGGTCAAGTAAAACCTCCCTTTTTAAACCCTCCTATTCTTCCTGTTAAAAATAAAAAATATAATGCAGGTGAAATAGATCTAAACGATGGTAGAACTTTATACATTAATAGAGCTTTAGGACATCTGTTTCAAGTTAGATTAAATGTACGACCAGAAATAACAATTTTTGAACTAGCTGAAGAAAAATAACATGGAAAAGTTAACAGCAATTTTAGTAGATGATATGCCAATAGCACTAGAAATGCTAACCAATGATATTTCAAATAATCATAAAGAAATTGATATTATTGGAACAGCAAAAAGTGTTGTAGAAGCTGCCAAATTATTGCGTAAAAAGCAGCCAGACATTTTATTTCTAGATATTATGCTTGGAGATGGAACTGGTTTTGATGTTCTCGAGATTTTTCCAGAATTAAAATCAAAAATAATTTTTGTTACAGCAAGTGATGCATTTGCAATCAAGGCTTTTAAATTTGCAGCAATCGATTATATTTTAAAACCATATTCTGATGAGGATTTGGCGAATTCAATAGAAAAAGCTCAACATCAAATTCAACCGGACAAAGAGCAATTAAATGTATTACAGCAAGCTGTAATAGACCCTAACAAAAAGCCAAAGAAAATTTCTTTACATACATCTGAAAAAATTATTGTAGTAAATATTGATGATATCATTCGTTGTAAATCAGACAATAATTACACAACTTTTTATTTTAATGATGCATCTAAAATATTAGTTTCTAAAACATTAAAATATTACTCAGATATATTAAAGGAAGTTGGTTTTATAAGGGTGCATCAAAGTCATTTGATAAATACTAAATTCATAAAAGAATTTATAAAGTCAGATGGAGGTTATTTAATTTTAAAAGACAAAAGTAACGTTCCTGTTTCTGTAAGAAAACGTAATGATGTGATAGAAGTTTTAAATTCTTTTTAAAAAATATTAGATACAAAAAAATCCTTCTCATAATGAGAAGGATTCTATTTTTGGGTGGAAGACGGGACTCGAACCCGCGACACTCGGTACCACAAACCGATACTCTAACCAACTGAGCTACAACCACCATATAATTGCGGGTGCAAATATAAATATTTTTTCCTTTCTAAAGAAAGAAAAAATTAAATTAATTTATCAAAATTTTCTATTGCTACGTAACGTTCTGATGTAAAACCTTCTGCAAACTCAACACCTATTAATCTTCCTAAATCTTTTGCTCTATAATCTATACTGTCTGTAAAGTTTTTACTAGTTATTGGTGTTTCTGGTTCATCACTTTTTGGGTCATAGAATTGAGAAGCGTATGCAAAAACTGATTTTATTTTTTTATCCATAAAACCTGAAACATCAATTACAAAATCTGGTTCAATATTTTTCCATTGAATATAATGATATACTTGTTTTGGTCTCCATTTTTCTTGCTGTTCTCCTTCTAATGATGTTTCAATTTTCATCAATCCGCTTAAAAAACAAGCATCAGAAACTAAACTACTTCCTTTTGGGTGATCTATATGTCTATCATCAATAGCATTACATAAAACAACATCTGGTTTATATTTGCGTATCATTTTAATAACCTCTAATTGATGTTTCTTATCATTTACAAAGAAACCATCAGCAAAACCAAGATTTTCTCTTACAGAAACACCCAAAATTTTAGCTGCATTTGCAGCTTCAATATCTCTTAATTCTGCAGAACCACGTGTACCCAACTCTCCCCTAGTTAAATCTACTATTCCTACCTTTTTCCCTAAAGAAATTTCTTTTGCAATCGTTGCACCACAACCTAATTCTACATCATCTGGATGTGCTCCAAAAGCTAAAATATCTAGTTTCATATCTAATTCACTCATTTAAACCATTTTAAAAATTTCATTCTTTTTAATATAAAAAACATACAAACGCCATCCAATAAGACAACAATTTAGAGCTTTTATTCAATATTATATAATTAAAGAATAAAATGATTCGTCAAAAATAATCAATTTATAAGGAAAAATTAAGAAGGCATTATTTCTATTACGTTTTCGTATTTCTTTTAACATATAATAGCGCCTTTTTTTTAAGATAATCACAAAAATTATAGATTCTTTCTAGGTATGATATATGTCATAAAACTACCTTTGTAATCAAACTAATTTTACACCATAACTAAGAACAATATAATACAAAAAAGAAAATTATGATTTTAATGCTCGTTATTTTAGCAATTACTATTGGATTATTCGTTTGGGGAAAATACTCTCCAGATGTTGTTGCATTAGTATCAATGCTGAGTTTATTTTTATGCGGAATTTTAAATTTAAATGAAACCTTAAGTGGATTTAGCAATCCCACAGTTGTAATGATTGCTGCTTTATTTATTATTGGTGAAGGTTTATCTCAAACTGGATGGACAGCTTTAGCAGGAAAAAAACTAATAGAATTAGCTGGTAAAAGTGTACCAAAATTATTAGTTATTATTACATTGGGTTCTGGAGTTTTATCTGGATTTGTAAGTAATACTGGTACTGTAGCAACTTTGTTACCTGCAACTATATCTTCTGCTTGGAGTATAGGTACAATGCCTTCTAAAATTTTAATTCCTGTAGCTTTTGGTTCTAACACAGGTGGATTATTAACATTAACAGGAACACCACCAAACATTATTGCTAACAATGCTTTAATTGATGCTGGTTTTGAAGGGTTTTCTTTCTTTGAATTTGGATTGATAGGTTTGCCTCTTTTAATAATTGCATTGATCTATTTTAGATATATAGGTTTTAGATTGTTACCAGAAAATAAAACAAATAACAAACCAATTAATATCGATTCTACTTTACACGAATGGATTGAAGCATATCAAATTGAAGATAACTATTACAGATTAAGAATACGTTCTATTTCTCCATTAATTAATACTAAAATTAGTGATTGGGATTTAGAAAACAATTTTCATATTAATATAATACGTTTAAAAAGAAGACATCCAAACAGATTAAAAGGTACACAACCTTTTATTGAGTTTCCAGAGGATGATACAGAATTAAGATATCATGATATTATTACTGTTAAAGGAACTACTGAAGACATTAATAAAATAATGATTAAGTTTAGATTAGGTTTATTAGCAAAAGAATCTGCAAAAACTGAATTAAGAACAAACTTAATTAATCAAGAGGTTGGTATGGCAGAAGTAATTGTAACTCCAAAATCTCGTTTAGTAGGTAGAGAAATAAAGTTACAAGAATACTTTAAAAGATATGAAATTCAATTATTAGCAACTTCTAGACATAAAAAACCTTATGTAGAAGATAAAATAACTGTTAATGCAGGAGATAGTTTTATTATTAGAGGTCCTTGGGAAAACATTGAAAAACTAAAAAATCAACATAAAAATATTGTTGTAGTTGGTCGTCCTGAAGAGATGTTAAAAGATGTTGATGAATTAACAACAAAATCTTACATAGCATTAGGTGCTTTAGCCTTAATGATTATTATGTTAGTTGCAAAAATAGTTCCTGGAGCAATTGCCGCTTTAATTTCTGCGGGTATTGTATTATTTACAGGTTGTGTGCCTTTCTCTAAAGCTTATAAGAGTATTAGTTTTACTAGTGTTGTAATGATTGCTGCAATGATTCCTATGGGAGTTGCTATTCAAAAAACAGGAGCCGCAGAAATGATTTCTAACTCATTAATTGGTTTCTTAGGAAAAGATAATCCAACTTTATTATTAGCAGGTATCTTTGTTTTAACTACAACATTTAGTCAGTTTATTAATAATTCTGCAACGGCAGTATTAATGGCACCAATTGTACTTTTAGCAGCAAGCACAGTAGGGATTTCTCCTGAACCTTTGCTAATTACAGTTGCTATTAGTGCATCTACAGCATTCTTAACTCCAATTGGTACAACAACTAATGCAATGGTTATGAGTTCTGGTAATTATAAATTTATGGATTATTTTAAAGTTGGGCTCCCGCTTTTAATACTATTCATTATTACTACATTAATATTAGTACCAATCATTTGGCCATTTTAATCAGTACAAAAACATTCTTTAAATACAAGTAATTTTGATTTGGTTCTTAATTTAATTAAGAACCAAGTTAATTACCCTAGACATTATGAAAATAAAACTATTAGCATTATTAATATTTTTTTCAGCAATAAATATAAATGCTCAGAATACTGGTGAAAAATCTTTAGGTTCTTGGTTTGAAATTACATCTTCAAACAAAATATCTGATAACTTTAGCATCAGTGGTTCTTTAACAAACTGGAATTATAAAATGTTAGACAATCAACACTTATTATTAGGTATTGTTGGTTTAAATTATAACCTAAACAAAGCTGTTTCTGTAGGAATTGGTTATGGTTATGGAAGTATAGATACTACTTTCGAAGAAACAGGTGCTCCTTATTTAATTGAAAACAGACTTCTTGAGCAAATTTATGCAAAACATAAAGTTAATAAATTTTCATTATCGCATAGATTAAGATTAGAACAACGTTTTCTTGAATATGCTACAGAGTATAAATTAAAAAACAGAATCCGTTATCGTTTTAAAGTTTCATATCCTATTAATAAAACGTTATCTATTACTTTTTATGATGAAATTCATTATCATTTAATCGATGGATTTGATTTTCACCAAAACAGAGCTTATGCAGGTTTAGGTTATAAATTAAACAAAAACATGAATTTGCAGTTTGGTTATGCAAGACACACCTATAAAACAAAAAGTTTTGATAGATTGTCTTTACAACTTAATCTTAAATTTGATTTTAGAAAAGAAATTAACTAAGCTTTTATTTTGAATATATATTTTAAAAAGACCCTTATTTAAGGGTCTTTTTTATTGCCTGATCTATATCTTTTATCAAATCTGTTGTTTCTTCAATTCCAACAGAAAAACGAATTAAACCATCTTTAATTCCTTGTTTTTCTCTTTCTTCTGCAGATAATAATGCATGTGAAGTTTGTGTTGGACTTAACATTGTACTCTCTACTCCTGCTAAACTCATTGAAGGTTTTATAAGTTTTAAATTGTTTTGAAATTCCATTGCATCAATTCCGTCTTTTAATTCAAAAGATAACATTCCTCCAAAAGCATTCATTTGTTTTTTTGCTAATTTGTAATCTGGATGCGATTTTAATCCTGGGTAATAAACAGCATTTACATTCTTATTTTTAGCTAAATATTTTGCCATTTTTAAAGCATTTTTACTTTGTCGTTTTACACGTAAATTCATAGTTTTTAAACTACGTTCTAACATCCAAACCATAAAATCACTCAAACTTCCGCCTAAATTCTTTCCCATATTCCAAATTCTATCTATATGTTCGTTAGAAGCAGCTACTGCTCCTGCTAAAATATCTGAATGTCCTCCCATATATTTTGTTGCAGAATGTATCATAATATCAATTCCAAAATCTATAGGAGTTTGATTTATTGGAGACGCAAAAGTATTATCAATCATAGTAACAATTCCTTTAGCCTTGGCCAATTCAGAAACTTTGTGCAAATCTGTAATTGTTAATAATGGATTACTTGGCGTTTCTATGTAAATAACTTTGGTATTTTCTTTAATTTCTTTTTCAAAATCTATTATTGATAAACTTTGTGTAAACGAATATTCAATTCCGAATTTCTCAAACTCTTCAACTACAAAATTATACGTTCCTCCATACAATGTTTGTTGTAAAATAATATGATCTCCTTTTTGTAGAAAAGCAAGTATGGTTGTGCTTATAGCTGCCATTCCAGATCCAAAGATTAATGCATTTTCAGTCTTTTCTAAAGCAGCAATCTTTTTACACAACATTTCTTGATTTGGTGTATTAAAATAACGTGGATAACGCTTAACATCTACACCTTCAAAAGCATAAGAAGTAGACATATAAATTGGAGAAATTGCACCTTTAAATTGTTCATCTGTAATTTCACCAACATGTGTACAAATTGTATTTATTCCTAGTTTATCTAAATCTTTCATTTGTGTTTTATTTTCTAGCAATTTACTAAATCTGATTCTAATGCTCCAATAATTTTCAATATCTTCGTTTTATGATTTCAGTAGTAGTTATAGGTAGAGGAAATGTAGCAACACATCTTAATAATGCTTTTTTAAAAGCTGATGATGTAATAGTTACACAAATTAACTCTAGAAAATTAGAAAATATTCCAAAAGCAGATGTTACTATTATTGCCGTTTCTGATGATGCCATTTCAGAAGTTTCATCAAAAATAAAAAACTCTTTTGTTGTTCATACTTCTGGAGCTTCAGATTTAAAATTATTGAAAAATAGTAAAAGAAAAGGTGTTTTTTATATGCTTCAAACTTTTTCTAAAGATAAAGAAGTTACTTTTTCTGAAATACCTTTTTGTTTAGAAGCAGAAAATGAAAGTGATTTTGTATTACTTGAAAAACTAGCAAAATCAATAGGGAAAAAAGTATATGATGTAAATTCTGAACAGCGAAAAGCATTGCATGTTGCAGCCGTTTTTGTTAATAATTTTACCAATCATTTATATAAAATAGGTAATGATATTTGCAATGAACACAATGTTCCGTTTGAAGTTTTGCAACCTTTAATTAATGAAACTGCTTCAAAAATTGAAACCCTTTCTCCTGAAGAAGCACAAACAGGACCAGCAATTAGAAATGATAAAAACACTATTAAAAATCATTTAGAATTACTGAATAAAAATCAACAAAAAATTTATAAAACGATTACAAAATCAATCCAAAATGGAAATAAGCTATAAACAATTATTACACAATATAAACACTTTAATTTTTGACGTAGATGGTGTTTTAACAAACGGAATGGTAACTATAATGCCAGATGGAGAATTAGTTAGACACATGAATATTAAAGATGGTTATGCTTTAAAAACTGCGGTAGATAAAGGTTTAAATGTTTGTATTATTTCTGGAGGAACAAATGAAGGAGTAAGAAAACGCTTAGCTAATTTAGGTATTAAAGATATTTATTTAGGCGCTCATGATAAAATTAAACAATACAATGAGTTGGTAGAAAAATATAATTTAAAACCAGAGAATGTTTTGTACATGGGAGATGATATTCCTGATTTTCCTGTAATGAAATTAGTTGGTTTGCCTACTTGCCCAAATGATGCTGTTCAAGAAATTCAAAAAATTAGTAAATACATTTCTAATAAAAAAGGAGGCGAAGGTTGCGTTAGAGATGTAATTGAACAAATACTACTTGTTCAAGGAAAATGGGAACATAGTTTTGATGCAAAATATGACTAAATAGTACTACTTTATAATAGGTATTTCATATTTCTAAAGTTTTTCTATATTTACGAAAAAAGTCATTCAATGAAAACAAGATCGTTTATTTTACTATTTTTCTTAGCAACTATTACTTTACAATCTCAAACAATTTTTGGAAAATGGAATTCTAAAAATGATGATACAGGTAAAATTGATTCTATTATTGAAGTCTATGAAAAAGACGGAAAAGCATTTGCAAAAATAGTAGAAGTTAAAGACCCTTCTAGACAAGATGCTGTTTGTACAGAATGTGAAGGAGAAAATAAAGGAAAGAGAATTTTAGGTTTAAATATTTTAACAGGTTTAGAAAAAGATGATGATGAATGGTCTGGAGGAAACATTTTAGACCCTAGAAATGGAAAAGTATATAAATGCTACATAGAACTTGAAAAACCAAACAAATTAAAAATTAGAGGTTATCTAGGAATTTCTCTTTTTGGTAAAACTGCTTATTGGGAAAGAGCTGAATAATTTTACATAAAAGAACTTCTCAACTAATTATTGAAATTATGGAGAAAATCCATTATGCAATTGATAAAAAAAATCTTTTACCAAAAAGTAATTTATTAGAAAATATTCTTAATAATACATATAATCTACGTCAATTTAAAGATAAAAAAGGCCTTTTATTTTCCAATACAATTCTAGAAAAATTTATAGATGAAGAAGTTCGTCACGACATAAAATTTATTGATATTCAAAAGAATAGAAGTATTCGTACTTTTTCTAGTGGAGAGCAAAAAAAAGCACTACTTAATTTTTTAATCCAACAAAAACCAGATTATTTAATTTTAGATAGTCTTTTTGATAGTTTAGATATTGCTTCTGTCTCTGAATTACAAAAGCAACTAATTAATTTATCTGTTGATATCAATTTAATTCAAATTCTAAATAGAGAAGAAGAATTATTACCAATAATTACTCACGTTTTAGATATTAAAAATGATAAAATTGTTAACACTATAGCGATAAAAGAATACAACTTTACAGAAAAATATATAGATTTTAAAGGCGAAGTACCACAGCCAATTACAATATATAAGAACATTCCTAATCAGTTAATTAAGTTAGAAAAAGTAATTGTAAATTATGCCAAAAATTGCATTTTAAAAAACATAAACTGGACAATTAATAAAAACGAATTTTGGCAGTTAATTGGCCCAAATGGTTCTGGTAAAACTACTATTCTTTCTATGATTTACGGAAATAACGTAAAAGCTTTTAGACAAGAAGTATATTTATTTGGTAAGAAAAAAGGCTCAGGTGAAAGCATTTGGGACATCAAAGAAAAAATAGGGTATTTTAATCCTACAATCTTAGAGTTATTTACGAGGAAACAGACGGCAATACAAATGATTTTATCTGGTTTTTTTGATAGTATTGGCTTGTATATGAAACCAACAACTTTACAAATAAAGCTTGCAGAAAAATGGATTAATTTGTTAAATTTAGAAGATGAAAAAGATTTGTTTTTTCAAAATTTATCAATAACATCACAAAGATTAATATTAATAGCAAGAGCGATGATTAAACATCCTCCATTACTAATATTAGATGAACCTTTAATTAATTTAGATAATAATGGAACCAATATTATTGTAACTTTAATTAATAAAATTGCACTCAAAAGCGAAACTACAATCATTTTTGTTTCTCATAGAAAAGTAAAAAACTTACAGCCAGATTATACGTATGAACTTATTCCGTCTTTGAACGGTTCTTTAGGAAATGTAAAAAAATAAGTTTAATTCTTCTCCTCTAACATTGGCACAAAAGCAAAATCTCCTAATTCGTGTTTTTCAAATTCTTTAGCAGATTTTCTAATAAAAAGAGTCATTATTTGCGTTTTATCACCAACAGGAATTAACAACATTCCTCCTACTTTTAATTGTGATAGCAAAGGTTTTGGAACAAATGGAGCACCAGCAGTTACTATAATTTTATCAAAAGGAGCTTTTTCTGGTAACCCTTTATAACCATCTCCAAAAATAAATTTCTTGGGTTTATAGCCTAACTTTGGTAAAAATAAAGATGTTTTTTTAAACAATTCTCGCTGTCTTTCTATAGAATAAACTTCTGCTTTTAACTCTAACAATACTGCTGTCTGATACCCAGAACCTGTACCAATTTCTAATACTTTATCTCCGTTTTTAATTGCTAAAGTTTGCGATTGAAAGGCTACTGTATAAGGCATAGAGATTGTTTGTTCTGCAGCAATAGGAAACGCTTTGTCTTGATATGCATGTGCTTCAAAACTACTATCTATAAATAAATGACGTGGAATTTTACGCACTGCATTCAATACTTTTTTATCTGTAATTCCTTTAGCTTCTAATACATTAGCTAATTGGTTTCTAAGTCCTTGATGTTTTGCAGTGTCTTTCAAATATTGTGTTTTTCTAAAGTCTAAAAATAGTAATAAATCTAAATAAATTCTTATAAAATTGTATCTTTGTTTTTGTCGGTTTTTTAAAAATCGTAAAACATACAAAAACAAGAATTTATGCTTAAAGCAGGAGTATTAGGTGCAGGCCACCTAGGAAAAATTCATCTTCGTTTATTAG
The DNA here is from genome assembly GCA_965367085.1 of uncultured Polaribacter sp. Taxonomy (GTDB): domain Bacteria; phylum Bacteroidota; class Bacteroidia; order Flavobacteriales; family Flavobacteriaceae; genus Polaribacter. Next base: position 24,687 of record CBDUHF010000021.1, read on the forward strand.
AACAATCAGAGAAATATGAATTAGTAGGATTTTTTGATCCGTTTACAGAAAATGCACAAAAAGTTGCTAAAGATTTTGGATATAAATTATTCGATTCTATTGAAGAATTAATTGATGCTGTAAATGTTGTAGATATAGTAACACCAACATTATCGCATTTTGACTGTGCTAAATTAGCAATAGAAAAAGGGCGTCATATTTTTATTGAAAAACCAATTACAAAAACTGTTGCAGAAGCAGAAGCTATTAAAGAATTAGCTATTAAACACAATGTAAAAGGGCAAGTTGGTCATGTAGAACGTTTTAATCCTGCATTTACTGCAGTAAATGAAAAGATTGATACACCAATGTTTATTGAAACTCATAGATTAGCAGAATTTAATCCTAGAGGAACAGATGTACCTGTTGTATTAGATTTAATGATTCATGATATTGATATTATTCTTTCTGTTGTGAATTCTAAAGTAAAAGATGTTCATGCAAGTGGAATTTCTGTTATTTCTGAAACTCCAGATATTGCAAATGCCAGAATTGAGTTTGAAAACGGCTGTGTTGCAAACTTAACAGCAAGTAGAATTTCTATGAAAAACATGCGTAAATCTAGATTTTTTCAGAAAGACGCTTATATTTCAGTAGATTTCTTAACCAAAAAATCTGAAGTTGTTAGAATGAAGGATGTTCCTGAAAATCCAGATGAATTTGCAATGATTTTACAAAATGCTGAAGGTGTTAAAAAACAAATTTATTTTGATAATCCAGAAGTTGGTGAAAACAACGCTATTTTAGATGAATTAGATTCTTTTGCAGATGCAATTGTAAATAATACTACGCCTATTGTAAGTTTACATCAAGGAACTGAAGCTCTTAGAGTTGCACAACAAATAATAGATTGTTTCTAAAAATTAATAAATATACGCGTTAAGGATTGAGCGATCTGTTTGAGCTCTTTTTGTCTTTTTTGACAAAAAAGCGAGTAGCGAAAGCCTGTTAAAACGCCCAAATAAAACTTATTAAAATGAAAAATATAGCAGTTATTGGAGCTGGAACAATGGGAAATGGAATTGCCCATACGTTTGCTCAATTTAATTACAATGTTCAATTAATTGATGTTTCTCAAGCTGCTTTAGACAGAGGAATGGCAACTATTTCTAAAAATTTAGATAGAATGGTTGCTAAAGAAAAAATTTCTGAGGCTGATAAAAAGCAAACTCTAGCAAATATTGCAACCTTTACTTCTATTAAAGAAGGGGTCATAAATGCAAGTTTGGTTGTGGAAGCTGCCACTGAAAATTTAGCGTTAAAATCTAAAATTTTTAAGGAGTTAGATGATTCTTGTGGAGAGGAAACTATTTTAGCTACAAATACTTCTTCAATTTCTATTACTCAGATTGCTGCTGTTACAAATAGACCAGAAAAAGTAATTGGAATGCATTTTATGAATCCTGTTCCTATTATGAAATTGGTAGAAATTATTAGAGGTTATAATACTTCTGATGATGTAATGAATGTAATTGTTGAACTTTCTAAAAAAATAAATAAAACTCCGGTTGAAGTAAATGATTATCCTGGTTTTGTTGCAAACAGAATTTTAATGCCAATGATTAACGAATCTATTGAAACTTTGTATAATGGAGTTGCTGGAGTTAAAGAAATTGACACTGTGATGATGTTAGGAATGGCACATCCAATGGGACCTTTACAGTTGGCAGATTTTATTGGTTTAGACGTTTGCTTGTCTATTTTAAATGTAATGCATGATGGTTTTAAAAACCCTAAATACGCTCCTTGTCCGTTATTAGTAAATATGGTAATGGCAGGTAAATTAGGTGTAAAATCTGGTGAAGGTTTTTATGATTATTCTGAAAATAGAAAGGCAGAAAAAGTTGCTAAAATGTTTAGTTAACATGATGAAAATTAGAATTTTTATATTTCTATTTTTTAGTGTTTTAATAACTTTTGGTCAGGAATCTAAGAAAGCTGTTTTATTCCCAAATAGAGTTGGTTTTATTTACAATAATGCAAATGAAAAAAACTTTTTATTTGATGATTTAGATTACTCTTACTCTACAAATACCTTTAAAGCGCAAGCTTTTTATAATCTTTTTGATTGGCAAAGTTTTCAATTTGATTTAATTGTTCAACCTCAAGTTCAGGTTTTAAAACACAAATTATTAAATGAACAATTTGTATTGCCAAATGAAGATAATTATCAACAAAAAAGAATTGAATTCACTTCTGATAAAACTATTTATTTATATGCAACAGAATTCAGTTTTGCTATTAAGAAGCAACTTATTAATAAATTAAACTTACAAGTAACCATAGGTTTAGGTCTTGCTATTATTGATACAAGAACAGAACGTTTGGCTAAAGGTTTTACTTTTATTGAAAATGGTTCTTTAGGTTTTACTTATGATATTTCTAAAAAAACAGCCTTATATTTTGGTAGTAATATTGGTCATGTTTCTAATTTTGATTTTCAATCTCCTAACAATGGATACAATGTTTTAGGTTTAGAAATTGGTTTTTCATACTTATTAAAATAAAAAAAACGTCAATTTGAAAAGATTTCAAATTGACGTTTTCTATAAAATTTTTAATGATTTTATTTCCCTAACCAAGAATTTAACATCCAAATTGTTTTTTCTTGTTCTGCAATAAAATCGCTCATCATGGAATTTGTTCCTTCATCACCAGCTTCATCAGAAATATTTAAAATTTCTCTCTCTATTTTAAGTAATTCAGAAAGAGAATTTACAACCAACTCTACTCCTTCTACATCGTTAGAAATGTTATTTCCAACTGGTACAGATGCTTCTTTTATATAATCTGCAAATGTGTGTAAAGGTGTTGCTTGTAAAGTTAAAATACGTTCTGCAATATCATCTATCTTAATTTGAGAATCTGTGTAAAACTCTTCGAACTTTACATGTAATTGAAAGAAATTTTTTCCTTTAATATTCCAATGTAAACCTCTTAAATTCTGATAATACACTTGAAAATTAGCTAATAATCCGTTTAATTTTAATGATAAATTTTCAGTTTCTTGGATGTCTAATCCTAAAATTGTTTTGTTCATTTTATATAGTTTTTTTATAGTTTTTTTTGATAGTATAAATTTATGAAAATATAAACCCTTAAAACTATAATTATAATTGATAGTTTTAATATCTTTATCAAAAATTATTATAACAATGACAATTACGCAATTAAAATATGTTTTATCAGTTGCAGAATATCAAAATTTTACGGTAGCAGCAGATCACAGTTTTGTTACTCAACCTACATTGAGTATGCAAATTCAAAAACTAGAAGATGAACTCGATGTAAAAATATTCAACCGTTCTAAAAAACCTATTGAACTTACAGAAATTGGTAAAAAAATAGTTGAACAAGCAAAAGTTATTGTAGATGAAAGTAATAGAATTTTAGACATTGTTCATCAGCAAAAAGGGTTTATTGGTGGTGAATTTAAAATTGGAATTATACCTACAATTATGCCAACTTTATTACCAATGTTTTTAAATAACTTCACTAATAAACACCCAAAAGTTAAATTAATTATTGAAGAACTTACAACTGAAGAAATTGTTAGAAAACTATCTGACGGACATATCGATGCTGCCATAGCTGCAACTCCTTTAGAAAATGAATCGATAATAGAAAGACCTTTGTATTATGAACCTTTTGTTGGTTTAGTGCCGCAAAATCATAGACTTTTTAATAACAAAAAAATTACTGCTGAAGAGTTAGAAATGGATGACATTTTATTATTAGAAGATGGACATTGTTTTAAAGACAGTGTTATTAATTTATGTAGAACACATAAAGCTGATAATAAAAAAAGATTTCAATTAGAAAGTGGAAGTTTTGATACATTAATAAAACTTTCTAAAGAAGGTTTAGGAATGACATTGTTACCTTATTTACATACTTTGGATTTAAATGAAGTTGATAAAAGTCATTTACGTGAATTTACAAATCCAACACCAGCAAGAGAAGTGAGTTTAATATACCATAAATCTCAATTAAAAATGCAATTAATAGAAGCTTTAAAGAAAACCATAGATGGTGTAATTAGAGGTGCAATTTCTTTTTCTGATGTAAAAATTATTAGTCCGTTGCAGAGAAAATAAAACATACAAATTTTACTTATTATAAAAAAGAGGAAGCCAAAAGCTTCCTCTTTTTCAGTGTTTTACTAAAAATTAAGGGTGTTTATCCTTGTAGTTTTAATTAGTGTTAGCAATACTTTTGTTAAAAACTAAAACCAATTACTATGAAAACACTTGTACTAAAACATCTATTAATAATTGTAGCCATATTATTTGCTTCAATTTCAAGTTCACAAAATGTTACTATTCCCGACAATGAATTTAAACAGGCATTACTAAACTATTCTCCCAGAATAGATACTAACTTCGATTATGAAATATCTCTAACAGAAGCAGCAGCTATAACAACTCTTGATATTTCTTATCATCACAGAGAAGAACATTTTATGCCAGATCCAAATGACCCTTTTGGTATTGGTGGAGGAATATTTATCCAAGAAGGAATTTATGATTTTACAGGTATAGAAGCTTTTGTGAATCTAACTTCTTTAACTTGTATTGAAAATGATTTAACCACATTGGATATTTCTGCATTAACACAATTAACGTATTTAAATTGTTCCAACAATATAAATTATATGGGATTCTCAAATGGAATTACATCTTTAATCTTACCAGGTTCTACTTCTCTTACTTCACTTAATTCTTCTGGAAACGACTTATCATCACTTGATTTATCTACTTACACATCGCTAACGGATATAAATGTAGCAAGTAATAATCTAAGTAACTTACTTTTACCTAATACTAATACCATAACATCTTTAAACTGTAGTCGAAATCAATTAACTACATTAGATGCTTCTCCTTATACAGCGCTAATCAGTTTAGTTTGTGATAATAATTATATCAATACGCTTTCATTACCCAATACAAATACATTAACAACGCTTAAGTGTTTTGTAAATCAAATACCAAATTTAGATATTTCTAATAATTCTGGTTTAACACATTTAGATTGTAGAAATAACCCTTTAACAAATGGATTAGATGTATTAAATAATACTGCTTTAACAACTATAAATTGTGCTAGTACACAATTGGTAAGCTTAGATTTAACCAACAATACATTACTAAATACATTAGCTTGTGGTAGTAATGCTATTACTGACTTAGATCTTTCTAGACAAACAAGTTTACACACTTTATATGCTAATAACAACCAATTAACTAGTTTAAACTTAAAAAATGGAAATAACACATCAATGTTATCAAGTAGATTTAATGCTAATAATAACCCCAACCTAAACTTAATTTGTGTTGATGATATTGGGTATGCGAATTCTACTTTTATTAATAAAGATGCGCAATCTTATTATTCAGATACTTGCTCATTTATACCAACAAATTCTAATACAATAACTGGTACCGTTTCTTTCGATTTTAATGCTGATGGATGCGATCCTTTAGATACAAAATCTATCAATACAAAGCTAACGAATACAAGTACGAATACTTCTAATGTTACATTTACCAATAACAACGGTCAATATTTAATGTATACTCAAGAAGCTAATAACACCGTAGATATCTTCCCAAACTTACCAAGTTTCTTTTCAGTAACACCAACCTCTCAAAATGTAAACTTTACAGGTTCTGGAACAACTCAGAATGTAGATTTTTGTATCACAGCAAACTCTGTAGTTAATGATGTTAAAGTAAGTATTTTACCACTAACAGAATCTAGACCAGGATTTCAAACTACCGTTAGAGTTTTCTACGAAAATTTAGGGTCCACTATTTTAAGCGGAGATATTAATTTAACTTTTGATGATTCTAAAGAAATATTTATCAACTCTTCAGAAACTTTAATAAATCAAACCACCAACTCATTAAGTTGGAATTATTCAAACTTAAACCCTTTTGAGAAAAAATATATTGATGTTATTTTCGAAATTAATAGCCCAACTGACCTCGTAAACCCCGTTAACAATGGAGATGTATTGTCTTATAATTGCATAATAAACCCAACTACAGGAGATGTAAACCCAACAGACAATACTATTAATTATGAAGATACTACAATTGGTTCTTATGACCCAAATGATATTATTGCTTTAGAAGGAAACTTCATCGATGAAAATGAAGTGCCAAATTATTTAAACTATAGAATTCGTTTTCAAAATACGGGTACTGCATCAGCAATAAATATTGTTGTGAATAACGAATTAGATTCAGATTTAGATTGGGATACTTTTCAACCAATAACTGCAAGTCATGATTATAGAATCTCAATTACAGACAACAATAAAATAGATTTTATTTTTGAAAACATTCATTTAGCAGACAGTACTTCTAACGAACCAGGCAGTCATGGTTGGATTTATTATAAAATTAAACCCGAAAGTAGTTTTGCCATTGGTGATGTTATAGATAATACCGCAAATATTTATTTCGACTTTAATCCGCCTGTAATTACAAATACATATCAAACCCAAATACCAGAACCTATTGTTACACCTATTGATGATTTAATAGCATCTGTTTATCCTAATCCTACCAGAGATATTGCAAATATTGAAGTTAATTTAAAAGGAAGACTTTTTGTTTTTAATAAGTACGGAGCGCTCGTTTTTAAACATCGCTTAGAAAAAGGAGTGAATACATTTAATTTTGATTGGTTAAGATCTGGTAGATATTTCTTAAAAATTAAATCTAAAAAACAAGTTATTTATAAAAAGTTAATAAAAAAGAAAAATGGTCGTGGTCGTGGTTATGGTTCTAGTCATCATGGAAATAAACACAAGAATAGCCATGGAAAACATTGTAAAAACACACATCATTAAAAACATAAAAAAGGAAGCTATTTAGCTTCCTTTTTTATGTTTTATAATTTTTAACTACTAAGAATACATTTTCTCACGTAATTCTTTAATTTTTGGATCTGCCAAATAATCATCAAAAGTAGCATATCTATCTATAACTCCTTTTGGTGTAAGCTCTATAATTCTATTTGCTACAGTTTGTGCAAACTCATGATCATGAGTAGAAAACAACATAGTTCCTTTAAAGTTAATTAAAGCATTATTTAAAGATTGTATAGATTCTAAATCTAAGTGATTTGTAGGTTCATCTAATATTAAAATATTAGCTCTTTTCATCATCATTCTAGACAGCATACAACGTACTTTTTCTCCTCCAGATAAAACGTTACTTTTCTTTAAAGCTTCTTCACCAGAGAAAATCATTTTTCCTAAAAACCCACGTAAAAAAACTTCTTCACGTTCTTCTTCTGTTTGTGCATATTGTCTTAACCAATCTACTAAATTTAATTCTCCGTCTTGAAAAAATGATGAATTATCTAATGGTAAATAAGATTGTGTTGTTGTAACTCCCCAATTAAATTCACCTGAATCTGCTTTTTCATTATCAGTAATAATTTGATAAAAAGCAGTAATTGCTCTAGAGTTTTTAGAGATTATTGCTACTTTATCTCCTTTATTTAAATTGATATGTACATTATCAAATAATTTTTCTCCTTCAAAGCTTTTAGACAATTCCTCAACATTTAAAATCTGATCTCCTGCTTCTCTATCACTTTTATAAATAATTGCAGGATAACGTCTACTTGAAGGCTTAATATCTTCGACATTTAATTTATCAATCATTTTTTTACGAGAAGTAGCTTGTTTCGACTTTGCCATATTTGCAGAAAAACGACGAATAAACTCTTCTAATTCCTTCTTTTTATCTTCAGCTTTTTTATTCTGTTGTGCTCTTTGTCTTGAGGCTAACTGGCTAGATTCATACCAAAAAGTATAATTACCAGAATAGTGATTAATTTTACTAAAATCAATATCAGAAATATGAGTACAAACAGCGTCTAAAAAGTGTCTATCATGCGAAACAACAATAACACAGTTATCAAAATTTGCAATAAAGTTTTCTAACCAAGCAATCGTTTCAAAATCTAAATCATTGGTTGGCTCATCCATAATTAAAACATCAGGATTTCCAAAAAGTGCTTGTGCAATTAATACACGTACTTTTTGTTTACCATCCAAATCTTTCATTAATGTGTAATGTAAATCTTCTTTTATACCTAAGTTAGATAACATAGCAGCCGCTTCAGAATCTGCATTCCAACCATTCATTTCTTCAAAAACAATTTGAAGTTCTCCTATCTTCTCTGCATTTTCATCTGTATAATCTGCATATAATGCATCAATTTGTTTTTTAATTTTAAACAAATCTTTGTTTCCCATTACTACAGTTTCTAGCACTGGAAATTCATCATAAGCATAATGATCTTGTGTTAACACAGACATTCTTTTACCTGCTTCTAAATGAACCTGACCAGATGTTGGTTCTTGAACTCCAGATATGATTTTTAAAAATGTAGATTTTCCTGCTCCATTGGCACCGATAATTCCATAACAGTTACCTGTTTGAAATTTAGTATTTACTTCATCAAATAATACACGTTTACCAAACTGTACAGATAAATTAGAAACTGATAACATAATTCTGTTTTTTAATTTTGTGCAAAAGTACTAAATTGATTTCTTTTTTTTAGTTAGATTTTACTGCGGTTTGTTAAAGAATTTAAATTATTATATTTTACACCTTTTTTAACAATGAATTAACAACAATAGCAATGCTGAATACCTAAATTTGGAGCGAGTATTTGTTCCCTTTATTTATGATTAAAAATTTATATAATTTTATACCACTTTTTATACTTACAGCTTTAGTTGGTTGTAGTTCTAATTCTAAGAATGTATCTACCTATTTTGGCGGTAAAATAATTAACCCAAAAGCTAAATATGTAATTCTATATTCTACAGAAGACGTTGTAGACACTTTATTTTTAGATAAAAACAATAAGTTTATTGCAAAAATTGATAATGCAAAAGAGGGATTATATTATTTTATTCACGGAAAAGAAAATCAATATATCTATTTAGAACCCCAAGACAGTCTAATGTTACGTTTAAACACATGGGATTTTGATGAATCTTTAGTTTTTGCAGGAAGAGGTGCAGAAAGAAATAATATTTTAATTGATTGTTTTTTAGAGGACGAAAAAGATGAAAAGACATTTTACAAATTTCATAACTTAAACCCAACAACTTTTAAAAGTAAAATAGATTCATTAATTAATTTAAAACTTATCACATATAATAATTACTTAGAAAATCATCCAGATGAAACTGATGGATATAGAGATATTTTAAAAGTTGCTCTAACCTACCCATTGTATGCTAGAGCAGAAAGGTATCCTATTATTTATGTAAAGCGAGCTAAATCAAAAGAATTTCCAGAGATTGACAATTCTTTTTATAACTATAGAGAAACATTAGATTTCAGCAAAGATTCTCTAATGTATTATACACCTTATACACAGTATATAAGAAATTACTTATACAATACTACTTATTCTTTGGGTCATAAACCTATGACACATGAATATTCATCTGAGTTTACTGTAGATTTATTAAAAACCATTAATTCTAAAATAAGTTCAGAGAAATCTAAAAATGCATTTTTAAAACAAACTGTGATTGGTCATTTTTATAAAAAATCTAGTTGTAATATAAATCAAAATGCTTTTGATACTTTTTTTGAATTAAGTTCTAATAAAGATGATAAAACCATTATTAAAAAACTTTTAGAAGACAATAAATCTTTACATAAAGGAAATATACTTCCAGATTTTTCAATAATTGATTTTAATAAAACACCTCGATCAATTAAAAAAATTGTTCACAAAAAAAATACTTTTTTACTTTTCTGGAATCCAGAATTCGTTTCAAAAGAATATATCTCTTCAAGAATTAAATATTTATCTCATAAATATCCCGAAATTCAATTTATTGAGGTAAATATTAATGGTAATTCAAGTGATAGAATTCACAAATTAGATATAAAAAATCAGTTTTATATAGATAACAAAAGTGAAGCTAACCAATTCTTAACAAGTAAGATGCCTAGAGCAATTCTTATTAATAAGAAAGGAATTGTAGAAAATGGATATGCTTCTATTTCTTCTAAAAACATACACTCTCAACTTAGAGAATTAAGCAAAAACTAATAAAACACTTTCTTTATTGCCATAAAAATATTTTACTGTATCTTTGCACGGTTTAATTTTTGGGTAATCCAGTCAAATTAAACAAGTCGATAATTATAAATCGGATTTGCAGGTGGGCGTTCTGTGAATCTACAAAAAACACAGTATGTCAACATTTTTAGAATTAGGTTTGAAAGAACCTATAAACAAAGCATTAACAGATTTAGGGTATGAAAAACCAACTGTTATTCAAGAAAAAGCAATTCCGCAAATTATTTCTTCAACAGACGATTTAAAAGCATTTGCACAAACAGGTACAGGTAAAACTGCAGCCTTTAGTTTACCAATATTAGAACTTTTAGATGAAAGTAATAGTAATGTACAAGCTATTATATTATCTCCAACAAGAGAATTAGCTGTTCAAATTGGTAACAACATTAAAGACTTTTGTAAGTATTTACCTAAAGTTAAAGTAACTACAGTTTATGGAGGTTCTAGCATGGAAGATCAAATTAGATCTTTAAAAAGAGGATCTCAAATTGTTGTTGGAACTCCTGGTAGAACAGTAGATTTAATTAACAGAAGAGCTTTAAAATTAGGTAACGTTCAATGGCTTGTATTAGATGAAGCTGATGAGATGTTAAACATGGGGTTTAAAGACGAATTAGATAAAGTTTTAGAAGCTACTCCAGAAACAAAACAAACATTATTATTTTCTGCAACATTTCCAAGAGAAGTTGAGTCTATTGCAAGAAATTACATGACAAATCCAGTAGAAATTACTTCTGGTGAGAAGAATCAAGGTTCAGATAACGTAAGTCATGAGTATTATTCTGTTACAGAAAGAACTCGTTACCCAGCTTTAAAAAGAATTGCAGATTTAAATCCTAATATATATGCAATCATTTTTTGTAGAACTCGTAGAGAAACACAAGAAGTTGCAGACAATTTAATAAAAGACGGTTATAGTGCAGATGCTTTGCATGGAGATTTATCTCAAGGGCAAAGAGATTCTGTAATGGGTAAATTTCGTAAGAAAACAATTCAAATATTAGTAGCTACAGATGTTGCTGCTCGTGGATTGGATGTTACAGAATTAACTCACGTTTTAAACCATAAATTACCAGATCAGATAGAAAACTACACACACAGAAGTGGTAGAACTGGTAGAGCTGGTAATAAAGGTATTTCTATTGTTTTGGTAAATGGAAAAGAAAAAGGAAAATTACGCCAAATAGAAAGAATCATTAAAAAGAAATTTGTAGAGACTAAAGTACCTACAGGTAAAGAGATTGTTCAAAATCAATTAATGAATTTAATTGACAAAGTTCAAGCTACTGAAGTAAATGAATCTGAAATTAGCGAATTTTTACCAAGTATTTACGAAAAATTAGAAAGTTTAGATAGAGAACAATTAATTCAGAAATTTGTTTCTTTAGAATTTAATACAATGTTAAAGTATTATGAAAACGCTAAAGATTTAAACGATTTATCTTCTAGAGATAATTCTAGAGCAAGATCTGTTGATGAAAACATGACTCGTTTCTTTATCAATATTGGTAGAAAAGACAACTTAAACCCTGGCAAATTAATTGGTTTAATTAATGAACAAAATATTGGTAATAAAGTAGAAATAGGTTCTATAGATATTTTAGATACTTTTTCTTTCTTTGAAATAGATAAAAATTACGAAGACAAAACTTTAGAAGCATTTTTAGAAAATCAACCAGATTTTGACGGAAGATCTGTAAACGTAGAAATCACCAAAAAAGAACGCTCAGGTGGTGGAAAAAGAGGTGGTAGAAAACCTTTTGGTAAAAAAGATGGTGGTTTTGGAAGAAGAAGAGATTCTGACGGACCTTCATCTAGAAGAAGTACAGATTCTAATAGAGGTAGATCTTCAGACAGACGTTCAGACAGACCAGACAGAAATACAGGTGGAGATAGAAACTCTGGTGGTTTTGGAAGAAGACGTAGAGAAAGATAGACTTTACTTTATAGATATTATTACACTTTTAAGTGTAGCATAAATAAAATTCTTTCTTGATTTTTACTCTAAAACAGTAACTTTCAAGAAAGTTTTTACTTTTAAAAACAATTTTAACAAAACAAAAAAGTACAAAGCAAAACATTTATATATATTGTAGCTTTGTATTCCAATATAAATTAACAAATGAGATTACACAGAAACTTAACTTTTGCAGTTATAGATAGTATTCGTGATATTTTTAACGAAGGTGTTTATGCAGATAAAGCTGTAGAAAAAGCATTAAAAAGAGATAAACGTTGGGGAGCAAGAGACAGAAAGTTTGTTGCAGAGACTATCTATGAAATTGTTAGATGGAATAGATTATATGCTGAAATTGCAGAAGTAAAAGTACCATTTGATAGAGATAACATTTGGAGAATATTTTCTGTTTGGTGTGTTTTAAAAGGAATTGAATTACCAGATTGGAATCAGATTGGTGATGTGCCAAAAAGAAAAATAAAAGGACGTTTTGATGAATTATCTAAAATTAGAAAATTTAAAGAATCTATTCCAGATTGGATGGATGAAATGTGTCTTGCTGAATTAGGTGAAGAGGTTTGGACTAAAGAAATTGCTGCTTTAAATGTGCAAGCTAAAGTTATCTTAAGAACAAATACATTGAATATTTCTAAAGAAATGCTTCAAAAGAAATTAAGAGCAGAAAATGTAATTACTGAGTTTGTTCCAAATCACCCAGATGCTTTAATTTTACCAGAAAGAGCAAATGTTTTTAAAACTGAAGCTTTTCATAATGGTTACTTCGAAGTGCAAGATGCTTCTTCACAATTAGTAGCTGCATACGCAGATGTAAAACCAGGTATGAAAGTTATTGATACTTGCGCTGGTGCTGGAGGTAAAACATTGCATTTATCAGCCTTAATGGAAAATAAAGGTCAAATTATAGCAATGGACATTTATGAAAGTAAATTACGTAAATTAAAGGTTCGAGCAAAAAGAAATAAAGCGCATAATATAGATATGCGTGTCATAGATTCTACAAAACCTATTAAAAAATTACACGGAAAAGCTGATAGAGTATTAATTGATGCTCCATGTTCTGGTTTAGGTGTAATACGTAGAAATCCAGATTCTAAATGGAAATTACAACCAGAATTTATAGAGAATATTAAAAAAGTACAGCAAGATGTGTTACAACAATATTCTAAGATGGTAAAACCTGGAGGAAAAATGGTGTATGCTACTTGTTCTATTTTGCCATCAGAAAATCAAGATCAAGTTAATCATTTTTTAACATCAGAATCCGGAAAAGAGTTTATATTTGTATCTGACAAAAAAGTATTAGCACATATTTCAGGTTTTGACGGATTTTATATGGCACTTTTAGAAAGAAAACAAAACTCATAATTTATTGCTAGGTTAGAGTTTTAATTGCAGAAAAAGAAAAGTATCTATTTATTAATTTAATATCAAACTAAATGGTAAAAAAACTACTTTTATTAATTTTTATTACTTCATTTTCAGCTTCTTTTGCTCAAGAACAATATTATAATGATGTTAACTTGCAGTTAACAGGAATTGATTTAAAAGATGCTTTAGCTGCTAAAATTATAGCTACACACAGTAACCCACTTTCTTATACACCTGGTGTTTGGGAAGCTTCTAAAGTTACAGATAAAGATACAGATGCTTCTAGAGTAGTCTTAATTTACGGTTGGGAAAATGGTACTGATCAAGATGATACAAACGATAGAACTAGAGACAACTCTCTACAAGATAGAGGAACAGGAGAAAACTTTGTTTGGAACAGAGAACATGTTTTTTCTAAATCTTTAGCAAACCCTAGTTTAGTTACAAATAATCCTGGTGCAGGAACAGATGCACATAATTTAAGACCTGCAGATAAAAATAGAAATTCAGAAAGAAATAACTATAAATTTGCATTAGGTGATGGAAACTCTGGACGTTCTTCAATAACTTATAACGGACCGGATGGTGCAAATACAAGAGGCTGGTACCCTGGAGATGAATGGAAAGGAGATGTTTCTAGAATTATTATGTATATGTATCTTCGTTATGGAGAACAATGTTTACCTACAAATGTTGGTGTTGGAGACAAACAATTTACTCCTGATGAGATGATTGACCTATTCTTAAAATGGAACAGAGAAGATCCTGTTTCTGATTTTGAAAAAGTAAGAAATACATACCATGAAAACACATCAAATACGTATGCACAAGGAAATAGAAATCCATTTATTGACAACCCTTTTTTAGCAACTAGAATTTGGGGAGGAGATAATGCAGAAGATACTTGGGGAATCTATACAAGCAGCGATACAGAAGCTCCTAGTAAACCAACTAATGTTACTTTAAGTAATACTACGTTAACTTCAATAGATATTTCTTGGTCACCGTCTTCAGATAATATTGGTGTAACACAATATCAGGTTTATGTTAATGATATTTTAACAAAACAAACAACAACAGCAACATCTGCGTCTATTACAGGTTTAGAAACAAATACTACTTACAGTTTTAAGGTAATTGCAAAAGATTTAATTAATAAATCTGAAGCAAGTAATGAAGTTACAGGGAAAACCTTAGCAGATACTACGCCTCCATCAGTGCCTACAAACGTTACAATTACAGATATAACAGATAGTTCTTTTAATGTAAACTGGTCTGCATCTTCAGATAATAATGAAGTAGTAGGTTATGATATTTTTGTTGATGCTACTTTTAAAGCTACTACTACTGCAACTACTTATGCAATTATTGGTTTATCTACAACAACTACCTATAGCATAACTGTTTTAGCCAAAGATAAAGATGATAATAAATCTGCACAAAGTACTGCTGTAGATGCAACTACAACGGACGGAACATCTGGTGGTTCTGCTTCAGAATTATTCTTTACAGAATATGTAGAAGGAGATGGAGGAACGAATAAAGCAATAGAAATTGTTAACTTAACAGGAAGTACAGTAAATCTATCTGGTTATGTTTTAAAACTAGAAAGAAATGGCGCTTCTGTATGGACAACTCCATTATCATTAGATAGCGGAACTGTTAAAAACATTGTACCTGGAGATGTTTTTGTTGTTGGAAACGGAGATAATTCTGCACCTGAATTACAACCAAACTCAGCATCAAACCCAACCGGTCAAGTAGATTTAGTACAACCAAATAATCAAGATACAGCCTACGGACAGCCTGTTAACTTTAATGGGGATGATGCTGTTGCATTATTTAAAGATGATGTATTAATTGATATTATTGGAGTTTTTGGAAGTAGTGCTAGTTTTGCAACAAACGTAACCCTAAGAAGAAATGGAAATATAACCGCTCCAAATACCACTTTTGATTTACAAGGTGAATGGACTTCTTTTCCTAAAAACACTTTTGATGGTATCGGTAGTCATACTTCCACTTTAAGCACGATAAGTAGTGCTTTCGAATCATTTAAAATGTTTCCAAACCCAACAAATGGAGACAGAGTTTATTTTAGTGTAACAGAAGATGCTACAATTAATATTTATAATGTTATAGGTAAATTAGTTTCTACTAGAGCAGTAACAAAAAGTAAAAACAATATTAATATTTCTGAATTATCTAAAGGAGTTTATTTATTAAAAATAAATTCTGGTAAACAGTTTATTACAAAAAAGTTGATTAAAAATTAATCAAAATAATCATATATCAAAAAATAAAGCGACTCAATAAATGAGTCGCTTTTTTACCCCTAATTTTATATAAAAACATGAAAAAAACAGTACTATTAATTACCTTATTTTTAACTTTATTAGTAAACGCTCAAGAATCTTATTACAATGATGTAGATTTATCTGCAGATGGTTTAACTTTAAAAGAGAATTTAGCTACTAAAACAATTAATGCTCATACAAACTTTTTAAGCTATACTCCAGGTGTTTGGGAAGCTTTAAAAAAAACAGATGTAAACCCAGAGAATAGTTCTGAAGTTTTATTAATTTATGGATATTCTTCTAGCGGGACAACAGCCAGAACAAGAGGAATCAATCAAAATGGAGGAGGTTCTTCTGATTGGAATAGAGAACATACTTATGCAAAATCTTTAGGAACACCAAATCTTGGAACTTCTGGCCCTGGAGCAGATGCACATCATCTAAGACCTTCTGATGTAGGTTATAATAGCCAAAGAGGTAGTTTAAAATTTGCAGAAGGCTCTGGTAATTCAGGGAGTGTTTCTGGAGGTTGGTATCCTGGTGATGAATGGAAAGGTGATATTGCAAGAATGATGATGTATATGTACATTCGTTATGGTAATACATGTATACCATCAGGAGTTGGTATTGGAAGCACTTCTAATACACCTGATGATATGATTGATTTATTTTTAAAATGGAATGTAGAAGATCCTGTTTCTGATTTTGAAAGACAAAGAAATACATATCATGATTCTAATGAAACATATGCACAAGGAAACAGAAACCCTTTTATAGATAATGCATATTTAGCAACAAGAATTTGGGGTGGAGAAAACGCGATAGATTCTTGGGGAAAATATATAACTTCTGATGATGAAGCACCTACTGTACCGACAAATGTTACTTTAAATAATATTACAACTTCTACAATAGATGTTTCTTGGACTGCTTCTACAGATAATATAGCCGTAACTAAATATGAAGTTTATGTAGACGGAACTTTACATGGTAATACAGCTAATACAAC
The DNA here is from genome assembly GCA_965367085.1 of uncultured Polaribacter sp. GTDB lineage: Bacteria > Bacteroidota > Bacteroidia > Flavobacteriales > Flavobacteriaceae > Polaribacter. The sequence continues at coordinate 41,518 of CBDUHF010000021.1, forward strand.
TTATACAATTTCTGGTTTAAGTTCTAATACATCTTATGCTGTTACTGTTTTAGCAAAAGATATTGCTAATAATAAATCTTCTCAATCATCAGTTGTAAACGGATCAACAACTACTGATAACGAAGCTCCAACAGTGCCAACAAATATCACAATTACAAATCAAACTGGTACTGGTTTTAAAGCCAATTGGACAGCTTCTACAGATAATGCAGCTGTTATTGGTTATGATGTTTATGTAGATGGAACTTTAAATGGTTCTACAGCAAATACTAGTTACAGTGTTAGTGGTTTAACAACTTCTACAACATACAGTGTTACAATTTTAGCAAAAGATGAAGCTGGTAATAAATCTGCCCAATCTGCTGCTGTAAATGCAATAACTACAGATGGTACTGCCCTTGCAAATGAATTATTTTTCTCAGAATATGTAGAAGGTGGTAGTTATAAAAAAGCTATAGAAATTGCAAACCTTACAGGTAACGCTATCGACTTATCTATTTACTCTGTAAAAAGACAATCTAATGGCTCTTGGGAAACTCCTTTAACTTTAAGTGGTTATTCTATTGGTGTAGATGACGTATTTGTAATTATAAATGGTTCAACAACAAATCAAACCTTAATTAATGAAAGTGATTTAAGTATTCCTAACTCTACCCCTATGACTTTTAATGGTAATGACAGAGTTGGTCTCTTTAAAAATGATGTTTTAATAGATATTATTGGAGATTTAGGCGGAACAACAGATTTTGCAAAAGATATTACTTTAAGAAGAATCCTTTCTGTAACAAGCCCTAATACAACTTATACAATAAGTGAATGGGATGTTTTAGCAAAAGATACAGTTGATGGAATTGGAATTTATGATTCTTCAACAGCTAGTGTTAATTCTTCAGAATTTGATGCTTTTAAAATGTATCCAAATCCAGTAAATGGTAATAAAATCTATTTTAATGTTTCTGATAATGTTGCTGTAAAAGTTTATAATGTTTTAGGTAAAGTAGTAATTTCTACAAAAATTACTAATTCTAAGAACAATATTGACGTTTCTAATTTATCTAAAGGAATCTATTTAGTAAAAATAAATTCTGGTAAACAGTTCATTACTAAAAAATTAATTAAAAACTAATTACTTAATTATCAAACTTAAAAAAGGCGTCTTTAATTAAAGGCGCCTTTTTTATTGTTTAAAACATCGTGAACAACTCACTAACTTCAACAAAATAATTCATCAAAATTAAGTTGAAAAAAAGTAAATTTGCATTTTTACAACAACACGCAAACACAACTCTATAATGATTCACTTTTTTGGAAATACAGACAGTAAAATATTCGCTGTTCAAACAACAAAAAAATTAGCAAAAACAACTACAGATAAATTAACTTGGTTATTTGGCAATCAACCTAAAATAGAAGAAGCTTCATTAGAGGCTTATTTTGTTGGTCCAAGAGCAGCAATGATTACTCCTTGGAGTACAAATGCTGTAGAAATTACTCAAAACATGGGTATTTCTGATATCATTAGAATTGAAGAGTTTACTGCATCGACAGAAGATTTTTCTGATTTTGACCCAATGATTTCTGAAAAATTTAATGGTTTAAATCAAGAATCATTTTCCATTCATATTCAACCAGAAGCAATTTTAGATATTGAAGACATCGCAGCATATAACAATCAAGAAGGATTGTCTTTAAGCGATGAAGAAGTAGAATACTTAGAAAGTGTTGCAACAAAAATTGGAAGAAAATTAACAGATTCTGAAGTATTTGGTTTTAGCCAAGTAAATTCTGAACACTGTAGACATAAAATATTTAACGGAACTTTTGTGATTGATGGTGAAGAAATGCCAACATCATTATTCAAATTAATAAAAGAAACGTCGAAACAATTTCCTAATGATATTGTTTCTGCATATAAAGACAATGTTGCTTTTGTAAAAGGTCCTAAAGTGGAACAGTTTGCTCCTAAAACAGCAGACAAACCTGACTTTTATCAAACATCTCTTTTTGAATCTGTAATTTCTTTAAAAGCAGAAACTCATAACTTCCCAACCACTGTAGAGCCTTTTAATGGTGCTGCAACAGGTTCTGGTGGAGAAATTAGAGATAGACTTGCAGGAGGAAAAGGTTCTTTACCTTTAGCAGGAACTGCAGTTTATATGACTTCTTACTCTCGTTTAGAGGCTGCAATAGATTCAGTGAAGAATACAAGATATTGGGAAAACAAATTTGAAGCTAGAGATTGGTTATACCAAACTCCGATGGATATTTTAATTAAAGCATCTAATGGAGCTTCAGATTTTGGAAACAAATTCGGACAGCCTTTAATTACTGGTTCTGTATTAACTTTTGAACATGAAGAAAATTCTTCTTCAAGTGAATCAAAACCAAGAAAACTTGGATTTGATAAAGTGATTATGCAAGCTGGTGGAATTGGGTATGGAAAAGCAGATCAAGCTTTAAAAGACACGCCAAAAGAAGGTGATAAAATTGTAATTCTTGGTGGTGAAAACTACAGAATTGGAATGGGTGGAGCTGCAGTTTCATCTGCAGATACAGGTGCTTTAGATTCAGGAATTGAATTAAATGCTGTACAACGTTCTAATCCAGAAATGCAAAAACGTGCTGCAAACGCAGTTCGTGGAATGGTAGAAAGTGAAGAAAACTTTATTGTTTCTATTCACGATCATGGAGCTGGTGGACATTTAAATTGTTTATCAGAATTAGTAGAAGATACTGGTGGAAAAATCAACTTAGATGCATTACCAGTTGGAGATCCTACTTTATCAGCAAAAGAAATAATCGGTAACGAATCTCAAGAAAGAATGGGATTAGTGATTGCTGAAAAACATTTAGAAACTTTACATAAAATTGCAGATAGAGAACGTTCTCCTATATATGATGTTGGTGAAGTTACAGGTGATAATCGTTTTACTTTTGAATCTAAATCAACTGGAAAAAAACCAATGGATTTAGCTTTAGAAGACATGTTTGGTTCTTCTCCTAAAACTGTTTTAACAGATAAAACTGTAAAAAGAAATTATAAGAACTCTAGATATAAAGTTAAGAATTTTAAAAACTATTTAACGCAAGTTTTACAGTTAGAAGCTGTTGCTTGTAAAGATTGGTTAACAAATAAAGTAGACAGATGTGTTGGTGGTAAAGTTGCCAAACAACAATGTGTTGGTCCGTTACAAATTCCGTTGAACAACGTTGGTGTAATGGCACTAGATTATAAAGGAAAAGAAGGAGTTGCAACTTCTATTGGGCACTCTCCTATTTCTGGATTAATTGATCCTGCTGCAGGAAGTAGAAATGCAATTACAGAATCTTTAACCAATATTATTTGGGCTCCTTTAAAGGATAATTTAGATTCAATTTCATTGTCAGCCAACTGGATGTGGCCTTGTAAAAACGAAGGTGAAGACGCTCGTTTATACAAAGCTGTAAAAGCGGTTTCAGAATTTTCTATAGATTTAGGAATCAATGTACCAACAGGAAAAGATTCTTTATCAATGAAGCAAAAATATGCTGATGATGAAGTAATTGCTCCAGGAACTGTTATTATTTCTGCTGCAGGAAACTGTAATGAAATAAGTAAAGTTGTGGAACCTCTTTTAAAAGTTGATGGAGGAAATATCTATTATATTAATATTTCTCAAGATGAATTTAAATTAGGAGGAAGTTCTTTCCACCAAGTTTTAAATACAATTGGAAATCAAGCTCCTGATGTAAAGAATTCTGCTTTTGTAAAGAATACTTTTAATACAATTCAAGAGTTAATTAAGGGTGATAAAATTACTGCAGGACACGATGTTGCTTCTGGTGGTTTAATTACAACGTTGTTAGAAATGTGTTTTGCTGATGTAAATTTAGGAGCAGATTTTAATATTTCTGATTTAAATGAAGAAGATTCTATCAAAGTTTTATTTGCTGAAAATTCAGGAATTGTTTTTCAAGCGGATGCTTCAGTAGAAACTATTTTATCAGAAAAAAACATTGAGTTCTTCAATATTGGAACTGCAAACAAATCAGGAACAGTAAATATTCAAAACAGTGAAGAAAACTTTACGTTTGATGTTGCTGAAATGAGAGATGTTTGGTATAAAACTTCTTTCTTATTAGATCAAAAACAAACAGCTAATAATTTAGCTCAAGATCGTTTTGATAATTATAAAAATCAACCTTTACAATATACGTTCCCTAAAAACTTTAAAGGAAAGTTACCAAAAATAAATTCAAAAGATGCAAAACCAAAAGCGGCTATTATTCGTGAAAAAGGTTCAAATTCTGAACGTGAAATGGCGAATGCAATGTATTTAGCTGGTTTTGAAGTGAAAGATGTACACATGACAGATTTAATTTCTGGTCGTGAAACTTTAGAAGATATTCAGTTTATTGGTGCTGTTGGTGGTTTCTCTAATTCAGATGTTTTAGGTTCTGCTAAAGGTTGGGCAGGAGCATTCTTATACAATGCAAAAGCGAAGAAAGCTTTGAAGAACTTCTTTAAAAGAGAAGATACTTTATCTGTTGGTATTTGTAATGGTGCACAATTATGGATGGAATTAGATTTAATTAATCCTGATCACAAAGTACATGGTAAATTAATTCATAATGATTCTAAGAAACATGAAAGTTCTTTTACTTCTGTAAAAATTCAAGAAAATGATTCTGTAATGTTATCTAGTTTAGCAGGAACGGAATTAGGAGTTTGGATTTCTCATGGAGAAGGTAAATTTAACTTACCAGAAGCTGAAAAAAACTATCATATTGTTGCAAAATACGGTTATGAAGGATATCCTAATAACCCAAATGGATCTGATTTTAACACAGCTATGATGTGTGATAAGTCTGGACGTCATTTAGTTACAATGCCACATATAGAGCGTTCTACTTTTCAATGGAACTGGGCAAATTACCCTAAAGGAAGGCAAGATGAAGTAACTCCTTGGTTAGAAGCTTTTGTAAATGCTAAAAATTGGATAACCAATAAAAACTAAGTATTTATGGGATTTTTTATTTATTTTTAAATAGAAAATTGCGATCTATGAAACTTACTTATTTTGATATAAATAAAACATCTCATTTAATTGAGGAGTTTTATCATATATCATATTCAAAAAAATCAATACCGTTTAAAACGACAATGATACCATTAGGTTTTATTGGTTTTACTTACGTTTATGGTGATGGACAAAAAACTGTATCTAATAAAAAAACAAATGTCTTAAAAGATTTGGTTTTAAACGGACAATTTTACAAGTCTTATGAGTTTATTGTTGAAAAAGAAGGGTTTTCTTGTGGTTTAAATTTTAATCCAACTGCTTTACACAAACTCACCAATTTAGATGTTTCTAAATTCACCAATAAAAATGTAAAATTCAATCAAGTTGACCCAATTCTATCAAGAAGATTAGAAGAAATTTGCAAAAAAAACAATCAAAATTTAAAAAAATTATTTCAAGAAGTAGAAAACTTATTGTTAGAATTGCCCTTAATTGAAAATAGAAATACTACAGCAATTGATAAGGTAATTGACATAATTCACGAAAAAGAAGGAATGTTATCTGTAAATGAATTGTTAGGAAATATACCTTTTGGACAAAAAACTTTAGAAACACAATTTAAAAAAATAGTTGGTTTAACACCTTCAAAATATATTAGACTTCATCGTTTTTTAAACTTAATGAGACAATTTGAAAAAAACACACTAAGTTTAAAAGATTTAATTTATATGTATGATTATTATGATGAATCTCACTTTAATAGAGACTTTAAATCTTTTACCTCTAAGACTCCTAAACAATTCTTTAAAAATGAGTATGTAATAGTGAAAGAAGCTCTAAAACAATAACTTATTACGATTTTTTACAATATTAATTCATCAAACTAAGCTAAATTTGAATTTATAGTGACAACGAATTTATATTTTGGGGGAAATATTTATACGTTTTAACGAATATTTGCTATGGAGAATTAAAAAGATCAAATTTTATTATTTGGTCTTTTTTGCTTTTATACAGTATTTTAATACAAAACCCAGAAGCATTACACTTCTGGGTTTTTAAAATCAAGTTAATGCTATGGAAATATTACTTAATTGATTTAATAGTTGCTTGTGCAGAAACTAATCTTGCAATTGGTACTCTATAAGGAGAACAACTTACATAATCCATTCCTGTATTATAACAAAATTCAACAGAACTTGGTTCACCTCCATGTTCACCA
>CBDUHF010000022.1:0-45654 GCA_965367085.1 uncultured Polaribacter sp.
ACTTACCAGTTTATCAATTCCAAAATCTGTAAATGATGTAGAATGTAAAAATAATATGTTAACTTCTTTAGATTTAAGTAACACAAGCGTTTTACAGCATTTTAGATGTTCATACAATCAACTTACAGATTTAAATCTTACCAATTCTTCTTTAATAGACTTAAAATGTAATAACAATCAATTAACTACTTTAGATTTAACTAAAACACAAGTAAAAGAACTAAATGCATCAGATAATAGTTTAATAAGTTTAAATATTAAAAATGGTTTAAATCATCAAATGGATCAAGGTGATTTTATTGTTCAAAATAATCCAAATTTAACATGTGTTCAAGTAGATAATGCAACATATTCTACCAATACATGGACAAGAATAGACCGCCAAATAGCATTTAATGAAGATTGTAGTTCACTAAGTGTTGAAGATGATTTTTTAGATAGCGCTATCTCTATATATCCAAACCCATCATCAGAATTTTTAAATATTAGAGTTGATAATCAACAAATAAAATCAATAAAAATATTTAATTTATTAGGTAAAGAGGTAATGAGTTTATCAGAAAAAAGTAAAGAGAAAAATAAAGTTGATATTTCTCAACTCACAAAAGGATTGTATTTACTTCAAATAAAAACAGATTCAAATTCGTTTACAAAAAAGGTAATTAAAAATTAGAAAAAGAAAATTTTAGAAGTAAAAAAGCATCCTAAATTTAGGATGCTTTTTCTATTTATTGTTATTTTAGAAACTTACTTTTTTTAAGAGTGAGATATCAAAAAAAAGGCTGCGCCTTTATTTTGCTTCTGCGTATCTTCTTTCAACTTCGTTCCAGTTAATTACATTAAAAAATGCATTTATATAATCTGGTCTTCTGTTTTGGTAGTTTAAGTAGTATGCATGTTCCCAAACATCTAATCCTAAAATTGGAGTTCCTCCACATGTAACACCTGGCATTAATGGATTGTCTTGATTTGGTGTAGAACAAACCTCTACTTTTCCTCCTGGTAATACACACAACCAAGCCCAACCTGAACCAAATTGTGTTGCAGCAGCATTAGAAAAAGCTTCCATAAAAGCATCTTTAGATCCAAAAGCAGCTTCAATAGCATCTTTTAATTCTCCAGATAAATATCCTTTTCCTTCTGGGTTCATTACAGACCAAAATAAAGAGTGATTATAAAATCCACCTCCATTATTTCTTACTGCTCCATTGCTCATATCTAAATTAGCAAGAATATCTTCAATAGATTTTCCTTCTAAATCAGTTCCTGCAATTGCAGCATTTAATTTTGTTGTATATCCGTTGTGATGTTTTGTATGGTGAATTTCCATAGTTCTTGCATCAATATTTGGTTCTAATGCATCATATGCATAACCTAATTCTGGTAATTTAAAAGCCATTTTTTTATATTTAAAAGTTAGTATCGTGTTTACTTCTGTAAAATTAACTATAATAAGATAGTTTTACAAGAAGTTTGCAATTTGATAATTTATTGTGCTATAAAGAAGATTTATTCTCCGTATTTCTGCATAAATTCTTCCAATTCTTCCACCATATTTATGCTTCCACAAATAAATGGTACTCTTTGGTGTAATTCTGTAGGTTCAACATCCATAGTTCTTGTATATCCATCAGAAGATTTTCCATTAGCTTGTTCTGCAATAAATGCCATAGGATTACATTCGTATAACAAACGTAATTTTCCATCAGGATTTCTAGAGCCTTTAGGATACATATAAATTCCTCCTTTAATCATGTTTCTATGAAAATCTGAAACTAAAGAACCAATATATCTACTTGTATAAGGTCTTTCTCCTTCTTCTTCCTGACAATATTTAATATATTTTTTAACACCTAAAGGGAAGTCTAAATAATTTCCTTCATTTACAGAATAAATATTTCCATCTTCTGGAAATTCCATATTAGGATGCGATAAGTAAAAAGAACCAATTGCAGGGTTTAGGGTAAAACCATTTACACCATCACCAGTTGTATATACTATCATTGTAGAGGTTCCATAAACAACATAACCAGCTGCAACTTGCTCACTTCCTTTTTGTAAAAAGTCTTCTAATTGTACAGGAGTTCCTACAGGAGTAACCCTTCTATAAATAGAGAAAATTGTACCAACAGAAACATTTACATCAATATTAGAAGAACCATCTAAAGGATCTATTAAAACAACATATTTATTCTGATGATTTTCATCAATACTATTAATTGTTATAAAACTATCTTCTTCTTCACTAGCTATACCACAAACAATATTTCTTCTAGATAAAGTTTGAATAAATTTATCATTAGCATAAACATCTAGCTTTTGTTGATCTTCACCTTGAATGTTTGTATCACCAGCAGCACCAATAATGTCTACCAAACCAGCTTTATTTACTTCATGATTCACCACTTTTGCGGCTAATCGAATAGAGTTCAAAAGACTTGAGAGTTCTCCTGAGCTATATTTAAAAGCATGCTGGTTTTCAATAATAAATTCTCCTAAAGTTTGATTTTTGTTAGCCATGTGTTTTGTTTTGTTATCACAAATATCAGAACTTTTTTAATTTACGACAACGTTTTAGTTTTTTATTTATTAAAAATTAAACAAATAAGATATAACTGTACAAAATATTCAGTTATTTTTAGTTGATTTCAAATAAATTATATTTGCCAATAATTACAAATAATATGAGTTTTATAGTTAGAAATGCAGTAGAAAAGGATATGCAATCCGTATTAGATTTAATTACTGAATTAGCAGTTTTTGAAAAAGAACCAGATGCAGTAGAAATAACTGTAGAAGATTTATTAAGAGATGGTTTTTCTGAAAATCCAAAGTTTAAACTTTTTGTAGCAGAACAAGAAAATAAAATTATTGGTATTGCTTTGTTTTATGAAAGATATTCTACTTGGAAAGGAAGATCTATTCATTTAGAAGATTTAATTGTAACCAAAGAAAAACAAAAAATTGGTGCGGGTAAAGCTTTATATACAGCCGTTTTAAAATATGCGCACGATAATAATTTTAATAGAGTTGCTTGGGAAGTTATAGATTGGAATACCAATGCAGTTGAGTTTTACAAAAGTACAGGAGCCACTTATTTAAATGATTGGTCTGTGGTTCAAATGAACAAAGAAAATTTATCAAAATTTATAGAAAATAATTAGAAATGAGAATTTTTAAATTTGGAGGAGCATCTGTAAAAGATGCCAATGGAATAAAAAATGTTGCAAATGTTTTGCAAAACGAAGGAACAGAAAATACACTAGTTGTTATTTCTGCAATGGGAAAAATGACAAATGCATTTGAAGATGTAATTGAAACATACTATAATAAAAGTGATGAATTAAGTGTAAAACTTACGTTTATTGAAGAGTATCATAAAAACATAATGGCTGAATTGTTTGATAAAGATGATTCAGTTTATAAAGATGTAGAAATTCTTTTTGGTGAATTAGGTTGGTTTTTAGCAAGGAATACTTCTCAAAGATATAATTATGTTTATGATCAGATAATTTGTTTCGGAGAATTATTGTCTACTAGAATTGTTAGTGGATATCTTTCTAAATTAGGACTAGAGAACAATTGGTTTGATGTAAGAAATTATATTAAAACAGATAGTAATTACAGAGATGCAAAAGTAAATTGGGATTTAACGCAAGATATTATTAGTGCAAAATTAGATGCAACTAAATTAAATATCACTCAAGGATTTATTGCAGCAAATGATACCGAAAATACAACTACTTTAGGTAGAGAAGGATCAGATTATACTGCAGGTATTTTTGCTTATTGTTTAAATGCAGACAGTGTAACTATTTGGAAAGATGTACCAGGAGTTTTAAATGCAGATCCAAGAGTTTTTTCTGATACAACTTTGTTAGAGCAAATATCTTATGAAGAAGCAATAGAAATGGCATTTTATGGAGCTTCTGTAATTCACCCAAAAACATTACAACCTCTAGAAAGAAAAGAAATTCCTTTATTGGTGCGTTCATTTGTAAATCCGAAAGAAACAGGAACGAGAGTGTCTAAAGGAACAAGATTGGTGCCTTATATACCTTGTTTTATTGTGAAAAAAGATCAGATATTAGTTTCTATTTCTGCTTTAGATTTCTCTTTTATGGTAGAAAATAATATTAGTTTTATTTTTCAGAAACTACATGATTATCAGTTAAAAGTGAATTTAATTCAGAATTCTGCTATTAGTTTTTCTGTTTGTATCGATAATAAGTTTAACAAGTTTGATGCTTTTTATGAAGAGCTAAAAACACAATTTAAGATTGATGTTCAAAAAGGTGTAGACCTTTATACAATTCGTCATTTTAATGCAGAGACAATTGCTAGCATTGAAGAAAAAGGAGAATCTCTCTTAACTCAAATAAATAAAGAAACAGCTCAAATTGTGTTGAAAGCAAATTAAAAAATTACCGTTTCAATTTTTTTAGTAATTTTGCCATTACGTCTAATTATAATATATGGCATTAGTTACTTCTAAGGAAATAGCACAAGTTATTGGTTTACAGAAATTTGGGTTTATTGGGACTTTTGTAGGTTTTTTATTGTTAAGGATATTACGTATTTCAGCAATCAATAAAATCTACAATAAAAACAAAGGGAAAAAAGACTTAGATTTTCTTAATGGTGTTTTGTCTGATTGTAAAATAGAATTCGAAATTCCAGATGAAGACTTAAAAAGAATTCCAAAAGAAGGACCGTTTATTACAATATCTAATCATCCTTTAGGAGGAATAGATGGTGTTTTGTTGTTAAAACTTTTAATAGAAAAGAGAGCTGATTATAAAATTATAGCCAATTTTTTATTGCACAGAATAGAGCCATTAAAGCCTTATGTAATGCCCGTAAATCCTTTTGAAAATAGAAAGGATGCAAAATCTAGCGTTGCAGGAATTAAAAATGCGCTTCTTCATTTAAAAGACGGAAAACCTTTAGGTATTTTTCCTGCAGGAGAAGTTTCTACCTATAAAGATGGTAAACTTAATGTAGACAAACCTTGGGAAGAAGGAGCTGTTCGTTTAATTAAAAAAGCAAATGTCCCTGTAATTCCTATTTATTTTCATGCAAAAAACAGTAGACTTTTTTACTTTTTATCAAAAATTTCTGACACGTTAAGAACAGCAAAATTACCTTCTGAGGTAATATCACAAAGAGGAAGAGTTATAAAAGTTAGAATAGGAAAACCTATTTCTGTAAAAGATCAAGACGAGTATAAAGATATTCCTTCTTTTTATGAATTTATAAGGAAGAAAACCTATATGTTGGCAAATCCTTTTGAAAAGGAACACAAATTATTATCTGCTCAGAATTTAAAAATTCCAAAAAAACCTGCCAAAAAAATTACACCACAAAGAAGTATTTCTTCATTTATAAAAGAAGTGGATGCTTTAAGAGAAGGAGATGGTAGACTTTTAGAAAGTAAAAATTACGAAGTGTTTTTTGCCAACCCAAAACAAATTCCAAATCTATTACATGAAATAGGTAGGTTAAGAGAAATTACTTTTAGAGAAGTTGGAGAAGGGACAAATAAGGCTATAGATTTAGATAAATATGATAAGTATTATTATCATATGTTTTTGTGGGACAGAGAAGCAAATTGCTTAGCTGGAGCCTACAGAATGGGACTTGGAAAAGAGATTTATAAAAAGTATGGAATAAACGGTTATTATATTCAAACATTGTTTAGAATTGAGCCAGAATTACATCAAATGATGGAAAATACCATAGAAATGGGTAGAGCTTTCATTATTAAAGAATATCAGCAAAGACCAATGCCTTTATTTTTACTTTGGAAAGGAATTGTGCACGTAACTTTACGTTATCCAGAACATAAGTATTTAATGGGTGGAGTTAGTATTAGCAATCAGTTTTCTGATTTTTCTAAATCGTTAATGATAGAGTTTATGAAATCTCATTATTACGATCCATATATTGCACAATATATTTATCCGAAGAAAGAATATAAGGTAAAATTAAAAGACGGAGATAAAGATTTTGTGTTTGATGCTACCAAATCTGACATGCAAAAATTAGATAAAATTATTGATGAAATTGAACCAGGAGTCTTAAGAATTCCTGTTTTAATTAAGAAATATGTAAAACAAAATGCACGATTAGTTGCTTTTAATGTAGATCCGAAATTTAATAATGCTGTAGATGGATTAATGTATATTAAAGTGGCAGATATTCCAGAAAGCACAGTAAAACCTGTTATGGAAGAATTTCAGGCAGAATTAGAGAGAAAAGCTACAGAACTTCAGAATAATAAGTAAGATTTTTTTGATTTTAAATTTTTAATTGGTGATTAACAAATCAACAATAATCTAAGTTGCCCTTTTTTTTCTTTTGGAGCTCGATGAAGACAAGGAAGAACTTTACTTTCAGGATGATCAATGGCTAATTTCCATAAATGCCCATTTCCTAAATTGATGGGTTTTGCATTTTGCATAGGAAGATAATGTAGGTCAAAAAAATGTTCACTTAAAAACGATTCAAAACCTTCTTCAACTCCATCATAAAGTTTTTTGAGTTCATCTCTAATTTCAGGAATAAGTATTTTTTGTGTGGCTTGTGAATTTGGAATGATATCACTCGATTCGCCATAATATGTGCATAAAAAAGTGTCAGTTGGTATCGGAGATCGATCTACATGAAAAGAATACACATCTGTTGGAAAGAATGGAAAAATATCATCTCTCTCGTAGTTTTTAATCACATTAAGTGTTGGATCTGCTCCATGAGATTTCAAAACTTTCATATCGTTTAAAAGAATTTTACGAGCACGTTGTCCTTGTTCACTTAAATCTAGTTTAGAAAGATCTTCTAGGGTCACTATTGTTATGTTTCCATTTAATTCTACTTTTTTAACAATCTCAGAAAAATCACCAATTAAATTACGATTCCAACACATCGCATTCTTATCATTATGAAAAGGAGTAGTAAGAAGATCTTTGAAACTTTTAACACAGTGAATTTGGTTTTCAGTAGGAGGTAAATCTATCATAATGGATAATTAAAATATATAATTATTTGACGAAAGTAGTAATATTCAAACTATTAAATCACTTCACAAGACTGCTCTTTTGTCAGTTTTTTGTTTTGGTATAGTTTTCGCAATTAAGAAAGTATTAAAATTAAATACAATGAAAACATTTTTAAAAATCTTATTAACGGCTTTAGCAGTAATTGTTTTGGCTAATATATTACCAGGAATAACAGTAACAGGTTATATAACTGCAATAATTGTTGCAGTAGTAATTTCTTTACTAAACATGTTTGTTCGTCCGTTATTAATCTTTTTTACGCTTCCAGCAACCATTGTTACTTTAGGTTTATTCCTATTTGTAATTAATGCAGTAATTGTTTTATTGGCAGATAAATTAGTAGACGGTTTTGCAGTTTCTGGCTTCTTTACAGCATTGTTATTTAGCGTGTTATTGTCTATTTTTAGATCGGCATTATTTTCATTGCTAAAAGAAAACAAGAAAACTATAAATAATTAAAAGAAAATACTGAAATTGAAGTGTTTAAAGATTTGTTCAATCAATTTAATTGATTAATTTTGCACTCGATTTTTTAACAACAAGAGAATAGAAAGAAATGAATATTACAAAAGAAAACATAGATGCGTTAAACGCAGTTGTAAAGGTTGATATTGTTGCAGAAGACTATCAAGCTAAAGTTACAAAGCTTTTAACAGATTACCGTAAAAAAGCAGACATTCCTGGATTTAGAAAAGGGCAAGTACCTATGGGAATGATTAAAAAGCAATATGGTAAATCTATAATGATAGATGAGGTTAATAAGCTTTTACAAGATTCTTTAAACAAGTATTTAACTGATGAAAAGTTAGATATTTTAGGAAATCCATTACCAAGAATACAAGAAGATTTTAATTGGGATGCAGAAACATTTTCTTTTGAATTCGAATTAGGATTAGCTCCTGAATTTGATGTTGATTTAAAATCTAAAAAGAAAGTAACAGAATATAATATTGTTGCTACAGATGAATTACTTGACGAAGAAGTTAAGAATATTCAAACTCGTTATGGAAAAATGAGTCAGTTAGAAGAAGCTACAGAACACTCTAATGTAACTGGTACTTTTGTAAACGAAGAAAACGGAATTAACAAAAAATCTACTTTTTTAGTTAATGACTTAAAAGGAAAGAAAAACGAAAAGAAAGTAATTGGTGCTAAAGTTGGTGATGTTATCGAATTAGACACAAAGAAATTATTTGAAGACGATCATAAATTAGAGCATATTTTAGGCGTTTCTCATGATGTAATTCATGATTTAGATGTAAAAGTTTCTCTAACAGTTGAAGAAATTACAAAAACAGAACCTGCAGATTTAGATAAAGAATTATTTGATAAATTATTTACTGATGGTAGTGTAACTTCTGTAACTCAATTAAGAGAAAAAATTAAAGAAGACGCAGAAAAGCAATTCAAACAACAAGGAGATCAGCAATTATTAAATGCAGTAACTGAGTATTTAGTAGAAAATACAAAGTTTGATTTACCAGCAGAATTTTTACAAAAATGGTTAGCAACTGCAGGAGAAAAAGAATTAACTGCTGAAGACGCTGCTGCTGAATATAATAAATCTGAAAAAGGATTACGTTATCAATTAATCGAAGGAAAGATTATGAAAGATAATGATATCAAATTAGATTATGCAGAATTGGTAGACTATGCAAAAGGATTTATCCGTACGCAAATGGCTCAATTTGGTAATATGAATCCAGAAGAAAAAGAATTGGATGATATTGCAGGTAGAATCTTACAAAACCAAGAAGAAGCTCAAAAATTACAATCTCAATTAATCAGTCAGAAATTATTGGCTTTTTATAAGGAGAACATGAACTTTAAAACGAAAGAAGTTTCTTACGAAGATTTCGTTAAAGAAGTTTATAAATAACAGTCTTAGATTGTTAAAGGTATCTCACTTAACAGTTTCATGTTAGTGAAGAAATAAAAAAAGAAAACCTGAATTGTTAGATTCAGGTTTTTTTAGCGACAAACTGTAAGAAAATAGTAAGAAATAGTTCTTATCTTAGCAGTTCAAACATTAAAAATAATCACGAAAATGGATTACGGAAAAGAGTTCGAAAAATACGCAACAAAGCATCACGGAATAAACAGTACATATTTTGGTAAAATAACAAGTAGTTTAACGCCTTATATTATGGAAGAGCGTCAAATGAATATTACTCAAATGGACGTTTTCTCTCGTTTAATGATGGATAGAATTATCTTTTTAGGAACAGGAATTAACGACCAAGTTGCTAACATTATACAAGCACAATTATTATTTTTAGAAAGCTTAGATGCTAATAAAGATATTTCAATTTATATCAATTCTCCAGGTGGAGGAGTGTATGCAGGTTTAGGTATTTATGATACAATGCAGTTCATAAAACCAGACGTTGCTACAATTTGTACAGGTATGGCAGCTTCTATGGGAGCAGTTTTAATGTGTGCAGGAGCAAAAGGTAAACGTTCTGCGTTACCACATTCTAGAGTTATGATTCACCAACCTTTAGGTGGTGCTCAAGGTCAAGCTTCTGATATAGAAATTACTACAAGAGAAATCTTAAAGTTAAAAGACGAATTATATACAATCATTGCAAATCATTCTGGGCAAACTAAAGAAAAAGTGCATGATGATTCTGATAGAGATTATTGGATGAAAGCAGATGAAGCAAAAGCTTACGGAATGGTTGATGAAATTTTAGCGAGAAAATAAAAGAGAAAGCCAAAAAGCTGATTAAATGTCGAAAGAAGAAAACTTAGAGTGTTCGTTTTGCGGACGAAAGAAAGCAGAAACAGACTTGCTAATTGCAGGTATGGATGCTCATATTTGCGATAAATGTATAGAACAAGCACATGGAATTGTAGAAGAAGAAGTTTCTGAAGCAAAATCTAGCGGTTTGTCTCAAGATTTAACGCTTAAAAAACCACTTCAAATAAAAGAGTTTTTAGATCAATATATAATTGGTCAAACAGAAACTAAAAGAGCAATGGCAGTTGCTGTTTACAATCATTATAAACGTTTATTACAAACAAAAGATGATGAAAATGAAGTAGAAATTGAAAAATCTAATATTGTTTTAGTAGGAGAAACAGGAACAGGTAAAACATTAGTTGCACGTACAATAGCAAAAATGTTAAACGTACCTTTTTCTATTGTAGATGCTACCGTTTTAACGCAAGCAGGTTATGTTGGTGAAGATGTAGAAAGCATTTTAAGTCGTCTTTTACAATCTGCAGATTATGATGTAGAAAAAGCACAAAGAGGAATCGTTTTTATTGATGAAATTGATAAAATTGCAAGAAAAGGTGATAATCCATCAATAACTAGAGATGTTTCTGGTGAAGGTGTTCAGCAAGCTTTATTAAAATTATTAGAAGGTACAGTTGTAAATGTTGCGCCAAAAGGCGGAAGAAAACATCCAGAGCAAAAATTTATAGAAGTAGATACTAAAGATATTTTATTTATTGCAGGAGGTGCTTTTTCAGGAATTGAAAGAATTATTAGTAAGCGTTTAAATATGCAAGCTGTTGGTTATAGTGCATCAATAAGTGATGATAAAATTGATGAAGAAAACTTATTACAATATATTATTCCTTCAGATTTAAAAGCTTTTGGTTTAATACCAGAGATTATTGGTCGTTTACCTGTTTTAAGCTACATGAATCCTTTAGATGCTAAAACATTACGTGCAATTTTAACAGAGCCTAAAAACTCTATTATAAAGCAATATGCAAAGTTGTTTTCTATGGATGAGGTAGAACTTACAATAGAAGAAGATGCATTAAATTATATTGTAGAAAAAGCAGTAGAATATAAGCTAGGAGCAAGAGGATTACGTTCTTTATGTGAGGCAATTTTTACTGATGCTATGTTTGAGTTACCAAGTTCTGATGAAAAAGAATTTAATGTAACAAAAGAGTATGCAGAAGCAAAAATGACAAATACTACATTAAAAAAATTAAAAGCAGCTTCATAAATTTCAAGTTGAAGTATCGAGTAAAGTCGAGATGAAAATACAAACCTCACTAATTTACACTAGTGAGGTTTTTTAATTTATTGAAGTTTTAAAATTATCAGAAATAAGATATTCTTATATTTGTTTTCACTTTCCATTTAATAATTTATATGATATCTAGAAGTACCATAGACCGAGTTTTTGAATCTGCAAGAGTAGAAGAGGTTATTGGTGAATTTGTTCAACTGAAAAAAGCAGGAAGTAATTTTAAAGGTTTAAGTCCGTTTACAGATGAAAAATCACCCTCTTTTATGGTGTCACCTGTAAAACAAATCTGGAAAGATTTTTCTACAGGAAAAGGAGGGAATTCAGTTTCATTTTTAATGGAACATGAGCATTATACGTATCCTGAGGCGTTACGATGGTTAGCAAAAAAATACAATATTGAGATTGAAGAAACTGAGCAGTCTTCTGAAGAAAAGGCTCAGATGAATGAACGTGAAAGTATGTTTATGGTATCTAATTTTGCCAAAGACTATTTTCATGAAATAATGCTTACTTCTAATAAAGGTAAGGCTATTGGTTTAAGCTATTTTAAAGAACGTGGTTTTACAGATGAAACCATTAAAAAATTCGATTTAGGTTACTGTATAGATGAATGGGATAATTTTACCAACGCAGCTTTAGCAAAAGGATATGATTTAAAATATTTAGCATCAACGGGGTTGACTATTGTAAAGGAAAATAAACAATTCGACCGTTTTAAAGGACGTGTTATGTTTCCTATTCACTCTATGTCTGGGCGTATTTTAGGTTTTGGGGGTAGAATTTTAACTGCAGATAAAAAAGCGGCTAAATACCTTAATTCACCTGAAAGTGATATCTATCATAAGAGTAAAATTCTGTACGGAATTTATCAAGCTAAAAAAGAAATAGCAAAACAAGACAACTGCTTTCTAGTTGAAGGTTACACAGATGTAATTTCGTTTAATCAATCTGGAATTGAAAATGTTGTTGCTTCTTCTGGTACAGCTTTAACTTCAGATCAAATACGATTGGTAAATCGATTAACAAAAAACATAACCGTTTTATTTGATGGTGATGCAGCAGGAATTAGAGCTTCCATACGTGGAATTGATTTAATTTTAGAGCAAGGAATGAACGTAAAAGTTGTTCAATTTCCTGACGGAGAAGACCCAGATAGTTTTGCAAAATCTCATTCTAATGCTGAGTTAAAAGCATATTTAGATGACTCTGCACAAGATTTTATCAATTTTAAAGTTTCACTTTTATTAAAGGATTCTAATAATGATCCTATAAAAAAGGCAGGCGTAATTAGAGATATTGTTTCTAGTATTTCTAAAATTCCAGATGGAATTCAACGTGAAGTTTATGTGCAAGAATGTGCTAGGGTAATGGATATTTCTGAGCGTGTTTTATTCAGTGAATTAGCTCAATTATTAAAGAAAGAATCTTCAAAGAGAACTAATAAACCTTCTAATAGACCAACAAATCCAAATGTTGATCCAAATGAACCACCTCCAGAATATTTTTATGAACAAGAACAGGCTGCAATGGGTCTTGTTAAAGTAGCTGGAACATCATCACAAAAAGTTGATCAACTTTCAATTTTAGAGAAAGAAATAATAAGAATATTACTTTTATATGGTAATGAAGAAGTAGATTTTATTGAAGAAGTTACAAATATAGATGATGAAGGAAAGGAAACAGTTTCCAATAGAAAATATAAGAATTTAGTTTCTGCAGAGATCTATTTGCATTTACAAGAAGATGAAACGGAGTTTACCAATTCACTTTTTCAAGAAATATATTCTGAAATGATACATCAACTAAATCAATCTAAAAAATTGGTTGTAGATAAATTTGTAAATCATAAAAATACTGAGATTTCAGCAATGGTTACTTCTATTTTAATGGATGAAGAGAAACATCAATTAAGTGATTGGAGTGGTCAAAATATAGAGGTTAAATCAGCAATAGAGGTTTTACCTAAAGCAGTTTCTGATGTTGTTTTTAATCTACGAAGAATTTTAATTGATAAGCTAGTTAATGAAGGTTTAGTTCAGGGTAAGGAATACTCTAATGATGAAAAAGAGGAGATTATGAGTTATAATTCCTTAAGAATTAGGCTCTCAGAAAAACTAAAAAGAGTAGTTTAGAATTAATAAATTAAAAAAAGGGTGTTTACCCCTATAGTAAAAACTTTCTATTTTGTTGTTTTTTTGTATATTGCACCCGCTATAAGAAAAAACTTAATTATGAAAAAACTATTACAACTATTAAAAATTGTACAGTTATTAGTATTACTACCATTCGAAATTTCTAAAGGATCAAAGAAAAGGTCTTACATGAGGATTAAAAAAATGATGGTGGCAGCCAATTTATTATAATACTTTTCTCCCTAAAAAATAGTATAAATATTGATTTTCCCCTTTTTTAACAATAAGTGACTTTTATTCACTTATCGTGTCATATTATTAGTGATTAAAACTAAAAGAATGAAAAGATTTGTTGAAATACTTAAAATTATTGTACTCTTTATATTATTACCTTTTCAAGTTTTAAAAGGTGCCAAAAAAAAGTCTTACATGAAGATTAAAAAAAAGATGTTAGCAGCAAATTTACTTTAATTCATTAGGGATTTCACAGATTGGAATAGGTAACATTTTATGTTGGTTAATTCTGTTTAATCTTGAATATATTGTAAATACCTCTAGCTCTCTTCCAGAAAAATCCTTGATGGTTTTTCCTTTATCTTGCATATTCATAGCCCATTCTAACTCATCATAAGAAGCACCTATTTGGTCTTCATCAGTTCTGCTATCTCCAAATAATCCATCTGTAGGTTGTGCTTTTTGTATTGAATTAGGTACTTTTAAAAATGTTGCTAAGTCGTAAACTTCAGATTTCATTAAATCTGCAATCGGACTTAAATCTACACCTCCATCTCCATATTTAGTATAAAAACCAACACCAAAATCTTCTACTTTGTTACCAGTTCCTGCAACTAAAAACCCATGTAAACCGGCTAAATAGTATAAAGTTGTCATTCTTAATCTCGCTCTTGTATTTGCTAAAGACAAATCTAATTTAGGAGAAGCATCTGTATTTGGAACCACATTTTTAAAATCTTCAAAAGTTGAGGTTAAGTCGACACACACATCAGAAACGTTTTTAAAACGATCTTTAAGTTGTTTAATATGATCTTGAGCTCTTGTAACTTGGCTCATAGCTTGATGTATTGGCATTTCTACGCATAGTGTAGGAAATCCTGTTTTTGCACATAATGTAGAAGTAACTGCAGAATCAATTCCGCCAGAAACTCCAACAACAAATCCTTTTACCTTAGCGTTTTCTGCATAATCTTTTAACCAACCTATTATATATTCTGCAACTTTTTCAGTATTCATTGATAAACTATTTTAGTATTTTTATCGTTTGTAATTACACAAAGCAAGATACAAAGTTTATGAGATTTTTTTTAATACTATTAGTAGTTTTATTTAGTTTTTTTTCTTGTAATACTAATAAGGTAAAAAAAGTAGATGTTTCTAATATAAAAATAGATTTTACTGTTGATAGATTTGATATAGATTTTTATTCATCAGATAAAGAAAGCTTGCCTACTATTAAAAATAAATACCCGTTTTTTTTTCCTAGAGAAATGACTGATAGTATCTCTTTATCTAAAATTGAAGATAAACAAGAACAAGAATTATTTTTTGAAACTCAAAAAAAATATAAAGATTTTTCAGCTATAGAAAAGAAATTAATTTCACTTTTTAAGCATGTTAAATATTACAATCCTAGATTTAATTCGCCAAAAGTAATTACAATGTTAACAAACATAGATTACGATAATAGAATTACTTATGTAGATAGTTTGTTAATTATTTCTTTAGATGTCTATTTAGGAAAGAATCATAAATTTTACTCAGATTATCCTAATTATATAAAAGAGAACAATACAAAAGAGCGTATAATAGTAGATGTTGCTAATACAATGATTAATAAACAAGTTTTACCTTTAAATGATAGAAGTTTTATAGGAAAAATGATTTATGAAGGAAAAAAAATGTACTTACAAGATTTGTATTTGCCTTTAATCTCTGAGAAAGTAAAAATAGGGTTTGAACAGGATAAACTAGAATGGGCAAAATCAAATGAAGAACAAATTTGGAAATACTTTATAGATAAAAAATTGCTTTTTAGTACAGATACAAAATTGAATAAAAGATTTATAGAGGCAGCACCTTTCTCTAAGTTTTATATGGAACATGATAATTTATCACCTGGTAGAATAGGTGTTTGGACTGGATGGCAAATTGTTAAATCTTATATGAAGTATAATGATGTATCTTTGCAAGAATTATTAAAAATAAGTGGAACAGATTTATTGAAAAAATCTAAATATAAGCCTAAAAAGTAATGTCAGTAAAACATAATTCAGAAATAATATTTAATATTGGTTTAGACGAGAATAAAGTGCCAGAAGAAATTTCTTGGACTGCAAAAGATGGAGGTATAAATAATGAAGCTTCTAAAGCTATTATGATTTCTGTTTGGGATCATAAACAAAAAGATACATTACGTATGGATTTGTGGACCAAAGATATGCCTGTAGATGAGATGAAGCAATTCTATCATCAGACTCTAGTATCTATGGCAGATACTTTTGAACGCGCAACTGATGATGAAAAAATGAGTGCAACTATGAGAGATTTTTGTGATTATTTTGCAGAAAAATTAGAGTTAAAAAAATAAATGTTTTTTATTAAAATAAAAAAGCGATTACTTATAAAAGTAATCGCTTTTTTTTATTGTTAGTTTCGCTTTTGCTTAATCAAAAGAATCAACTGGAGTAATCTCTACTCTTCTGTTTAACTGTCTTCCACCAGCATTACTGTTAGAGAATTTAGGTCTAGATTCACCATAACCAGTTGCTTTAAGTCTGTCAGAAACAATTCCTTGCTTAATCATATATTTTCTTACACTAGCTGCTCTTCTTTGAGATAAATATAAGTTGTATCGATCACTATTTCTATCATCTGTATGCCCTTCAATAACAAATTTTACATTTGGTATTTTCTTCATTAAAGAAACAATCTTATCAATGTTAGAATAAGAAATAGTCTTAATTCTATCGCTATTTGTATCGAAATAAATACTTGTTGCTAATAATGCAATTTGCTGATTAATATTACTTGGTTGAACAGCTTCTTGTTTAGGACAACCTCTATTTTCAACAGTTCCTACTGTGTTAGGACATAAGTCTTTTCCATCCATTACACCATCACCATCTGTGTCAACGTTTAGAGGACATCCTTCATTAGAAATTGGTCCGTATTCTAAAGGACATTTGTCATTATAATCAGGTAATCCATCTTTATCAGAATCTACAGCTTTTCCATTTCCATAAACCATTACACCTGCAGGTGTATTTGGTTCAATATCTAATTGATCCATTACACCATCCTTATCAGTATCAATAATTTTAAAGTCGTTACCACCTTTTCCTTGGTCACCCCAAATTGTGTATATTTTTTTCTTACCTAATTTTGCAACAATACCAATACTAGAAACAAAGAACGTTTCCCAATCTTGCTTGTTAGAAATGGCAGCATCTAAATGATCTTCATAATTAAAGTACATTCCTGTTCTAAACTCTAAATCAACACGTTTACTTAACCTTCTTTTTAAACCAAACTGAGCAGATAAATATATAGAACTAGCTTGATTTACACTGTTTCTTGCTGGATTAACACCAAAGTTAGCTCCTGGAATTATAACATTAGATCCGTCTGCAAATCTTTCATATAGAGCAGAGTTATATTGATGGTAACCTACTCCAAAATAACCTGCTGCATTCCAATTACTATCAGAAGTCTTATATAAGTTAGTAAAACTGAATATTAAGTTCAATTCAGCTCCTAATGCATTTCCTTTAAAGTTTAAATTATCTTGATTGGTAACACCCGTAGAATAAAGTACAAAATAGTTAGCTGTGTTAGAAAAATATTGTGCTCCACCAGACATTTTAGTAAAAGAACCCTTAAGTTCTAAACCTAATAAAGGGTTGAACATTTTTTGTGCAAGAAGAAAACCACCAAAGTTTAAGTAATTTGTATCATCACCTGTTCCTATAGATCGTAAATCTCCATGCATGATGAAATTACTAAATCCACCTCCAAAAGCCCAACTATTACTATTTTCTAGGTCGATATTGTTACCGTAAGTGATTTCGTCTGTAGTAAATTGACTATACGATTTAGCAGCTATTAAAGTGCTAAATAAAAGAAATAAAAAAATTCTCCTCATTTGGTTTCCTGTATTATTTTTTTAACAATTGGGGGAATTATATTATACTTATGCAAAAGTATAATTTTTTTTTTAAAAACTCTTAATTTTATTAATAATGTAGTTATAATCTGATTTATCATTTACAAAATCAATTTCTGATACATCTATAACTAATGAATTAAGGTTTTCTTCAGTGTTTATAAAGCTTTTGTAACCATCATGAATTTTTTGTAAGTACTCTGGTTTTATATTTTGCTCGTATTCTCTGCCCCTTTTTTTAATATTTTCTAATAATCTTTCTGTATTTTGATATAAATAAACATACAAATCTGGCTTTGTAATTTCTTTATACATTAAATTAAACATTTTTCTGTACAATAAATATTCTTCTTTTTGAAGTGTAACTTGTGCAAAAATTAAAGATTTAAAGATATAGTAATCAGATACAATAAAGTTCTTAAATAAGTCGAATTGTGCTAAGTCGTCTGTTAACTGTTGATATCTATCGGCCAAAAAACTCATTTCTAATGGAAAAGCATATCTTTCTTTATCTTCATAGAATTTGGGTAAAAACGGGTTTTCAGCAAAACGTTCTAAAACTAACTTAGCGTTAAAATAACTTGAAATCATTCTTGATAAAGACGTTTTACCTGCACCAATATTTCCTTCAATTGCAATGTAATTGTATTTTTCTGAGATCGGAATTGGTCGAATTAATTTAACATCAACGATGCTAATTTCTGAAGAATCATCAATATTTTGTATACAAACAGAAAGTTGTTTCTTTTCTACTGGATGAATTGTAGATGAAGCAATTTCAACCAATGGAATCATCACAAATTTACGTGACAGCATTTTTGAATGTGGAACAATTAATGTTTTTGAAAATATAATTTCATCGTCAAAAAGTAATATATCGATATCTATATTTCTATTTTGATACCCTTTTTGGTTAGATCTTTCTCTACCTAAAGAATTTTCAATATCTAATAAAGTTTCCATTAAAGTCTCTGGTTGTTGATATGTAGATACTTTAATACAGATATTATAGAAATCTTCTCCTTTAAATCCCCAAGAAGGAGTTTTATACACAGAAGATATTTTTTTTATAGCACCCACTTTATCTGCAATTAAATCTATTGCATTTTGTAGGTTTTCAAGTTTGTTTCCTTGATTTGTTCCTAAAGATAAATATGAGATTCGTTGAGTTTTCATAGAATATTTACAAAGAAAATAAAAGCATTTTTAAATTTAAGATTAAATAGTACAAATTATATAAAAATGATTGTTTTCATCTGTTTTTTTTAAGAATTACTAAAATTATTTTTTTCTTATTTATTTTTTTTATTTTTGATTTTACTATGAATTGGACTTTTATAAATATTTTAATGCTTTTTGGTGCTTTACAAGGTTTTGTAATTGTCTTAATATTATTCTTTAAAAAGGAGGAAAATAAAAAAGCTCGTTTTTATTTAAGCTTAATTTTATTTAGTCTTTCTATGAATTTGTTGTACTACTTTTTTTATGTGGTTGGCCTTTCTCAATTATTGCCTTTAATCAATTTGTTTTATTTGCCTTGGTCTATGTTGGCAGCTATTTCATTCTATTTATATATTATAAATATTGCCCCTTTTCAAAAAAAGTTGACAGCTATTAATAAATTAGGATTTTTGCCTTTTATATTATTTTCATTTGCCTTAATATCATTGAAATGGTACAATTTTTTTGCAACCCCAGATAAACAGATTAGTAATAGTGTTTTAAGTGTAATTTATATATTTGAAGAATACTTTGCTCTTTTTTTTTCACTTTTTATTGGTTATTTGTCTTATTTAAAGTTAGGAGAAATAGAGATATTGTTACAACAACAGTTTTCAAATTATAATAAATCTAAATTAATTTTTCATAAGCGTTTTATTTTAATAGTATTCTTTTTTTGTATTATCTGGTTTGTAACAATAACCTATTGTCAAGTTTATAACATAACTTCAATGTCTTTGTATTTTAGTATTTGGTTATTTATGGCCTTTGTTATCCATTGGATTGCTTGGACAGGTTTTATTAATGACAAAGCTTTACTGCCTGTTTTTAATAATAATATTATTAATAGTGTTTCAATAGAAGAAGATAATTCTCAAAAAAAGAAAGAATTAAAAATTGATACAAATAATGAGTATTATAAATCTTTGATATTACTTTTTGAAAAGGAACAGCTTTTTTTAGAACCTGATTTGTCTTTAGAAGTATTATCTAATAAACTAGGAATAAGTAAAAGCTATTTATCTGCAATAATAAATCAAACAACTAATAAAAATTTTTATAATTTTATTAATTCTTATAGATTAGATTTCTTAATATCTTTATTCAAAGAAAATAAAAATAAAGACTTTACAATTTTAGCTTTAGCTTTTGAGGCTGGCTTTAATTCTAAATCTACATTTCAAGCTTTTTTTAAAAAACAAACAGGACAAACTCCAACTCAGTTTATAAAAAATAGTAAATAGATATTTTAACAAAAAAAATAAATAGTATTTTTTTTCCCTTTAAAATAAGTCCGAGTACTTCTAATTAGTGTTATTCGGTCTAATAAAAACATATTTTTCTATATTTTTACATTTCTGTATTTTTATTAAAATCATTAAAAACACATTTATAGTTTAATAAAATTGTTAAAAAAGTAAATATTATGAAATTAAAGAAGAAATTATTTTTATTGTATATTCTATCTATTAGTACGTTTGTTTTTGCTCAAACATCTATACCAGATGCAAAGTTTGAAAATTATCTTGAAACTCATAACGCAAATGGTGATGTTGTTTCTGTTGGTAGTTCTAATAGTATGGGTAATGGAATTGCTAATGATGGAATTGTAAGTACATCTAATATTAGAAACGTTACAGCATTAAACGTTAGTGGTCAGACTATTTCAAATTTAACAGGTATAGAAGATTTTACAGATTTAATACAATTAGATGTTAGTGGTAATTTTTTAGAGGAATTGAACCTAATTGAAAATAAAAACCTGCAAGTATTGGTTTGTAATAACAATTTGTTAAAAAGTTTAGACTTGTCTGAACTTAATAAACTAAATGTTGTTTTTGCTCAAAATAATCAATTAACAACATTAAATGTTTCGAACAATCCAGATATTAATTATTTACGAGCTAATAATAACAAACTAAAAAGCTTAGATGTTACTTCTGTAACCTCATTAGAAGATTTGTATTGTGATAATAATTCTTTAACTAAGTTAAATATAGCCAATGGTAGTAACGATATTTTATCAAATTTTAATGCTAGGATTAATAATAATTTATCTTGCATTCAGGTAGATAATGCTAATAATATTGGTGCAGCTTGGGAAAAAGATTTATCAGCTATTTATTCTGAAAGTTGTCTTACTTATGTGCCAGATGATAATTTTGAAAAAGCTTTAATAGATAAGGGATATGATAATCTTTTAGATGATTATGTAGAAACTGCAGAATTAAATAAAATAACTAACTTAGATATTAGTGCTAAAGGAATTTCAGATTTAACAGGTATAGAAGCATTAAAGGAGCTAGAAACTCTAGATATATACAATAACAACAATTTAGGCGATTTAGACTTTAGTAATAATACAAAATTAAAAGTTTTAAATGCATACTTTAGTGGAATAAAATCATTTAATCTTAGTCAAAATGTATTATTAGAAACTTTATCAGCATCTTCTAATTACAATTTAACTTTAGTTAATCTTTCTAACAATACAACTCTAAAAAATTTAAACGTTAGCTCTTGTGGAAAAATTGAAACTTTAGATTTAAGTAATAATTTAAATCTAGAAACTATAGATATTTATGATAATAAAATAACAACAATAACCACTACCGGTATGACAAAATTAAAATCTTTAAACATTGCTTCTAATCCAGTTAGTAATGTTTTAAGCTTTATAGATAATATAAATTTAGAAATATTAAGGTTAGGTAATTATTTAACAGATAATTTAGATTTATCTAAAAACACAAAACTAAAAAAATTATACGTATCTTCTAAAGACTTAAACTCTCTAGATTTATCTAACAATAAAGAATTAAATACTCTACATTTTCAATCAACTAATATCAATTCTTTAGATTTAAGCCAGAATACTAAAATTGAAGACATTTTATTTAATGCTGAGATAAAAGATTTTAATACCACCAATTTTAGTAGCTTAAAAGTTATACGGTCTTTTGAAACCAGTACAAAGTTAGAAAGCTTAGATGTAAGTAAAAGTACTAATTTAGAAAGTGTTATGATAACATCTGCAAATGCTTTAAAAAAAATAAATTTAAAAAACGGAAATAACACTAACTTTAATAGTAGTCTTTTTGTTATTGGAAATGCTAAGAACTTAGTTTGTATAGAGGTAGATGATCCTAATTATTCAACTACAAATTGGACAAATACCGAAGGTAATAGTTTAGTATTTCCACCATATAGCAAAATACCATACACTAATTTTTGTTACAGTGATGGGACTTATATACCAGATAACAATTTTGAGCAAGCACTAATAGATTTAGGATATGATGATACTTTAGATGGCTTTGTGCCTTCAACAAATATTAATAATATTTCTAATTTAGATGTTAGTAATAAAGAAATTGCAGATTTAACCGGTATTGCAGATTTTACGGCATTAAAAGGGCTTAATTGTTCTAATAATAGTTTAACAAGTATAAATGTAAAAGAAAATACATTATTAGAGACTGTAAAATTTCAATATAATAGTCTAACTAGATTAGATTTAAGCAGCAATAGCAAACTTACTCATATAGATGCTTATGCTAATTCTTTAATAGAATTAGATGTTAAAAACGGAAATAATACTAATGTTACTTATTTTAGAGTTTCTGCTAATTCAGATTTAAAATGTATTCAAGTAGATAATGCAGCATTTTCTCAAGCAAGTTTTAATAATAATGGAGTTTGGCTTAGAATTCCTTCGAACGCTGTTTTTAGTGAAGATTGTGCAACAACTTTAAGTATTAAAAATGAAGAAAAAATAGGTTTTACAGTATATCCTAATCCATCGAGAGGTGAAGTAACCTTAAACGTTCTAGAAAAATCAAATTTAAAAGTGTATAATATTTCTGGCAAAGAAGTTTTAAGTAAAACTTTAAATATTGGAATAAATCAACTAAATGATTTAAATATTTCTAAAGGAGTCTATTTGTTTAAGTTAATATCTAATACAAAAACATCTTTTAGAAAAGTAGTATTTCAATAAATAAAGAGAGAAAGGTTATTATTTATTCAAGCTCCTAATCATTTGTAATTTATGATTGGGAGTTTTTTTATGGTAAAATTTACAGCTTTTTAATTCTTAAAAACTAAGAAGAAACCAATAGTTTTAATCTATATAATTAGGTGTAAAAAACTAATAAAATTCAAACAGTAGATCTGATTTTAAACAAAAAAATCGCCAAAATATTTTGGCGATTTTTATATAATAATAAAAAGAATTTATTCTTCTTTTCTTGGAGCTCTTGGTTTTCTGTCATCACGTCTGTTATCACGTCCACGATTATCTCTACCACGATTATTGTCTCTTGGAGGTCTTTCTACAAAACCTTCTGGTTTTGGTAAAATAGCTTTTCTAGAAACTTTTTCTTTTTTAGTTCTTGGATCTATACCGAAGTATTTTACATCTAAAATGTCTCCCATTTTAACAACGTCAGAAACATTATCTGTACGTTCCCATGCTAATTCACTAACATGTAATAAAACTTCGTTTCCAGGAGCTTCAGTATATTCTACAACAGCACCAAAATCTAACATTTTAATTACTTTTACTTGGTATATAGAACCTTTTTCTGGTTTAAACATCATAGATTCAATCCTAGCAATAACCGCTTCAATTCCTTCTGGTTTTGTTCCTAAAATTTCAATAATTCCTTCTTCAGTAACAGGGTCTTCAGTAATTACAATTGTAGTTTCTGTTTCTTTTTGTAATTCTTGAATATTTTTTCCTCCAGGTCCAATAAATGCACCAATTAAATCATTAGGAATTCTTCTATTTATCATTTTTGGAGCATGACCTTTTACTTCTGCATTTGGAGCAGTTATAGTATCGGTTAATTTCTCTAAAATGTGTAAACGACCATTTCTTGCTTGTTTTAATGCATTCACTAAAATTTCGTAAGAAAGTCCTTTAACTTTAATATCCATTTGACAAGCAGTAATCCCTTCAGAAGTACCAGTTACTTTAAAGTCCATATCTCCTAAGTGGTCTTCATCACCTAAAATATCAGATAAAACTGCGTAACGATCTCCATCAGAAATTAATCCCATAGCAATACCAGAAACTGGTCTTATCATTTGAACACCTGCATCCATTAATGCCATTGTACCAGCACAAACTGTTGCCATAGAAGAAGAACCATTAGATTCTAAAACTTCAGAAACAACTCTTACTGTATAAGGACAACTATCTGGAATCATTCCTTTTAAACCACGTTGTGCTAAGTTACCATGACCAACTTCTCTACGAGAAGTTCCTCTTAATGGTCTTGCTTCACCTGTACAAAAAGGAGGGAAATTATAATGTAAATAGAAATTCTCTTCACCTTCATAAGATGGCATGTCTATTTTATTTGCGTCTCTAGATGTTCCTAAAGTAACTGTTGCTAATGCTTGAGTTTCTCCACGAGTAAATATAGATGAACCATGTACTGAAGGCAAATAATCTACCTCACACCAAATTGGTCTAATTTCATCAGTTTTACGACCGTCTAAACGTAAACCTTCTGCTAAAGTTAATTCACGAACAGCAGATTTTTGAGATTTGTTAAAGTATTTTCCAACTAAGTCTCCATAATCTTCTAATTCTTCTTCTGTAAATGAAGCTTTTAATTCTTCTTTTACTTCTGCAAATGCAGTGGTACGTTCTACTTTAGAAGTTCCTTTTTTAGCAATTGCATAACATTTGTCATAACAAAAATCATTAATTTTTGCTGCTAATTCTTCATCTTCTCTTTCACCTTCATACTCTCTTGTTTCTTTCTTACCAAAAGCTTCTGCTAATTTTACTTGAGCAGCACATTGTACTTTAATAGCTTCATGAGCAAACTTAATTGCATCTGCCATTTCTTCTTCAGAAATTTCATCCATTTCACCTTCAACCATCATTACAGAATCAGCTGAAGCTCCAATCATCATATCGATATCAGACTCTGCTAATTGTGCTCTATTTGGGTTGATTACAAATTCTCCATTTACTCTAGCAACACGTGCTTCAGAAATAGGGCATTCGAAAGGAAAATCTGATAATTGAATAGCTGCTGACGCTGCTAAACCTGCCAATGCATCTGGCATTACATCTTCGTCATGAGACATTAACTGAATCATAACTTGTACTTCTGAATGATAATCTTTTGGAAATAATGGACGTAAAACACGGTCTACAAGACGCATTGTTAATACTTCTCCATCACTTGGTCTTGCTTCTCTTTTAAAGAAACCACCTGGGTAACGTCCTGCAGCAGCAAATTTTTCTCTATAATCTACAGTTAAAGGTAAAAAATCTACTGTTCCAGCTTTATAGCTAGATACTACAGTACATAATAACATTGCTTTCCCCATTTGAACAACAACTGAACCGTGAGCTTGTTTTGCTAATTTACCGGTTTCTAATGAGATAGTTCTTCCATCTCCAAGGTCTATAACCTCTCTAAATACTTTTGGAATCATAAGTTTTAATTCTAAATTTTTAATGTTTTTTTGTTGTTGTGTTGTCTGTTGTTGTTACAATGGAAATTCAAAAATGCTGTTACTACTTTTGATTTTTTTATAAAAAATTCTGTTTGTTAGGCAGAATGTAAAATATGTTTTAAAATAAAAAAGAGGCACGTTTATAGAGCCTCTTTTTGTAAGAATTACTTTCTAATTCCTAATTCTTTAATAATTGCACGATATCTGTTGATTTCTGTTTTCTTAAGATAATCTAATAAACTTCTACGTTTACCAACCATCATTACTAGAGAACGCTCAGTGTTATAATCTTTACGATTTTTCTTTAAGTGTTCTGTTAAATGGTTAATTCTGTGTGTGAATAACGCAATTTGACCTTCTGAAGAACCAGTATCGTTTTTTCCTTTACCGTGTTTTTCGAAGATGCTTTCTTTTACTTCTTTAGTTAAATACATTCCAATATTATTTAAATGATTTTTATGTACTCAATGAGCTTTTCATTGAAGCTGCAAATATAGAATTATTTTTTTTAATAAAAACTCAGTAAAGTAGAACTTTTAATAGTTTTCGTAAAAGAATAAGAAAGCCAGCATTTGCTGGCTTTTAATATTATGATCTAATTGGAAGATTTTGAATTAAATCTATGTATAAATTTATTTGTTTTTTTAGATTCTTACGCTCATAAATAGCATCTAGAAAACCGTGTTCTAAAACAAATTCAGATTTTTGAAATCCTTCTGGTAAATCTTTTCCTGTTGTATCTTTTACAACTCTTGGTCCTGCAAAAGCAATTAATGCATTTGGTTCTGCAATATTAATATCGCCTAACATTGCATAAGATGCAGTAGTACCTCCAGTTGTTGGATCTGTACATAAAGATATATAGGGAATCTTAACTTCTGCTAATTGAGCTAACTTAGATGATGTTTTTACTAATTGCATTAAAGATAATGATGCTTCCATCATTCTAGCTCCACCAGATTTTGAAACCATTAAAAAAGGAATCTTATTTTTTATAGAATAATCTATAGCTCTAGCTATTTTTTCTCCAACTACAGAACCCATAGAGCCACCTATAAAAGCAAAATCCATAGCAGCAATAACAAGATCTTTACCATAAGATTTACCAACGGCAGTTCTTACAGCATCTTTTAATTTTGTTTTTTCTTGTGCAGCTTTTAATCTATCTGGATATTTTTTTGTGTCTTCGAATTTTAAAGGATCTTTAGAAGTTAATTTTTCATTTAACTCTTCAAATTTATTATCATCAAATAAAAGTTCAAAGTATTCTTTACTTCCAATTCTTACATGGTAACCATCTTCTGGACTAACATATAAGTTTCTTTTTAATTCTTCTGTATCTATAATTTTTCCACTAGGTGTTTTATACCATAAACCTTTTGGAGTGTCTTTTTTATCTTCTGTAAGGGTTTGAATTCCCTTGTCTTTTCGTTTAAACCAAGCCATAATAAGTTAGAATCTATTTTTTTGGATTATTTTCTAATTCAGTTTTTTTAAATACGAGGATGAATAAGAAGATACAAATGTAAAAGTTTTTTATGAACTACACTTTTTTTCTTTTAAGTAATCTATATTTTGATGTATAAAAAAAGCATTTTGATTCATATCAAAATGCTTTTAATCTATTTTAGATTTATAGAAATACTATAAAGTGTCTACGTTGTTTAAATCTGTAAAAGCTTGTTTTAAACGAGTTTTAAAAGTTTGCTCTCCTTCACGTAGCCATTTTCTTGGATCGTAATATTTTTTATTTGGTTGATCTGCTCCATCAGGATTACCTATTTGAGTTGCTACATAATCTGCTTTTCCTTGCATGTAGTCTCTAATTCCTTCTGTAAATGCAAATTGTAAATCAGTATCAATATTCATTTTAATAACACCATAACCAATTGCTTCTCTTATTTCTTCTAGTGTAGAACCAGAACCTCCGTGAAATACAAAATCGATGTGGTTTTCTTCAACTCCATACTTTTTTGTAATAAATTCTTGAGAATTTTTTAAAATTTTCGGAGTTAATTTTACGTTTCCTGGTTTATAAACACCATGAACGTTACCAAATG
Organism: uncultured Polaribacter sp.; assembly: GCA_965367085.1. Classification (GTDB taxonomy): domain Bacteria; phylum Bacteroidota; class Bacteroidia; order Flavobacteriales; family Flavobacteriaceae; genus Polaribacter. Next base: position 27,133 of record CBDUHF010000022.1, read on the forward strand.
CTGCTGCTATAGTAAATTGAGGAGAAACTTTTAATAACTCTTCATAAGCATAAGCAACTTCTTCTGGTTGTGTATATAATTTAGAAACATCAACATCAGAATTATCTACACCATCTTCTTCACCACCTGTAATACCTAACTCAATTTCTAAAGTCATACCCATTTTACTCATACGAGCTAAATAAGTTTTACAAATTTCAATATTTTCTTCTAAAGGTTCTTCAGATAAATCTATCATATGAGAACTATATAAAGGTTTTCCAGTTTCTGCAAAGTGCTTTTCACTTGCATCTAATAAACCATCAATCCAAGGTAATAATTTCTTAGCACAATGGTCTGTATGTAAAATTACAGGAACTCCATAAGCTACAGCTAATTCATGAATATGTTTTGCACCTGCAACTGCACCTGCAATTGCTGCTTTTTCATTTTCATTAGATAAACCTTTACCTGCATTAAATTGTGCTCCACCATTAGAAAATTGAATAATTACTGGTGCATTTAAATCTCTTGCAGTTTCTAAAACACCATTTATTGTGTTAGAACCAATAACATTTACAGCTGGTAATGCAAATCCTTTTTCTTTAGCTAGCTTAAAAATTTCTTGAACTTCGTTTCCTGTTGCTACTCCAGGTTTTATATTATGACTCATAATTGTTGTTTTAAATAATTGATATTTTTACTTTTCAAAAGTAATCAAAATAGCTGTTTTTTTACCTGAAGTAAGTATAAAATAACGAAAACGTTATAGAGTTTTAAAATTATTTTGATTAAAATGGGTAGTTAATTCCTATATTATATACTGCGCTAGCAAAGTTGTAGTTTTTAAACCATTTTTTATCATTTAAATATGGTTCGTAAGTTTTAAAACCAATATCAAAACGAAGTACTAAAAAGCTAAAATCTAATCTTGCTCCAAATCCTGAGCCAATTGCAATGTCTTCTAATGATGAAAATTTATTAAATTTAGAATCTTCATCAACAAAACTAGAACCAGTGATATCCCAAATATTACCAGCATCAATAAAAATGGCACCTTTTAATTTACTTACAACATCAAACCTGTATTCTGCACTTGTTAAAAATTTTAAACTTCCTACATTATATTCTAAACCGGTATTTCTACTTCCTGGTCCAAGCTCATAAGTTTGCCACGCTCTAATGTCATTAGATCCTCCTGCAAAATAACTTTTTGTAAAAGGAATATCAGAATTGTCATAAGGAATTATTGCACCTAAAAATGTTCTAATTCCAAATACAGAATTTCTACCTACATCCCAAAATTTCTTATATTCAATATCTGTTTTAAAATATTGAGCTAAAGGAATTTTTAAAAATGTTTTTTTGTCTTTACTGTTGGTGTTTTTAGAAAATAACCCTAAAACGTTTCCAGAATTTGCTATTCTAATTTTAAAGAATGAGAAATTGTTGTCTTTAAAATCATATTGATTGTTATAGGTAAAAGAGTAAGCAATTGTTGGTATTAAAAAATCTGATGTTACAATATTATACCTGTTTAAAATATTTAGAGCTGTATTGTATTCATCTGGATTAGATGCTTTAAAACTAGCTTTATCAGAAACTGTTTCCATAAAACTAATAGATTCAGCTACTTGGTTATCTAAGTCTTTTGATAAAGGATAATTTTTATCTTCTTCAATAACTATATTATTAACTTCATCATAAGTTTTAGCTACAGCATTTAGGTTTGTAAACTCTGAACTATAAATATCAAAAAATCGATCGATATTTAAATTCTGAATATATTGTACATTAAAAATTTCTAACTGAATTGTTTTCTTTGGATTAAATTGCCATCTTAAATCTGTAAGAATTGTAAAAGTTTGCCTGTCTAAACCTATGTTTTTTTGAAAACTTGTACCTAAAGAAATTAAGGTTCTAGGAGACATTTCTTTTGGTACTAATTTACTTATTCCAAAAGGAGCAAGGAATCTTGGTAGTTCTAAAGATGCATCTGCACCAATTTCCCAACCAGGACCATTGTTAGAGTTAAAATAAGATCCAAGAAATGATAATTTAAATAATTCTGCACCTCTTAAAAAGTTTCTGTCTGTAACAGAAAATTTAGCTGAAGTACCGATGTTTCTAATATTAGAATGGGTTAATTCGGTTTCAAACCCAAGTGTGTATTTTTCAATAGGAGCTAGAAAAACATCCATTTTTAGTTCATCATCTGTACCAGGAATTGTGGTAAATTTTATATTGGTTGATTTAAAGTTTTTAAGAGATTTTAAATGATTTCTAGTTAAGTTTCTTAAAGTGTCTTTATAAATACTGCCAGGTTTTAAGAAAATAGATTGTGCTAAATATTTAGGATTGTACTTAACCTTATTATGTGCTAAAAAGTTTATTCCTTTATATGAAACAGTATCAGAAGGAATTTCATTTTTTTTGATAAATGAATAATCTGTAGTTACATTTACTTCTTTAATTTTATGAACTTTAAAAGGTTTGTTTATATAACTTCCTTTTTCTTCTTTAAAACTAGATCCAGACATTTTAAAATCTACATTTGTTTTATAATCTGTTCTTGTAGAATCTACATAAAAACCTAAAGCAGTCTCAGAAAAATGATAAATTCCGTTATTTCTAAAAAGTTTTATAACTCTTGAGGCTTCATTTCTAAATGTTTCATCTTTGTATTGATCTCCTTTTTTTAGAAGAGATTTTATTCCTGAGTTTTTATAAATAGAATCTAAAACTGGCGACTCTATATTTAATTTTATAGTGTCTAATAAAGTTGGTTTTCCTTTTGTAATAAAATAATCTACAGTAGCTTTTTTATCATTATATCTATTAATTTTTGATTGAACTTTAGATTTAAAAAAACCTTGAGTTTTGTAATAAGCCCACAAATTATCTTCTGTTCTTTTTACTTTATTCTCACTTACAATTACTGGTGCATCATAGCTTAAGAACCAATTATTTAGACCAATAAAAGCATTTGCATACACAATACTTTGTTTTTCTGAAAATATACTTTTAACAAAATTGTACGATCGTTTGTTTTTTTTACCCCATTCTGAAGCTTTCTGAGGTTTATTATGATTACCAAAATTATGAAAATACAAACCCAAAGGTAAATCAAACAAACGCGGATTTGGTTTCTGTAAAACGTATTTTTGTAATTCGCTACTTTTATTTCTTGTACTGTCTACAAAAATGTAATTTTGCGTAAGCATATGTTCATCTTCTGCAACATGTTTTGTAGAATTACATGAAACTAAAATGAATATCAGTAAAAAATAAAAAGAAAGTTTTTTCATTACTTTAGCTGCGCTATTAAATTCAAAAATAGTATTTTTCAACGGTTTATTTCAATTTACAATCAATTAATGAGTATCTCAAAAAATCAACTTAAATTAATAACAAGTTTATCTCAAAAAAAGTATAGACAGAAGCATAAATTATTTATTGCTGAAGGAGTAAAAGTTGTGCAAGAATTATTAAATTCTTCTTTCTCTGTTGAAGCATTATTTTGTACTGATGATTTTTCTACAGATATTTCTAAAGATAAAATTATAAGAATTTCTGATACTGAATTAAATAAAATAAGCAATCTAAAAAATGCAAATAAGGTCTTGGGATTGTTTAAAATGCCGGAAGAAAAATCAATTTTAAATAAAGGGTTAATTGTTGCTTTAGATGCAATAAATGATCCTGGAAATTTAGGAACAATTATTCGTTTGTGTGATTGGTTTGGAATTTCTGAACTTATTTGCTCTAAAGAAACTGTAGACTGTTATAATCAAAAAGTTGTGCAAGCTTCTATGGGCTCTTTAACAAGAATTGCAATTCATTATGTTGATTTAGAATTGTATTTAAACGAAACCATTTTGCCAACATTTATTGCAGATATGGATGGTGAAAATGTTTATAAAACAACTTTACCAAAAGAAGGAATTTTAATTATGGGAAATGAAGCTAATGGTGTTTCAGATAAAATAAAAACAGTGGTTACTTATAAAATTTCTATTCCACGCTTTGGTGAAACTCAAGAAACAGAAAGTTTAAATGTTGCCACTGCAACTGCTATTTTGTTGAGTGAATTTAGAAGGTAATTTACTCAAAAGCAAACGTTAGAAAAACACCACGAGTTCCCATGTAATTTATAGGAGCTGTCCACTGACTATTAGTGTCATCGTCATATTTAACTTCATTATTCATTGCAAAAACTCCTCTAATAGATGGAGAAAATTTAAAGAAATATAAGTATACATCTACACCAATTCCAACTTCATACATAAAGTTGTGGGTTTTCATTCTAAATTGTCCTGCAGAATTATCGTCTTGATTTCTTTCATTACTAGAAAAGTTATAATCATAAGAAACCCCAGCTAATACATAAGGACGAATGTTTTTATACCTATCTGTACTAAATTTAAAAACTAACGGAACATGTAAATAAGTAGATCCTATTTCTCTAACACTGTCTTGTTCTGTAGCTAAATGATTAAAAAAAACTTTTTTTGTGTTACTTATTAATCCTGGTTCTAAACGTAAATTAAGATTTTTATGTAAACGTAAATCTGCAACTAAACCAACATTAAAACCAGCTGTTGCTTCAACGGTTATATTAGCATTTGGTATTGTACTTTCTCTTAAGTTTAGTTTAAAATCGTTTTTATTTAAACCTAAATAAAAACCGTAATGTATTTTTCGGTTATCAAAAGTTGGTAGATACTCTACTCGATCTCTTTGAGCATAAAACGCTAAAGAGGTTAAAAGGAAAAAACCAAATATTAAGATTCTTTTACTCATCATTATTTACGTGCAGTATAAATTGTAGCAACTCCAAAAGTTACAGGTTTGTGTTCTGTATTGGTAAACCCATTTTTTTGTAAAATATTGTTGAATGCTTCTCCAAAAGGAAAAGAATTTGCAGATTCAGATAAATAGGAATAAGCAACTTTGTCTTTAGAAAATAATTTACCAACAATTGGTAAGAAGATGTTTGTATATAACTTATAACCTTGTTTAAACGGAAATTTTGTTGGGTTAGAAGTTTCTAGAATTACTAAAACTCCTGTTGGTTTTAAAACTCTTGCAATTTCTGTAATCCCTTTATCTAAATGAGCAAAATTACGAACACCAAAAGAAACTGTAATTGCATCAAAAGTATTATCCTTAAAAGGCATGTCTTCAGAATCGCCAACAATCATTTCTATTTTATCAGATAAATTTGCTTTGTTAATTTTTTGTTTTCCAACTTCTAGCATTCCTGCAGAAATATCTAATCCAATAACTTTTTCAGGATTTAACTTTGCCATCATTAAAGCTAAATCTCCTGTTCCTGTTGCAATATCTAATATTTGTTTAGGATTATTTTTACCAACAATTTCAACAACTTTTTTACGCCATTTTACATCAATTCCTAAAGAAATCACACGGTTTAAACCATCGTAATTTTCAGAAATGTTATCAAACATTTTTGTTACTTGTTCTTTTTTTCCAAGTTTAGAATCTTTGTAAGGGTTTATTTTTTCTGCTGACATTTTTTATCCGTTAATTGCTACAACTTCATTAATTTGATTTGGTAACATTTCTTTTAACAAGTTTTCAATTCCGTTTTTTAAAGTTGCTGTAGAAGATGGGCAACCACTACAAGCTCCTTGTAAAATTACATTTACAACTTTATGTTCTTCGTCATAAGATTGAAATGCAATATTTCCACCATCAGAAGCAACAGCAGGTTTAATGTATTCATCTAAAATATCTACAATTTGAGCCGAAATTCCTTCAAGTTTAACTTCTGGAGCTTTAATTTTTTCTGTAGTTTCAATTGTTGCTTTTGGCAATTCTTTTATAATTGTTTTTCCATCAGCTAAATACTCTCTAATAAAAGTTCTTACTTCTCCATAAACTTCATTCCATTCTACCATATCATATTTAGTAATAGAAATATAATTATCAGAAATAAATACTTCTTTTACAAAAGAGAAATTAAAAATAGCTTGTGCTAAAGGAGATGATTGGCTTGCTTCATCTATATTTTTATACTCAACATCTGTTTGAGTTAATGCTTTGTTTGTTCCAAATTTCATTACTGAAGGATTTGGTGTAACTTCTGCATATACTTCTATAGCTTCTTTTTTTGTTGATGAAGTTTGCTCGTTTACAACAACATTTCCCTCATTTAAATAAGCTTCAATTTGTTCTCTTACTTCTTCTTGTACATCTATCCATTGTACAATGTCATAACGTTGAAGTGCTATAAAATTAGCGGTTACAAAAATCTTTTTTACAAAAGGTAAATAGAATAATTGTTGTGCTAAAGGTGAGTTTTTAGCATCATCTATATTGTTAAACTCGTAACTTCCACCGTTAATTAAAATTTGATTGCTATTAAATTTTAATATAGTGTCGTTTGTAGTTTCTTGAATAATAATTTGAGTGTTCTTCATAATAAAAAAATGAGTTGCAAAATTAATGCAAAAAAAGTGAAATAGACTTGTTTTTAAGGATATAAAAAAAGCTACTCAAAAAGATCTTTTTAAATCAAATTAAGTAGCTTGTAATTAAGTTCTAACTAATTACTTATAAGTTAAGAGTAAATGTTGCTGTTATTGTTCTGTTATCAATATTTAAATCTGCACCATTTATTGTGTTGTATTGTGGGTAAAAATTATACAATCCTGTTTTATTGTTATTGCTATAAGCAAAATCTAATTTAAAATTACCAAAGTTATAACCACCTCCAAAAGAATAACCTTTTAAGTTATCTGAATCTAAAGCTAAGATATCTGGGCTTTGTTCAAATTTATAACCACCACGAACACTAAAACGATCCATTCTCCATTCTGTACCTATGTTTATTGCATACGTATTTCTTAATTCGTTTTGAAAAAATTGATTTTCTGAACTAAAATCATCATTAGATAATTTTATGTTTTGATAATTTTTATTGGTGTAATCTAAACTTAATAAACCGTTTTTACCAAAGATAAAAGCAGCACTAGCAGTTAATTTACTTGGTGTTTTTAACCTGTAAATTAATTCTTGAGAAGGGTAATATCCTCCAGATGTATTGTCAAATATTACATTGTCGTTGTTTACAGAAATTTCAGTATCGCCAAAATATCCGTCATTATTTACAATATTTGTTGTTTCAAATACTTCTGAAAACCAAGTAGGAGTTTGATATGCTAATCCGAATCTAAAATTTTGATTTGCTTTGTATATAAAACCCGCATTTGCAGAAAAACCTGTTCCTGTAGTAAAGTTTTCTTGATAAAAATACGCGTCTAATTCATTTCCATTTCCATCACTATTAAACTCTGTAAGTGTAGATTGTTGACTAAAATTAAGGTCGTAAAAATTAAAAGCAACCCCAACATGTAATTTATTTTGATGCACAGATGAGAATCCTAAGTTCAATTCAGTAATTTCTCCTCCAAAATTATTTGTAAAGCGTTGTTCATCTGCGTTTGAATAATTTATAATAGGCGTATTGATGTCAAGAGGAAATTCATTAAAAGTTGCAACACCACTATTTCCTTGTGCTAAAAAACTATCATTAAAATCTTTTGTAACCCTGTAGTTAAATCCAACAGCAAACTTGCTCCATTCAGAATTATAAGCGCTATCAAAAACAAGCACTGCTCCAGCATGAGAAAGATTAAAAAATTGATCTTGTGTTGTTAAAGAGTTTCCATAATAAGTAGATGTTATATCAGAATTTCTTGAATTAAAAGTTCCAGAAAAAACACTATTTTTATAAACAGCTATACCTGCAGGATTAATGTTTATTGAAGAAATATCTCCTCCTAATGCTCCAAAAGCTCCACTCATAGATGTAAATCGAGCCGATCCATTTTCATCATTTTGAGAAAAAACCAATGCTAAATCTTGATATCCTAAAGATTGAGAAAAGGATGTAAATGTTACTGCGAATAGTACCGCAATTATGAATGTTTTTTTCATATCAATATTGTTTAAAGTTATAAAATCAAGTTTTTAGTTTCTTCTTCTAGATGAAGAACTTCTTGAGCTACTTCTTGTTGAAGAACTTCTAGAACTGCTACTTCTTGTAGATGAGGAACTTCTGTTATAACTACTTGAAGAGGTGCTTCTAGTAGAAGGTGTGTAAGTTCTTCTTGAAGAAGATGAGTTACTTCTACTACTACTACTTGTATTGTTAGAAGAACTTCTTGGTTTTGTGTAGCTTACACTATTTCTAGTATTAGAGCTACTTCTATTTGTGCTAGCGCTATTGTTTCTTCTACTACTGCTAGAACTTCTACCGCTACTACTTCTTGTAGAAGAACCCGTTCTTGTACTTCTTGAAGTGTTAGTAGAACTTCTTCTTGTTGGGGTTGTAGATCTTCGAGTTGTTGAAGAAGACCTTCTTGTAGGCTCTGTAACTGTTGATGTTCCTCTTCTTTTACTTCTAGAAGTATTAACTGCAGATTCATTTGTTGTACTTCTCCTTCTGCTTGTTGCGCTAGAGTTTCTCGAGTTTACATTATTTCTTCTATAAGTATTGTTATTATAAGCTGTTCTTCTTCCGTAATTTGTGTTTCTATAATAACTGTTATTATATCTATTTGTATTGTTATATCTGTAAGGATTATAAAAAGGAGAATAAAAGTAAGGAGAATAGAAGCCAGTGTTCCAGAAATAAGCAGAATGATATGGATGCCAGTATGGATTGTAATTCCAAAAACGAGATCTGTTGAATCCCCAATTTCTATATCCCCAGTTATTATATCCCCAATTATCATAAAAACCATAATAATCGTTCCAATAAGGGTTATTGTTACCAAGGTTTACATTTACAATAACATCATTATTGTCATTATAGCCCCAAGGTTCACTTGCATTATAATTTAAAGTTTCATCAATTGTTTCATCATCTACATATAAAGTATCAGCAGAATTATAATCATCTATATCTGTAAAAACTTCATTTCTATCAATACTTTCTAAACTCTCAAGTTTTTTAGTAAAGTAGTTGTCATTGTATTCTCTATATTCTTTCTCATCGTTAACAATAACTTTTCTTTTTTGTTTTATTGATGTGTCATCGTCATAAATACCATCATTATTATATGCACTTTGGTATGTACCACAAGAAACCAGTAACAAACTAGTAATAAATAATAAGGTAAGTTGTTTTAAGTTTGGGTTTGTATAGTGTAGTTTCATAATGATATGTTTTAGATGATTCCTAATTTGTTATATAAAAACTATAAACTTTACTTGGTCTCTAACCATTTTATAGTAGTTTTGTACAGTTTTTGTAAACAATACAGTTTTAACAAAATTTTCACTTTAAAGATAACAATATTTGTGCCAAACTTTTAATTTATGAGCAAGAAGTTAACAAAACGAGCAGAAGATTATTCTAAATGGTATAACGAATTAGTAGTAAAAGCAGACCTTGCAGAGAACTCTGCAGTAAGAGGTTGTATGGTTATTAAACCATATGGTTTTGCTATTTGGGAAAAAATGCAGGCAGAATTGGATAGAAAGTTTAAAGAAACAGGGCATGAGAATGCATACTTTCCTTTATTTGTTCCTAAAAGCTTATTTGAAGCAGAAGAAAAAAATGCTGAAGGATTTGCTAAAGAATGTGCTGTGGTTACTCATTATCGTTTACAAAATGATCCTGATAATCCAGGTAAATTACGTGTAGATCCAGAAGCAAAGTTAGAAGAAGAGTTAGTTGTAAGGCCAACATCTGAAGCTATTATATGGAATACTTATAAAGGTTGGATTCAATCTTATAGAGACTTACCTTTATTAATAAATCAATGGGCAAATGTTGTTCGATGGGAAATGCGTACGCGTTTATTTTTAAGAACAGCAGAATTTTTATGGCAAGAAGGACATACTGCTCATGCAACAAAAGCAGAAGCATTAGTTGAAGCAAAACAAATGCAAGATGTGTATGCAGAATTTGCAGAAAATTTTATGGCAATGCCAGTTGTAAAAGGATCAAAGTCAGAAAGCGAACGTTTTGCTGGTGCAGATGAGACGTATACAATTGAGGCATTAATGCAAGATGGAAAAGCATTACAAGCAGGAACAAGTCATTTTTTAGGTCAAAACTTTGCAAAAGCATTTGACGTAAAATATACTTCAAAAGAGGGGAAACAAGAATATGTTTGGGCAACTTCTTGGGGAGTTTCTACGCGTTTAATAGGTGGGTTAATTATGACACACTCAGATGATCTTGGATTAGTTTTACCTCCAAAATTAGCGCCAATACAAGTTGCAATTGTTCCAATTTATAAAGGTGAAGAACAGTTGGAAGCTATTTCTGAAAAAGTAAATGTAATTTTAAAAGAATTACGTAAAAAAGGAATTTCTGTTAAGTTTGATACTAGAGATACTTTTAGACCAGGAGCTAAATTTGCAGAATATGAGCTAAAAGGAGTTCCTGTAAGAATTGCTATAGGAAATCGCGATTTAGAAAATGGTACTTTAGAAATAGCTAGAAGAGATACTTTAGAGAAACATACAGTTGCTCAAGATGATGCAGTCTCTTTTGTAGAAAATTTATTAGAAGAAATACAAGATAATTTATTTGCTAAAGCAATTAATTATAGAAAAGAGCACACAACTGTAGTAGATAATTTTGAAGAGTTTAAAGATGCAATAGAAAAGGTAGGTGGTTTTGTTTCTGCTCATTGGGATGGAACAGAAGAAACCGAAGATAAAATAAAGGAGATTACAAAAGCAACCATTAGATGTATTCCTAATGATGCAAAAGAAGAAGTTGGTAGCTGTGTTTTTACAGGAAAACCATCAACAAAAAGAGTGCTTTTTGCAAAGGCATATTAAAATTTCAAAAAAAAAGTAAATTTTTTTAAAATTTTATTGCAGAATTTAAAAAACAGTGTATATTTGCACCCGCAATTGAGATATTAATCTCTTTGTAATGGTCCGTTCGTCTAGGGGTTAGGACGCATGGTTTTCATCCATGTAACACGGGTTCGATTCCCGTACGGACTACAAGTTTTAATAAAAAAACTAATAAATTAAGAATTATGGCAAATCATAAGTCAGCTTTAAAGAGAATTAGAAGTAACGAAGCAAAGAGATTACGTAATAAATATCAGCATAAAACTACACGTAATGCTGTTAGAGATTTACGTTCTGCTGAGAATAAAGATGAAGCTCAAGGAATGTTAGGTAATGTTATTTCTATGTTAGATAAATTAGCAAAGAATAATATTATTCATAAAAACAAAGCAGCTAACTTAAAATCTAAATTAACAAAGCACGTAGCTGCATTGTAAGATTTTAATTTAAAATATTTAAAAGCTCTGAATGAAAATTCAGAGTTTTTTTTTGTGCTTATATATTCTTATATATCAATAAAGGTATATGTGTTTTATATAGTAAAAAGTATAAAATGAATAGAAGGATTTTTATTTTATCTACCAGTCATAGTTTTTATGGGCATCTAACCTAATAAAGATAAAAAGCAAAATTGTAAATCCCCAAAGAGAAGAACCTCCGTAACTAAAAAAGGGTAGAGGTATACCTACAGTTGGTAATAAGCCAATAACCATACCTATGTTTACAATTACATGAAAAAATAAAATTGAAGCCAAACTATATCCGTAAATTCTTCCAAATTTATTTGTATGTGTTTCTGCTAAATAAATAATACGATATAGCATAAGCATAAATAAAATAATTACGAGACTACTTCCAATAAAACCCCATTCTTCACCTACAGTACTAAAAATATAGTCTGTGTGTTGTTCTGGTACAAAGTCTCCTTTTGTAATATCACCCTGTAAAAAACCTTTTCCTGTAAATCCACCAGAACTTATTGTTAATTCAGATTGATAAGAATTATATCCAATATTTTTATTATCAACTTTTAATCCTAATAAAACTTCAAAACGATCTCTATGATGTTGCTTAAATACATTGTTATATGTATAACCAGTTCCAAGGATAAATAATCCAGTTATCAAATAAATGGCAAGTATTTTATGCCAATTAAAGCGAAAAAATTGTCTACCTCCATTGTAAATAGCATAGATTACAAAAAATGAGATTATTATAAACAATGATAAAATCATCCATTTTGCACCAAAGAAAATGGTTAAAATGAATAATATAATAAACGCTGAACCTAAAAGTATATAATTTAGTGTTAGTCCTTCTCTGTTTAAAACAAAAAAGAAGGAAAGATAAATTAAAGCAGAACCTGCATCTGGTTGTAAAGTAATTAATACAGCAGGTGTAAAGATGATAATGAATGCTTTAATTTGATTTTTTATAAGTTTTAAGTTGTATTGCCTGTCACTTAATAATTTTGCTACTGCAAGCGCTGTAAATGCTTTTACAAATTCTGATGGTTGTAAACTCATTCCACCAAAATTAAACCAAGATTTTGCTCCGTTAATTTCTTTTCCTAAAGGGAAAAGTAGCACTAGAGATATAATTGAGATGAGGTATAGAATACTTGCAAATCGCTCATAAAACTTTGAATTAAAAAATAGAATGATGATGATTAAAGGAAAACTTAAACCTATCCAAAGTAATTGTTTTCCGTATTTGGTTGAGAAATCTAATATTTCATTTTTTTCTTCTGTAAATGAAGCTGCATAAATATTTAGCCAACCAAAACCTACCAAAATGATAAAAAGGAAAACTAAGATCCAATCTATTCTCGCAAAAATATTATTTCGTTCCTGACGCAATTTCTTGTGGTTTTGGTATTTGTTTATCGTAAATATCTTGCAAACTTAAATTAAACATGCTTTCTTCAACCCATGTTCTAGTTACTTCTCCTTTTAAATATTTTTCAATCATTAAACTCGTTATTGGAGCAGCAATTGTAGAACCATAACCACCATTTTCTACAAAAACGGCAATTGCAATTTTTGGATTATCTTTAGGAGCAAATGCAACTAAAATAGAATGATCTGGTAATTGTTCTTTAACTCCATTTACACGTGTAAAGTTTTCTGCTGTACCTGTTTTTCCACAAATTTCAATTCCTTTAACCTGACTCCATTTTCCTGTTCCAGAAATAAAAACTTCATGCATAGCTTCTATAACAGGAGTAAAATGTTTAGAATCTATGGTTGTTTGTTTAGGAGTTGTATATTTTGGGTTTTCAATGGAATTATTATCAACTTTTTTAAGAATGTGTGGTGTATAAAAGAATCCTTTATTGGCAATTGCAGCCGTAAAATTAGCTAGTTGAATAGGTGTTGTTAAAACTTCTCCTTGTCCAATTGCATTTGAAATTATAGTAGAACCATTCCAAGTATATTTATATCGATCATCGTAGTATTTTCCTGTGGGAATTAAACCTGGACTTCCTGCAGGTAAATCATAGCCCAAATAATTACCTAGTCCAAAACTAGTAACATGTTTATGCCAATTAGTTACTCCTTCAGAAGGGTTGTTATTCTTTTCTACAATTCTTTTATAAGTATTAGAAAAATAACTGTTACAAGATTTAGCAATTGCTGTTTGTAATTTTATTGGTCTTCCAACAATTCCACAATGGCAACCCATAAATTCGTTAGCTCTATTTCCGTATTTATAACCATGATAGCATTTAAAAGAAGTTTGTTCATCTATAACATTTTCTTGTAAACCAATTAAAGCGTTCATCATTTTAAATGGAGAACCTGGAGCATAAGCAGCTAGTAAGCCTCTATCATAAGCAGGTCTATTTATTGTGTCATTAAATAGAAGAACTGAGTTTCTAGAGCGTTTTCTACCAACTAACATATTAGGGTCGTATGATGGAGCTGTAACTAAGGCTAAAATTTCTCCAGAAGAAGGTTCTATGGCAACAATTCCACCTCTTTTATCTTTCATCAGTTTTTCTGCATATTCTTGAAGAACAATATCTAAGGTAAGTGTTAGATCTTTTCCATTTTCAGGAAGTGTATCAATCTCTCCATTTCTATAAGAACCAGTAACTTTATTAAAACGATTTTTGTGGAGGTATTTTTTTCCCTTTGTACCTCTTAAATAATTTTCGTATTCGACTTCTACACCATCTTTTCCAATTAGCTCTCCTTGTTCATAGTCTTTACTGTTTTTTGCAGTGTTTTCATTTACTTCACTAATATAACCTAAAACGTTAGCAGCTGCTTTTATGGGGTAATTTCTAATAATTCTTTTTTGAATATGAAAACCTACATATTTGTGAAGCTTTTCTTGAAGAAAGGCAAAGTCTTCTTTTGCTAATTGTTTTAAAAATACTGATGGTAAATATGTTGCGTATTTTTCAGCTTTTTTAAAACGTTTTATAAAGTCTTCTTTATCAATCTTTAAAAGATTACAAAACTCTAAAGTATCTAATGGTTTTACTTGATTTGGCTGAATCATAACATCATAAGACAACTGATTTGCAACCAAAAGCTTACCATTTCTATCGTAAATATAACCTCGTTCAGGAAAATCGAAAGCTACTTTTACAGCAGCATTTTTTATAGGATTGTAATTAGCTCCTTTTAAGATTTGTAATTGAAAGAGTCTTCCAATAAACACAACTCCAACAATCGTGATTAAAAAATACAGTAAAAAACTCCTTTGCATTATTGGTTTTTTGTAAAAATATAGGTTCCTAGAAAGTATAATATCAACGTAAAAATACTCGAATAAATTGTATTCAATAATACGTGTGATATATTTTGAAAACTAAAATTAGCAAAAGAAAAGAAGATAAGGTGATGAATAACTGTTAAAGTTACAACGTAGTTAAAAATTTTACCAAATGATTCTGATTGTAATTTAAAAAATGGATAATCGACTGGGATTTTTCTAAAATAAATTTTAACAAAAGATAATCTAAAATAAGCTATAGATAAAATTGAAAAAGCATGAATTCCTCCTGAATCTGAGAAAAAATCTACTGAAAGACCTAATAGAAAACTAGCTAATAAAAACGGAAACCTATTTTCTTTTAAAGGATAGTAGAATACAAAAGCGATATATAAATACGGATTTATATAGCCAAAAAACAAAATGTTGTTTAGTACAAAAACTTGCAAGAATAGCAAGAAGAAAAAGAGTAATCCAAAATAAAGTGTTTTATTCATTTTCAATTATTTCTAATGATTGAATCTCTTCTTTGTGAAAATTCTTCACAATAGTAACGTACCCTAAATTACTCATGTCGTTAAAAAGAGTAATGTCAATTTTATTATCGGTTGAGTTTCCTTTGTTTATTTTTAAAACAACTCCTATTGGAATTCCTTCAGGAAATATAGTAGATTTTCCACCAGTTTCAATAGTATCTCCAATATTTATAACAGCTTGTCTTGGTATGTCTAAAAGTTGTACTGTATTATAATTTTTCCCGTCCCAAGTTAGTGTTCCAAAATAAAAACTGTTTTTTAAGCGCGCATTAATCTTACTGTTTTTATTTAAGATTGATTGCACTCTTGTATAGTTTTTAGATGTGTTATCTGTAATTCCTATTATACCTTTGCTATTAATTACTGCCATTTCATGATCTATTCCTTGGCTTTTTCCTTTGTTTAAAGTGATAAAATTAAAAGCTTTTGTATAATTATTTTTAATGATTTTAGCATTTAGATAAGTATATCTCTGGTTATATTTTATTGAATCAACAACTAAAGAATCAATATCTAGAGAAGAATAATTATTTTTTTCTAATAGGTTTTTAAGGCGTGTATTTTCGTCACTTAAAATCTCATTTTCAGATTTTAAATTTAAATAGTCAGAAAAATTTGAAACTTTAGAATAGAAACCACCTGTAATGGCATTTGCAGAGTTTACATATTTACTTTTATGAAAATTTAGATTATTAAAAGTTAAAGCAATAGCAATAAATTGTAATAATATAAAAAACAGAAAGTATTTAAACTTCTGGAAAAAATAGACAAGTTGCTGCATTTTAAGAACTTAAAAATGTTATTTCATTAAAACGTTCTTATATTTATTTAATTCTTTTAAAGCAATTCCTGTTCCACGAACAACAGCTCGTAAAGGATCTTCTGCAACATAAACAGGTAAGTCTGTTTTTCTCGATAAACGTTTGTCTAAACCTCTTAACATAGAGCCACCACCGGCTAAATAAATACCAGTATTGTAAATATCGGCTGCTAATTCTGGAGGTGTTTTAGATAAGGTTTCCATAACAGCATCTTCAATTCTTAAGATAGATTTATCTAAAGCTTTTGCTATTTCTCTGTAAGAAACTTGCACTTGTTTTGGTTTACCGCTTAATAAATCTCTACCTTGAACTAACATTTCATCTGGTGGAGTTTCTAAATCTTCAGTAGCTGCACCAATTTGAATTTTAATTTTTTCTGCGGTAGTTTCTCCAACATGTAAGTTGTGTTGCGTACGCATGTAGTACATAATGTCATTTGTAAACAAATCTCCTGCAACTTTTACAGATTGATCACAAACAATTCCTGCTAAAGCAATAACAGCAATCTCTGTTGTACCACCACCTATATCAATAATCATGTTTCCTTTTGGCTCCATAATGTCTATACCAACACCAATTGCAGCAGCCATAGGTTCATAAATTAAATAGATTTCTTTTGCATTCATGTGTTTTGCAGAATCTCTAACAGCACGTTTTTCTACCTCTGTAATTCCTGAAGGAATACAAATAACCATTCTTAAAGCTGGTGGAAAAAGTTTCTTTTTGATTGAAGGAATTTGTTTTACAAACTCTTTAATCATTTCTTCTGATGCTTGAAAATCTGCTATAACTCCGTCTTTTAACGGACGAATCGTTTTGATGTTTTCATGGGTTTTTCCTTGCATTAAATTGGCTTCTTTACCAATTGCAATAATTTTACCTGTGGTTCTGTTTCTTGCAACAATCGAGGGACTATCAATAACCACTTTACCGTTGTGAATTATTAATGTATTTGCGGTTCCTAAATCAATCGCAATATCCTCCGTCATAAAATCGAAAAAACCCATAAAAATATCTTTGTTATTTTTGTTCTAAAATGTATTCTTACAAACTTACTAAAATTATGTCTGTAAATTACATATTAGTTATTAATGTTTAAAATGTCTTGTACCAGTCATAACCATAGATAATCCGTTAGAATTACAGTAGTCTATACTTAATTGATCTTTTATAGAACCTCCAGGTTGAATAACACTTTTTACACCAGCTTTGTCTGCAATTTCTACACAATCTGGAAATGGAAAAAAGGCATCACTTGCCATTACAGATCCGTTTAAATCAAATCCAAAATTAGTAGCTTTTTCAATAGCTTGGTTTAAAGCATCAACTCTACTTGTTTGTCCTGCTCCACTTGCTAATAATTGTCTATTTTTTACTAAAACAATTGTATTAGATTTTGTGTTTTTACACAATTTAGAAGCAAACAATAAATCATCTAACTCGCTTTCTGTTGGTTTATTGTTAGTTGCGTAACTTAAATGCTCTAATTTATCAGTAATATTATCCTTGTCCTGAACTAATAATCCGTTTAAAGAAGTTCTTACCAATTGGTTTGGTAATGCTACATCTTTCTGAATTAATATAATTCTATTTTTTTTACCTTTTAAAATTGTTAATGCCTCATCAGAATAACTTGGAGCAATTACAACTTCACAAAATAAAGAATGAATTTCTTCTGCAGTATCTTTATCAATTTCTGAGTTTGCAATTAAAACACCTCCAAATGCAGAAACAGGATCTCCAGCTAAAGCACCTACATACGCTTCTTTTAATGTTTCTCTTTGCGCAAAACCACAAGCATTATTGTGCTTTAAAATTGCAAAAGTTGGAGCTTCACCTTTAAATTCTTCCATTAAATTAACAGCAGCATCAACATCTAAAAGATTGTTATAGCTTAATTCTTTACCGTGTAATTTATCAAACATTGCATCTAAATCACCAAAGAAATATCCTTTCTGATGAGGATTTTCTCCATATCGTAATGTTTTAGATATAGTTTCACTTGCTTTAAAAACTACTTCATCTTCATTAAAATAGTTAAAAATTGCTGTATCATAATGAGAAGAAACGTTAAATGCTTTTGCAGCAAATTTCTTTCTTTCAGAAATTGAAGTTTCTCCGTTGTTTTCTGATATAAGATTTAAAAACTCATCATATTGGTCCATTGAAGAAACAATAACTGTGTCTTTAAAGTTTTTAGCAGCTGCTCTTATTAGAGAGATTCCACCAATATCAATTTTTTCTACAATATCTTGTTCAGATGCTCCTGAAGCAACTGTTTTTTCAAAAGGATATAAATCTACAATTACAAGATCTATTTGAGGAATATTGTATTCTTTTAATTCTGCAACATCACTTTCGTTATCTTGTCTGTTTAAAATTCCTCCAAAAACTTTTGGATGTAATGTTTTAACTCTTCCTCCTAAAATAGAAGGGTAAGAAGTAACTTCATCTACAGGAACTACATCTATACCTAGTTCTTTAATGAATTTTTCTGTTCCTCCAGTAGAGTAGATTGTAACGTTTAATTCGTTTAATTTTTGCACAATTGGGCCTAAACCATCTTTGTGAAATACCGAAATTAATGCGGATTTAATTGTTTTTGAAGT
>CBDUHF010000023.1:0-45564 GCA_965367085.1 uncultured Polaribacter sp.
TTCGTCTAAAAATTTTCCGTAACTCAATGTCGTTCGTTTTTAAATTGCACCCAACTGGTTATATGCAATCAAAAGTATTGCATTTTGGTTAAATATTTCCGGATAATAAAAGTTTTTCCTTGTCATTATCCATTCTTTTTATCTTTTGTAAAGCAATATCTAAAGGGTTTTGAATCTCCATTAAATCTTTTCGCTTTACATGAGTGTAAATCATTGTTGTTTCTGGTTTTGCATGCCCTAATAATGATTGTATATATCTAATATCAACTCCGTTTTCTAATAAGTGAGTAGCATAGCTATGTCTTAATGTATGAGGTGTGACGATTTTTTTTATTTGTGCCTTTGCACAACTCCTTCTTAAAAATTGTCTAACACTCTCTGCAGTATATTTTCCTTTTTGTTGCCCCTCTACAAAATAAGTTGCAGGTTTATATGAGTGGTAATAATTAGATAAAAGAGGAATAAAACTATCTGCCAAACTTACATATCTATCTTTTCTTCCTTTTCCATTTTTTACAATAAGTTGTTTTCTTTCAATATGAAAATCTACTAACTTTAAATTAATAAGTTCACTAATTCTTAATCCACAAGAATAAATTAAAGCAATAATTGCTCTATGCTTTAAATTTTGTGTTACGCTAATAATAGATAAAACTTCTTCTTGAGATAATACACTAGGTAGTTTTCTATTCTTTTTAGGTCTTTCTAATATTAAATCATTAATTTTTGTGTGTGGATAAAAAACGATAAATATTTTTAAGGCACTAATAAATTGTCTTTGAGTACTAACAGAATATTTACGTTCAATAAATACCTTTTCAATAAAAAGCTCTACATGTCTATTAGTAAGTTCAGTTAAAGGAGTTTCTGTATGAAAATTAATAAAATCTGCAACAAAAAATGTATATGTTTGTATAGTACTATCGCTATATCTTTTTCCCCTTAGATAAAGAAAGAAATTGTTCAATAATTTTTTCTGATCTTCAGTTAGTTTTCTTTTAAATAGTACTTCTTTAGATACCTTGTTAGTATTGACTAATGTAATATCTTTAAAAGTATTTAAAATTATATTTAGATTTTCTTCAGAGTCTGACATGTACCAGGACCTTAATGTACTACTCCATAAAGCACCATTAGTTTTTCTTAATAAACTTATAAGAGTATTATTATATTTAAACTTAATAAGTAGTTGTGGTTTTCTTCTGTGAACCTTTTGCTCAATAAATATTTCAGGAAGTTTTTTCAATTTTTTCTTTTTAATAGCACTTAAATATATACAAAAAAAGTGAATGGTAGATAAAATAAAAAGTATTATTTTTACATAAAATAAAATTAATCATCGTAAACGGTATCGTAAACGATTTTATCATATTAAGTATTAAAAAGGGTTAAAATCAATAGAATTGTTGAACTCATAACCCGAAGGTCACTGGTTCGAGTCCAGTTCCCGCTACAAAGACAAAAAAAAGGCTTCACAGAAATGTGTAGCCTTTTTTAATTAGTTATAATATATGTACACTATTATTTTGAACCACCACAAAAAAATCAGTGAAGCTGAATAAATGAAGACTTTATTTTTTTTTCTTTAAATAATTCTGAAAATTGTTTTTTGTAATTATCTTGTACTGCGATATTGAATTTATTCTGCCAATTCATTTTATTCGAGTTTTCATCTTCATATAAATCTTGAAGGAATTTTTAGAGCAGTATCAAATTAGTTTCTGCTTTTTGAACATCATTTTAAATATTTTTAACTTCTGTTTCAGAAATTTACTTTAAGAGAGTTTCAAAAAATTATTATACTTATAAACAATTATTTTTTGTTGCAATTTGATGCACAATTGCATTCAATATCGTTTAAAAATATAAGTGATTATTTATTTTAAAGCCAAAAAAAACGAGTTAACAAAAAAATAATTATTGCTTTTTTTAATTCCAATCTACTCAAACCTTTATTAACATTAAAAATATATAGCAGCAAAGCATTTATAAATGTGGTTCTATTTGACGTAATTTTAAATTAGAATTTTAGTTTATGTCGCCTCTTCCATTAAATTAATAAGTCAGAATAAAAGAGATTGTTATATGATAAAAGTCATAAAATCAGAATATTAACTTGTGTATTTTTAGTGTCTATTCATTGGAGTTTTACAATTCTCTATTATGAATTAAAATTATTACTGATGAATACTAATGAAATCAAGTTCGTTGAAGAAGGTTATGTAGAGACAGTATTAAAAAAATGTTGACCTATCTACAGTCAGTTTATGAACGTTGATTTGAGTGATATAAATTCACTAAGTATTACAATATAGTGTCTATTTCTATGAAATAGATAACTGTATTAATTTAGTTGAATAGGCGAAAAAATAGGTTAATTATATAAGAGTACAGTAACTAAAAAAACTATCAAATAGAGCATCATTATGAGCAAATCATTTTTAGAAAAAATTGGCATTTCCAAGAATGCAAAAGGTAACAAAAACAATAAATCTTACAAATACCCTGGTAAACCCGTAGCTATGGATGGAAACACGGCAGCAATTATGTGCGAACGTGAATCTACAGATGCTGCTGGGGCATATCCCATTACTCCATCAACCCAAATGGGCGAGTATTGGGCAGATGCTGCAGCCAAAGGGCATTTAAATATTTCCGATAGACCTTTAATTTTCATTGAACCTGAAGGTGAACATGCTGCTGCTGCTGTAACAGCTGGTTTATCTATGACTGGTTTACGTACATCTAATTTTTCTTCCGGTCAAGGAATCGCTTATATGCACGAATCACTCTATGCGGCTGTTGGAAAACGTCTTACTTATATATTAAATGTTGGTGCTCGTGCAATGACCAAATCTACCTTAAATGTGCACGCAGGTCATGATGATTATCATGCTGTAGATGATACAGGTTTTTTTCAAATGTTTGCAAAAAAAGCGCAAGATGTAGCTGATCTTAATATTATATCACACCGTATTGCAGAATTAGCACTTACACCAGGTATTATTGCTCAGGATGGTTTTTTAACAACACACTTAATCGAATCGTTTCTTTTACCAGAACGAGAATTGATTAAAGAATATCTAGGTAAACCTGATGATATAATCAATACACCAACACCTTCTCAGCGAATTATTTATGGTGAAACACGTCGTCGTATTCCAGAAATATGGGATGTAGACAATCCTGTTATGGCAGGTATTGTACAAAATCAAGATTCTTATATGCAGAGTGTTGCTGCGCAACGTCCGTTTTTCTTTGATCATATAAAGGAATTAGCAGACAGGGCTTTTAAAGAATACGCACAACTCACAGGAAGACTCTACGGAAGGGTGATGACTTATAAAGCAGATGATGCTGATTACCTTATTTTAGGACAAGGTAGTTTGGTTCCCAGTGCAGAAGCTGTTGTAGATTACATTAGAGAAACACGTGGAATAAAAGTAGGGGTGGTTAACCTTGTAATGTTTAGACCATTTCCAGCAGATATGCTTGCAAAAATATTAAAAGGTAAAAAGGCTATTACTATATTAGAACGACTAGATCAACCATTAGCAGTAGATTCACCAATTACTCGTGAAGTTCGTGCTGTTTTAAATAAGTGTGTTGAAAATGGTATGGATAAAAAGAACAAACCTTATCCTGAGTTAACCTCTTACGACATATCCGAAATGCCTGCAGTTTATTCTGGTTCATTTGGTATGGGAAGTAGAGATTTACAGCCAGAAGGAATCATTGGTTCAATAGAAAATATGCTACCAGATGGAAAACATAAAAAAATATTTTATCTGTCTATAGATTTTATTCGTAAAATTCCACACTCACCAAAACAAAAGGCATACCAAGAAACTATTGTGGAATCCTACCCAAAAGTTAGTGAATTAGCTGTTCATGGTTCAGAGAATCCAAACTTAATGCCAAAAGATGCCATAACAGTTCGCTTCCACTCAATCGGTGGTTGGGGTGCAATTACTACAGGTAAAAATATGGCGATGACTTTATACGAGTTATTGGGATACAATATCAAGGCTAATCCAAAATATGGTTCGGAGAAAAAGGGACAACCAACAACTTACTATTTAGCAGCTTCTTCCGAACCTATTAAAATAAATTGTGAATATTTCTTTGTAGATGTTGTTTTATCTCCAGATCCTAATGTTTTTAAACACACTAACGCATTAGCGGGACTCAAAAAAGGAGGTAATTTCATTATTCAGAGTGAGAGAGCAACAGCAGATGAAGTTTGGGCCGATATTCCGGTACATTATCAAAAGATAATTATCGATAAAGAAATCCATGTGTATTATATAGATGGGTTTAAAATTGCCCGTGAAGAAGCTACTGATCCAGAATTGCAATTGCGTATGCAAGGAATTGCTTTTCAAGGTGCATTTTTCTCAGCTTCTCCAATTATGGAAAAATCAGGGTTTTCAGATGAGCAATTACTAAAAGCTATTGAAGATCAATTACAGCATAAATTTGGATCTAAGGGGCAACGCGTTGTAGATGATAATATGCGTGTAGTAAAACGTGGATTTGATGAAGTAAATGAAATCACTAAAAAAGTTTTGGGTGCAGGGCATACTGACAAGGCCAATAGTAATGGTCTACCAATTCCACCAATCCCAAAAATGATGAAAGAAATCCCACAAAGTGAATCACAATTAAGTGATATTCACCGCTTCTGGGAACAAACAGGTAACTTCTATTTGAGAGGTATGGGTAATGATAACATTACAGATCCGTTTATAGGGTTGAGTGTAATGCCAGCAGTCACATCAGTATTTCGTAACATGTCGGGGATTCGATTTGAACACCCTGAATGGATTCCTAACAATTGTACAGCCTGTGGAGACTGTTATACTGTTTGTCCAGATACAGCTATACCAGGACTTGTAAGTGAGGTATCCGATGTTTTTGACACCCTTGTGAAACGTGTGAAAAAGAATCACGGGAAACTGGAGCACTTACCTAAAGCTGTTCGTAAGTTAGAAGGAAATGTAAGAAAACTATTTTCTACCTCTAAAGATGAATCAACTGTCAATGATTGTGTTTATAATGCCATCGATATGACTATTGATGCTTCTGATAAAGGTATTGCTAAAGAACTAGCCAAAGAATTTGATTGGTTTAAAGAAGAATTAGGAGAATTCAACTTTGCTTTAACTAGACCTTATTTTGATTTACATGAGAAAAAAGAAAAAAATAGTGGTGGTTTATTCAGTATAACCATCAATCCAAATACATGTAAAGGATGTATGGAGTGTGTTGAGGTTTGTAATGATAATGCCTTGATTAAGATACCGCAAACCGAAGGTTCTGTAGTAAAACTTAATAAAGAATGGGATTTATGGATGGACTTACCAAGCACGAAACCAAAATTCAATCGTATTGATAGTCTTCAAGAGAAAATAGGGCCATTAGAAACCATTCTACTAAATAAAGAAGCTTATTTAAACTTTGCCAGTGGAGATGGTGCTTGCTTAGGTTGTTCTGAAAAATCAGTAGTCCATATATTTACCGCTACAGTTGAGTCACTTATGCAGCCACGTATTGAAAAACACATGGCATATATTGATGGTTTGACTGAGAAATTAGAAAAACACATTCAAGTCAAATTAATGCATCGTTTGGATCTGACGGATTCGGATATAATGGCGAAAATTGTCACTGAAATGCAAAACTCAGATTTAACCATGTCTGAAATTACGCGTAGGTTAGAGTCTGAACATGATAGTGAACCAATTGACCAAGAATGGTTGCAAAATGTAACGCAACTTCTTGCTAGATTAAAGAAATTAAAATGGAAATACACTAATGGTACAACCGGAAAAGGTCGTTCCAATATGGGGATGCTTAACTCTACCGGATGTACTTCTGTTTGGGGAAGTTCTTGGCCCTTCAATCCATATCCATTCCCATGGGCTAACCACTTATTTCAAGATTCAACATCTATGGCAATGGGTGTTTTTGAAGGACATATGTCTAAAATGGCCGACGGCTTTAAAACGATTCGTAAAGCAGAATTGGAGCTTGAAGGAAAATACGATGCAACGGTACATGATGACTTTTTTACTTACTTTAAATGGGAGCAATTTACCGATGAAGAATGGTTGCTTTGCCCACCGGTAGTAGCGCTTGGTGGTGATGGTGCCATGTATGATATTGGTTTCCAAAATCTCTCAAGAATGATGGCGTCAGGAAAACCTATTAAAGTGATTGTAGTAGATACACAAGTATATTCTAATACAGGAGGACAAGCTTGTACTTCTGGGTTCATTGGTCAAGTTTCTGATATGGCTCAATATGGTAAAGTCAGTAAAGGAAAGACTGAGCCTAGAAAAGAGATTGGCCTTATAGCAATGGCACACAGAAATACCTACGTAATGCAAGGAACATTAGCTAATACAAGTCATATGATTGAAGGTTTTATCGATGGTTTAATGACCAAACGACCAGCACTTTTCAATCTATATACTACTTGTCAACCAGAGCATGGTGTTGCAGATGATTTAGGTGCACATCAAGCGAAACTTGCTGTAGAATCTAGAGCATATCCTATATTTAAATACAATCCAGACAATGGAATAAAAACTCGAGAGGGACTTGATTTATCTGGTAACCCAGGTATGGAAGAAACATGGCCAACATACGACCTAAAATATCAGGAATATGGGCAAGACCTTACGATGAAATTACCCATGACTTTTGCTGATTTTGCGTTAACAGAAGCTCGATTTAGAAAACACTTCAGAAAAGTTCCTCGAAGTGCTTGGAATGATAATATGCTATTATTAGCAGACTTTTTATTACTAGAAGAAAGCGATAGAGAAGGTAAATTTCCTTACATATGGGCAGTAGATAGAGAACAAAAACTGAATAGAGTATTGGTCGCAAAACCAATTGTTGAGTCTTGTGAAGAAAGACGAGACTTCTGGTTAATGTTACGCGATCTTGCAGGAGTAGAAATCGAAAAACTTCAGGAAGAAAATCTAGAGGAAAAAATAAGAAATGAAGTTGTAGGTAATATTGCACAAGGACTTATGAAACTTGCTGGCGGTAATGGAGACTCTATTGCACAAATGGCAATGGGTAAAATAAACACAGCCGATGCGGATGTCATTGTCGAAGAACAACCATCCAATGGGGAATATTTAGCTCCTTGGTTAGAAACCGAAGAATGTACATCATGTGATGAGTGCACTAAACTTAATCCTAATATTTTTGCTTACAACGAAAATAATAAAGCGTACATAAAAAATCCGAAAGCAGGTCCTTATCAAGACTTAGTCAAGGCAGCTGAAAAATGTACCGCAGGTGTAATTCATCCAGGATTACCGGCAGATAAATCTGCAAAGGATATTGAAAAATGGATAGGCCGAGGAGAAAAATTTAACTAAGAAATGGGGCTATTCAATTTTCATAAGGATACGTTTAAACACGGTATTCATCCTCCAGAAAGCAAAGGAGAAACCAATGGTCTTCCGATCAAGCAATTCCCCTTTGCTCCTGTCATCATTTTACCTTTAGCTCAACACATTGGTGCGCCGTCACAAATTGTTGTCCGTGAAGGTCAAGAAGTGCATCGAGGAGAATTATTAGCAAAAGCTGTAGGTTACGTTTCCGTTCCATTACATGCTCCTGTTTCTGGTGTTATTCAAAAAATTGCAAATGTCCCAACAATTTCGGGAAAAATGTCCCTTGGAATTTATCTCAAAACATTTCCCTCTTCTACTCAAGAAATACTAGAGGGGAAACCGATTGATCCTGAAACAGCTACTGCCGAAGAAATTTTGCAAGCAATTCAGGATGCAGGTATTGTTGGTCTGGGAGGAGCAGCTTTTCCAACCCATGTGAAATTGAAAGTACCTGAAGGAAAAAAATGCGAAACTTTACTTATTAATGGAATAGAATGTGAACCCTATTTAACAACAGATCACCGCGTTATGTTGGAACAGGAAAACGACATTTTTACTGGAATTAAATATTTACTAAAAGCTACAGGTGCTAAAAATGCTATTATTGGTATTGAAGCCAATAAGCAAGATGCAGCTGATCACTTAGCAAAACACATTCCTAAAGAATTACCTGTTACCATAAAAGTGCTTCCGGTAAAATACCCTCAAGGGGCGGAGAAAATGTTGGTTACCTCAATCCTCAATAAAGAAGTTCCATCAAAAGGGCTACCTATTGAAGTTGGTGCGGTGGTAGTAAATGTTGCTACAACTGCAGAGATCGGACGATTATTACCTCATGGACGTGGTATACAAGAACGAGTAATCACCATTACTGGACACGGAGTTAAAAAGAAAGGAAATTATTTAATTCCTGTAGGCACACCATTACGATATGTGTTGGATTATGTAGGTGTGGACGAAACTATTAGTGAAGTTTATATGGGAGGTCCAATGATGGGCGTAGCGGTTTCTAATCTCGATATTTCTATTGTAAAAGGAACCTCAGGTATCTTGGTGTTTACAGGTGAAGATGTAGGCAAGTCGTCTCAAACATACCCTTGTATTAAATGTGGTGCCTGTTTAGATGCTTGTCCTATTATGTTAAACCCATCCAAACTGGGTATTCTAGCAAAATTTGAAGCTTATGATGAAATGGCTTCTGATAATAATTTAATGGACTGTTTTGAATGTGGATCATGCACGTATGTATGTCCATCCCATATTCCTTTGGTTCAATATTTCCGTTTGGCTAAGCGAGTTGTTCGAAAACGAGAAGCGGAAAAAAAAGAAAAAGTCAATGATTAAAAAGACATTAAATATAAGCTCATCGCCACACATTTATAAAAGGCGAAGTACCGGTGACATTATGAGAAATGTTGTATGGGCATTACTACCTGTTGTATTTTTCTCTGTTTATTCTTTTGGATTAAATGCTTTACTTGTTATTGCTACAGCAACGCTAGCCAGTGTATTGACAGAGCATTTTTTATGTAAATTTTCTAAAAAAGAATCTACAGTTCATGATTACTCTGCTGTAATTACAGGGGTATTATTAGGACTTACTTTGCCCCCAAGTTTTCCTTTATGGATGGCTTTTGTTGGCGGGGTAATAAGTATTGCGCTTGGTAAATATATTTTTGGTGGACTAGGTTATAACGTATTCAATCCAGCACTTGTGGCTCGGGCTGTTTTACAGGCTGCCTTCCCTGTAGCAATTACTACTTGGCATCCAGCTTTGCTACCAGATAGATTTTCTACTATTGCTCAGTCAATTTTTACTATGCCATTTATGCAACCACAATTTGATGCTATTTCTGGAGCAACTCCCCTTACGGCTTTTAAATTTGATGGTATTGTAGCACCAACAATAGAATTAGCTTTTGGTCAAACTAGTGGTTCAACTGGTGAAACTTGTGCCGTTATAATAGCTTTGGGTGGTATTTATTTGATAGCTAGAAAAATGATGAGTTGGAGAACTCCATTAGCGGTATTATTAAGTGCATTTATATTAAGTGGAATCCTTTATTTAAGTAATAGTGAAATATATCCTTCTCCATTCTTTATGTTATTTTCTGGTGGATTAATGCTTGGTGCCGTATTTATGGCAACAGACATGGTATCCTCACCACTTACACCTTTAGGCTTATGGATTTATGGAGGTATTATCGGGATCTTAACAATTGTAATTAGAATATGGAGTGGTTTACCTGAAGGCGTTATGTATTCTATTTTACTAGCCAATGCGATTTCTCCCCATATTGATAATCTTGTTAGAAATAGGGTTTATGGAACAAATAAAAAAATAAAAGCTACATGAGTACAGCTACAAAAATAGAAAAGCAAGAATCTTCTAGTAGTATAAAAATGCTAAAGGCTATGCTAGTTATTGGAATAATAAGCGCTCTGCTTATTGTATCAGCTTACCAGTTAACGCTACCTAGAGTGCTACAACTTAAGGCAGAAGCACTAGAGAAGGCTATTTTTAAAGTTCTTCCAGGAACTGTTAGTACACAAACATTCGGTATAAACGCAAAAGGAGAATTAACGAAGATAGAAAATGGCGAAAAATATGAATCTACCTATTATGCAGGATATGATAAAAATGAAAAACTTGTAGGTTATGCTATCGATGCCGCCGGACAAGGTTATGCAGATATTATCCGAGTATTGTATGGTTACGATCCTAAGGAACAAATACTAATTGGGTTTCAAGTTTTAGAAAGTAAAGAAACTCCGGGACTTGGAGATAAAATTGAAAAAGATCAACGATTTCTTGACAATTTTAAAGCTTTGGATGTAAGCCTTACTCATGATAGAAAACTCAAAAATAAGGTAATTACTGTGAAACAAGGAGAAAAACAAAACCCTTGGGAAATTGATGGAATAACTGGAGCCACTATTTCTTCTCGTGCAATCGGAAAGATTATTGGTGTAAGTTCAGAAAAAGACGTTCCTATTCTCTTTAACAATCACATAAAGATGATAAACGATAATAAACCTAATGTAAAACAAACAGAAAGCAATGAGTAAAGATAATACCTCATCCAAACAGGAACCCTCCAATACCGATGAATTTATCAAAGGAATTTGGCGCGATAATCCTGTATTTGTGCAAGTACTAGGTATGTGCCCGGTATTGGCTGTTTCAAATACGGCAGAAAATGCACTTGCTATGGGCTTAGCAACAGCTTTTGTCTTATTGATGTCTAATATCTTGGTATCCTTACTGCGAAATTTTATACCCAAACAAGTACGTATTGCCTCGTATATTCTTATAATCGCCACTTTTGTTACTGTAACCGATTATGCTATTCAGGCTATCAGTGTAGAGTTGTACAAAAGCCTTGGTGCATTCATCTCATTAATTGTGGTAAACTGCCTAATTCTAAGTCGTGCAGAAGCATTTGCATCTAAAAATACGGTATGGAAATCTATGCTTGATGCTCTTGGTATGGGACTAGGATTTACGTTCGCTCTTTTTTGTTTAGGGGCAGTAAGAGAACTCCTTGGTAATGGATCAATTTTTCAATTCGCTATTTTTCCAGAGAACTTTCAAAATTGGATAGTAATGATATTACCGGCTGGTGGATTTTTCACCCTTGCAGCTTGGCTACTTATAATTAATGTGATACAAACAAGAAAAATAAAATTATGAACACAGAATCTCTAGGAACTATTTTTCTCAATGCCGTTTTAGTTAACAACTTTGTCTTGGCCTATTTTCTTGGTATTTGCCCTTTTTTGGGTGTATCAGGGAAAATAGAAACAGCCTCAAAAATGGGTGGTGCTGTTACATTTGTAATGCTAATAAGTTCTATGTGTGCTTATGGAATTCACGCCTTTTTGGTAGCAATCGATGCTCCTTACCTTCAACTAATTAGTTACATTGTTGTGATTGCTTCTACCGTACAATTGGTCGAAATGTTCATTAAGAAAATGAGTCCGGCATTGTTTCGCTCTTTGGGTATTTTTCTTCCTCTAATAACCACTAATTGTGCAATATTAGGTGTGGCATTATTTCAGACAAATAAAGGGTATGGTTTTTTAGAAAGTGTAATCTATGCATTAGGAGCTGGGGTAGGATTTACATTAGCATTGCTATTAATTTCAGGCTTAAGAGAAAAATTGGATTTTGCTGAAGTACCTAGCGTTTCAAAAGGAACAGCATTAACCTTGTTTCTTGCAGGTATATTATCATTATGTTTTATGGGTTTTGCAGGCCTTGGTGCTTAATAATAAAAAAGAAAATATGTTTAAATCACTTATAATCGGAATTGGTTCAATAGTAGTTTTAGTGCTGATATGGACATTGGTACAAACTCAGTGGAAAAATGTATTTAGCGAAGAATATTTAGAAGATGATGTGCTGGCAGGCAGAAGAATTTGTTCAAATTGTGGTTGTACTTCCTCGGTTTGTGAGAGAAAAAAAGGAGATTAAAACATGGTAAAAAGTTCACCATACAAAAAATGATTAAACATTAATAATAAAAATAAAAAAACTATGGCAAATCTATTAGATTTTGATATTGATAAACGGTATAAGGCAGTCGTTAAAAATACATCACGACTAACGCCAGAGAACACTGAAGAAGTACGTGAAATTGTACTTGAACTGAAAGATTCTGAATTTGAATGTGAAGTAAACCAAAGCTTTGGAGTATTGGTGAAAACTTCTGGTGATTTTGGAAATAATTTCCATCATAGGCTATATAGTGTGGCTGATTTGCCAAAAAGTGTCAAAGGGAAACGACAACTTACTATGTTAGTGAAACGCTGTTCTTATGTTGATGATTTCAGTGGAGAAGAATATCAGGGTGTTGCCTCAAATTATTTATGCAATCGCAAAAAAGGGGATGAAATTACGGTTACTGGCCCATTTGATTTACCTTTTAAAGTTCCACAAGACAAAACTGCCAATTTAATTCTCATCGGTATGGGTACAGGTATTGCACCATTCCGAGCATTTATAAAGCATATTTATCAAGATGTTAAAGATTGGGAAGGGCAAATCCGTTTGTTTTATGGTGCTCGTAGTGGATTGGAATTATTGTATTTAAATGATAAAGATGGAGATCTTACAAATTATTATGATGAAGAAACATTTAAAGCCTTTCATGCATTAAGTCCAAGACCACAATGGTCAGACCCCATTGAACTAGAAAAAGCACTTGTAGGGCAAACTGCTGAAATAGTTGAGTTACTTGGAAAATCGAATACCTGTGTTTATGTTGCTGGATATGAAGCTATCCACAAAAAACTTAATAAGGCATTTTCAGATATTTTAGGCTCAGAAGAAAAATGGCGACTTCGAAAAGCCGAATTAATTGCAGGAAAAAAATGGGCTGAAATTATTTATTAACCCTGTATTAAGATAAAAAAGAGAGCCTTTTTTTTAATAAATCCACAAAATAATATGTCTATCATTGTTGCAATAGCCGCACTCGGAGGTTTAACTTTAGTTCTATCAATAATGTTAATTATTGCGAACAAGAAGCTTTATGTCTATGAAGATCCACGCATAGAAATTGTAGAAGATATGTTGCCCCATGCAAATTGCGGTGCATGTGGCTATCCAGGTTGTCGTCCCTTTGCAGAAGCTTTAGTGCATCAAAAAACCCTACCAGGAAAGTGTACTGTCAGTTCAGATGAGGGAAGAGAATCCATAGCTCAATTTCTCGGTGTTGCATTAGGTGCTGAAGAAAAGCAAGTTGCTCGTCTCGCTTGTGCTGGAGGAACGAATGTAGCTATTAATAGAGCCCAATATATTGGAATTAAAAGTTGTCAGGGAGCCGCTTTAGTCTCTGGCGGAGGTAAAGGCTGTTTTTGGGGATGTTTAGGTCATGGTGATTGTGAAGTTGTTTGTGATTTTGATGCAATAACCATGGACAAACATGGACTACCTGTCGTGGATGTAGATAAATGTACGGCCTGTGGTGATTGTGTAGAAGCTTGTCCAAAAGATTTATTTTCTTTACAACCAATAAGTCACAAACTTTGGGTGGCTTGCAAAAATCTAGAGCATGGTAATGCTGTTCTAGAAGATTGCGAGGTAGGTTGCACTGCATGTGGAAAATGTGATATGGATGCCCCCGATGATTTAATTACTATGAAAAACAATTTGCCAGTGATTAACTATGCTGAAAATCATAATACACAAAAACCTATTCAAAGATGTCCAACGGGAGCAATTGTTTGGTTAAATGATAAAGGTGCTGCCATTAAAGGGAAAGAAAGTAAAAAAATTATTCGAAAGGGTAATAGATTAATGGGGAATTCATAATTTACTTCTAACTCTCTATGTATAACTTCATTCTACTTTGTGTTTTGAGTGAAAAAAACATGCCTCTTCCTTTTCTCATTCCATTCTGCATTCCTTTGGCACTTTTTTAAATAAGCTGTTTCTTTTCAATTTAAAAATCTACTAACTTTAAAATAATAAGTTCGCTAATTCTTGTCAGGTAGCAATATTTCATTTAAAAAAATAAATTTAATCATTGAATATATTATCATAAATAAGCTCCTTTTTTTATGTTTTTTTTTTAATTCGTACTATAAATATATAAGAAACAGAAACCTTGTTCTTATTTTATCAAAATAATATTTCATCTAAAATTGGAGTTAAAATATTAATAGTAAAGTTTTTAAATGTATTTTGAGTTGTATTTATTACCTATACTTCTGCTATACAAGTTAAATTTAAGTGATTAGTTTCAAGTAATTTGCGTAACTTTAGAACCCAACATACTTGAATATGGTTAAGAACTACTTTAGAAACATACTGTTAATCACTGTATACTTTTTTACTTTTTCAGTCTTCTGTCAAGAATTACCTCCAATTGATGTTTTTTATACTGAAGATTATAGTGCTGAAAATCAAAATTGGAATATCTCTCAATGTGAAAAAGGGTTTCTATATGTTGCAAATAACAAAGGTTTATTAGAATTCAATGGCGCTTCTTGGCGATTATATGAAACCCCTAATGAAACAATAATGAGATCTGTAAAAGCTTTTAAAGGGAAAGTGTTTACAGGTTTTTATATGGGTTTTGGCTATTGGGAAATGAATGACTTTGGAAATTTAGAATATTCTTCTATCGTTAAAAATCAGAAAGTTCAAATGCTAGAAGATGAACAAATCTGGAGTATTGTTGAGCTTGATGGATGGATGCTTTTTAAATCCTTAGAAAGAATTTACCTCTATAATTTAGAAACCAAATCTATAAAAATTATTGAGTCTGAATTTAAAATTAACACACTTGCAAAGGTAGACGATGTTATTTATTTTCAGGAAGACAGAAAAGGATTTTTTAAAATAGAGAATGGTGTTCCTAAGTTAGTTTCAGATCATAAGATTATTAAAGACAATTTTATTGTAGATGTTTTTCAGAAAGAAAATAAGTTGCTTTTTTTAACTCAAAAAAATGGATTCTTTTATTTAGAAGGAGATAAGCCTATTAAATGGAAAACGCCATCAGATAATTTATTTATTGATAAAACAATTTATAGTGTAAAACAATTAAAAGATAAAAGTTTTGCAATTGGTACAATATCTAATGGTTTAATATATTTAAATAATAAAGGAGAGCTTAATTATCAAATTAATCAAACAACAGGGTTAAGTAATAATACAGTCCTTTTTGTTTTTGAAGATAAAATGAACAATATTTGGCTTGGTTTAGACAACGGAATCAATTGTATTAATAATAAATCTCATTTTAAAACCTACAATATAAAAAGCGATTATTTAGGTACAATTTATGCATCAATTGTATTTGAAGATAATATTTATATTGGTACAAATCAGGGGTTATTTTATAGAAATATTAATTCTAAAAAACCTTTTCAGTTTATATTAAATACACAAGGTCAGGTTTGGGGTTTAGAAAATATAGATAATAAACTTTTTTGTGGTCATGACTCAGGTACATTTATTATAGACAATTTTAAAGCAAAAAATATTTTTAAAGATAAAGGAACATGGACTTTAATTAAAATTAATAAAGACACTATACTTCAAGGGAGTTATGATGGTATTTATGTATTAAAAAAAGAAGGTGTACAATGGAAAGTAAAGAATAAAATTAAAGGTTTTAATAATTCGAGTAAGTTCATAGTTCAATTAGATAAAAATACATTTTTTGTGAATCATGAATATAAAGGGGTTTTTAAACTAACTTTAGGTGAAGCTTTTACAGAGGTAGTTGAATTAAAGAAGGAAAAATCTGTTTTAAAAGGTGTTCATTCTAGTATTATTAAATATCAAGATAAAATATTATATTCTAATAAGAAAGGTGTTTATGTTTATAATAATAAGACAAGTAACTTTAAAAGAGATAGTCTTTACAGTGATTTAATTTCTGAAGAATCTTTTATTTCTGCAAAATTAGTTCATAACTCATCTAGTAATAAATTATGGTCTTTTTCTAAAGATTATATTAAATATGTATCACCAGGAAAATTAAGTAATAAGCCTGAAATTAATAAAATATTTATTTCTAAGACAATTCCAAAAGCGGTTTCTGGTTACGAAAATATTTTGCATCTCTCTAATGAAGAATACTTAATTGGTACTTCTAAAGGCTACTTACTTGTAGATTTAAAAGAACATAGCGAAATTCCGAATTTTAATATTTATTTAAATAAAATACAAAGTTTTGTAACAGATGAACCTAGACAAAATTTAAGTCTCACAAAAGAAAGAAAGTTAGACTTTAAAAATAATAATTTAGAATTTTTCTTTAGTTCACCTAATTTTAACAAAACACTATCAACAAAATATCAATATAAATTACAGGGTTTTAATAAGAGTTGGAGTGTGCCTTCAGAATCAAATTCCATTTTATTTGAAAACATTTCTTACGGAAGT
Source organism: uncultured Polaribacter sp. (assembly GCA_965367085.1). Classification (GTDB taxonomy): domain Bacteria; phylum Bacteroidota; class Bacteroidia; order Flavobacteriales; family Flavobacteriaceae; genus Polaribacter. Next base: position 16,324 of record CBDUHF010000023.1, read on the forward strand.
TATACTTTAATTGTAAGAGCAATCGTTGGAGATAAATTGAGCAGTAATGAGGTTGTTTATAAGTTTGAAATAGATAGGCCTTGGTATTTATCTAATGCGTTTGTATTAATCTATGTATTGTTGTTTTTATTTGCTTTCTACTCGGTTCATATTGCTTCTAAAAGATATTATAAAAAACAAAGAGAAGATTTGTTAGACAAAGCTAAAAAGGAATCAGAATTAAAAGAACTAGAAAGCAAACAAGTTATTATTAAGTTAAATAACGAAAAATTAAGAAACGATATTGAAAGTAAGAATAGAGAATTAGCTTCTTCTACAATGAATATTATTAAGAAAAATGACTTCTTAAATACAATTAAAAAAGAATTAATAGATGGTGGCCAGAAAAGTATTTTTAAAGTAGTTAAGATTATTGATAAAGACCTTAATAATACTGATGACTGGAAAATGTTTCAAGAAGCGTTTAATAATGCCGATAAAAAATTCTTAAAAAAGGTGAAAGATTTACATCCAAGTCTAACTCCTAATGATTTAAGACTTTGTGCTTATCTAAGGTTAAATTTGTCTTCTAAAGAAATAGCACCTTTACTTAACATTTCACCTAGAAGTGTAGAGGTAAAAAGATACAGGTTAAGAAAGAAAATGGATTTACCTCATGATTCTAATTTAACAAACTACATCTTAGAAATTTAATTCCACTACAACTAGTTTTTTTACCAATACATTGCCACAACATGTCTTTTTTTAGTTGATTTTAGCCACTTGCTAAACACCTTGTTTTTATTAGGAATTTGTTGGTTTTTAACACTTTATTTTGTGATGTATGTTTTTTGTTGCGGTAGTTTTTATCAATTTAACAATACGTTGTTGTAGATTTATAAAACAAATAATAACTTTCAAATTCATGAGAAAAAAATTCACACTATTACTCTTCTTATTTATTGGTATTTGCGTTTCTGCACAATCAATAAATGTAAAAGGAGTTGTTACGGATGCTAAAACTGGAGATCCACTTCCAGGAGTAAGCGTAATTATTAAAGGCACAATAAAAGGTGCTCAAACTGATTTTGATGGAATCTTTAACTTATTAAAAGTCGAAAAAGATGCTGTTTTAGTTTTTAGCTATCTTGGTTATAAAGCCAAGGAAGTTGTTGTATTAAACAATAATGACATGAATGTTTCTTTAGAGGAATCTGCAGAATCTTTAGATGAAATTATTGTAGTAGGTTATGGATCACAAAGAAAAGAATTAGTTTCAGGTGCTTTTTCAAGTATCGATGCTGCAAAAATTACAGAATCAAATCCTTCAAGGATTGAAGAGGCTTTAAAAGGTAGTGCTGCAGGTGTTCAGGTATCTGCAAATTCAGGGTCTCCTGGAGCTGCTTTAAATATTAGAATTCGTGGTATAACATCAAATGGAGATAATAGTCCATTGGTTATTGTAGATGGTGTTAATATTGGTAGTGATTTAAGTATTATTGATCCAAATGATATCGAAAAAATGGATATTATTAAAGATGCAAGTTCTGCAATTTATGGAGTTCAAGCAGCAAATGGAGTTATATTGATTACTACTAAGTCTGGTAAGAAAAACAGACCAACTAAGTTTTCTTACAATTCATACATATCTATGCAAGAAGCTTCAAATCAATTAGATTTAATGAATGCTACAGAATATGCTGTTTATGTAAATGAAACTGAAGTTGCAGATGGTAATTCTTTGCCTTTTGCAAACTTGGGTAGTTTTGGTGTGGGTACAGATTGGCAAGATGAATTATTTACTACATCTCCAATTATAAGTCATACGTTAAGTGCAAATGGAGGTTCAGATAAAATAACATATGGTGTTAGTGCAAGTTATTTTGCGCAAGAAGGAATTATTGCTCCAGAAAAATCTAACTTTAATAGATTAACTTTTAAAAACAATTTAGGAATTGATTTAACAGATAAGTTAAAGTTAAATACCTTTTTATTATACACAAATATTAAAAGTAAAGGTATTAACGAATCTGGCAGAGGATCTACATTATATTATGCATTAAATGCTTCTCCTTTAACACCTGTTTATGATGATACAGATGGTTCTGGCCCTTCTAACGGATTCTCTTATATTAGAGATAACCAAGGTTCAGAAATAGTGAACCCTTTAGCGTTAATAGACAATACAAATAACCAAACTAGAACAAATAGATTTACAGGAAAAGTAGAACTAGAGTATAATGTTTTAGAAAACTTAAAAGCAACAAGTCGTTTTAATTTTAATTATGCAGATGTTGTTAATAGACAGTATTTTCCTATTGCTTATTATGGCCCAGGAAAAGTAGTAAACAGTGTTAATTTATCAGGCGGTATTTTTGATTTAGATAGAAATGATAATGGTACTACAGATGTTTTTAGTTCAGTTTATGAAAACAACCAAAATTATTTTGACTTCAGTTTTGAGAATTTTATAGAATATAAATTTTCTAAAGGAAATCATAACTTTAATACGTTGTTAGGATCTTCAATAAGAAGTGAGCAATTCTATGGAGCATATGCTACAGGTTTCTTAACATTAAGTCCAGATAGAGATAACTGGAATAACGCTTATTTATTTAATACGCAGTCGTTTATTTATGATGAAGTAAGAGACTCAACTGGGGCAATATCTCCAGATACTATTAGACAAAATAATAGTCCAGCAACTGGTGTAAATGAAGATAGATGGTATTCTTTTTTCGGTAGAGTACAATATGATTATGATAGTAAATATCTTTTCTCTGCAATGTTAAGGAGAGATGCATCAACAAGATTTGGACCTGATAATAGAGTAGGGTACTTCCCTTCTGTTTCTGCAGGTTGGGTTTTAAATAAAGAAAACTTTTTTAAATCTGAAACTATTAATAGATTAAAACTTAGAGGAAGTTGGGGTATTACTGGTAATGATAAAATTGGAAGTTATAAATATTTAGGTTTTTTACAAGGAACCAATGGTAGTGAAGCTTCTTATTCTTTTGGAGATAATTTATACTATGGAAATGCAATAGGAGCATTGTCTAACCCAGATTTACAATGGGAAACAAATACACAATTTAATATAGGTGTAGATGCAAGTTTGTTTGATGGTAAGTTAGATGTTGTTTTAGATTATTACAAAAAAACAACTAAAGATTTACTATTAATTCCAGAAGTTTCTGGTTTAGTAGGAGCTTCTGCACCAGGTAGTGCAGCGCCGCTAGTAAATGCAGGAACTATAGAAAATAAAGGTTTTGATATTAGTTTAAATTTTAATCATCAATTTTCAGACGATTTAAAATTAGGCTTAGGACTTAATGTTACCACTATTAAAAATAAAGCAATTGAGGTAAATAATGCCGCAGGTTTTATTTCTGGAGGATTATTTGATTTAGCTCAAAATACATCTAGATTCCAAACAGGTTTACCAATTGGAACATTTTATGGTATAAAAACGGATGGAATTTATCAAAATCAAGCAGAAATTGATGCCTTAAATACAGATACAAATCAAGATGGTACAATAGATGCGTTAGATGAAGAATTTCAAAAAGGAGCAAAACCTGGAGATTTAAGATTTGTAGATGTTGATGGAAATGGATACTTTGAATTTGGAAGTAGTAATGATCAAACAGTTCTTGGAAATCCAATACCAGATGTTACTTTAGGTATGAATTTAAATTTAAATTATAAAAATTTCGATTTTGCAACTTCATTATATGCTTCAATAGGAAATGATGTAGTAAGAAGTTACGAGCGTTTTTTAACCTATAGTAATAGACCAAGTTTGTATTTAGATAGATGGACTGGAGAAGGAACTTCTAATTCAGTTCCTAGAGCTACAACAACTTCTACAGGAAACACATTGTTTTCAGATTTTTATGTAGAAGATGGATCTTATTTAAGAATTCAAAATGTACAAGTAGGTTATACAATTCCTAACACTATTTTAGAGAAATTAAAATTAGACAGGTTAAGATTGTATATCGCTGTTAATAATCTATACACTTTTACAAAGTATAGTGGTTATAATCCAGATGTATCAAATGCTAGTCCATTAGGAGCAGGTGTAGACTTAGGTCAATATCCTCAGACTCGTACATTTACTACTGGAGTTAATATCTCATTTTAAAATATTAAATTATGAACAAAAAAATAATAAAAATTATAGCAATTTTAGTCTTAACTCTTTCGGTTAATTCTTGTGATGATTATCTTGATATAACTAAAGTAGGTGAGCAAAATTCAGAAAACTTCTTTAATTCTCAACAAGATTATGAAGATGCATTAATTGGTGTTTATGACCTTTTAGGAACAAATTATTTAAGTCATATTATTGGAGAAATAGCTTCAGATAATAGTCTTGCAGGTGGTGAAAGACCTGATGATGTTATAGATTGGCAACAAATAGATGATATGATTCATAACCCAGATAATGGATCTATACGTAGTGTTTGGCAATTTATGTATGCAGGTATAAGTAGAGCAAACTATATTGTAGAGTTTAAAGATCAAGTAGATTTTCCTAGAAAAACAGAATTATTAGCAGAAAATTCGTTTTTAAGAGCATACTATTACTTTACGTTAGTTAAGTTTTTTGGAGATGTACCTTTATTTGTAGATGGTAGAATTAGTGTATCTCAAGCTCAAGAAATCGAAAGATCTCCAAAAGCAGATGTATATGCACAAATAGAAGCAGATTTAACTTCAGCAATAAGTGGTTTGTCTTGGACAGCATCACAACCAGGAAGAGCTACAAAAGGAGCAGCTTACGCTTTATTAGGAAAAGTTTATTTATATCAGAAAAAATATAATGAAGCAGCAGATGCATTCAATAAAATAATTGGAAAATACCAACTTGAAAGTGATTTCAGTACTATTTTCTTAAATAGTAATGAAAACAATGCAGAATCTGTTTTTGAAATCCAATATTCTATTGGAGTAGAGGGCGCAAGTTATGGTTTTTTACAAGGTTCAGAAGGAAACGTAGCAGCAGGTTTTATGTCTCCTAGGTTTACTGGAGATAGATCTAATTGGGCACCTTATGATGATGGAAATACATTTAGTACTCCAGTACAAGAATTAGTAGACCAATATGATGCAGCAGATACTAGATTAAATGCTACCATTTTTGATATGGAAGCATATGTTTCAGCAAACCCTAGTGTAACTTTTGATAAAAGGAATGAATATACGGGTTATTACAATCATAAGTATATGGTTTATCAAGAAGCAAATTTACCAGACCCAAGAATTACTCATGGAAATAATTATAGAGCTATACGTTATGCAGATGTTTTATTAATGGCTGCAGAAGCAAATTTAATGGCATCAAGCCCAAAAAATAGCCCTCAAGATTTATTAGATCAAGTAAGAGATAGAGCTTTTGGAGATACTAATCATAGAATTCCGGCGAATTTAGATAATATTTTAGGGGAGAGAAGATTAGAATTAGCAGGAGAAGGTCATAGATTTTTTGATCAAGTAAGAACTGGTAGAACAAGTTCGATTCCAGGTTTTAAATCTGATAAAAATGAAGTATTTCCAATTCCAAGAATAGAAATAGAATTGGCAGGAAATCGTTGGGAGCAAAATGATAATTATTAAAACTTAACAGCATGAAAAAAATGAAAATAATTAATAAAATATCTAAAGTTTTTATCATTGTTGTAATGATATTAGCTTGTACAGATGAAAATAATCTAGATTTTCTTGATTCTATAGTTGCGCCTTCAAATGTGTCTGCAGCATTTAATATTACGCAAGATAATACAGGTTTGGTAACTATAACTCCAATTGCAGAAGGAGCAACAAGCTTTGAAATTGATTTAGGAGATGGAAGTCCCTCAGAAGAGGTTAAACCAGGTAATAATCTATTACATACATATGCAGAAGGAACTTATAACGTAACTGTTATCGCTTCAAACATCAAAGGAGATACAACAGAAGCTATACAAGAATTGATGGTGTCTTTTCAAGCGCCTCAAAATTTAGTTGTTACAATAGAGAATGATGCCGCTGTTTCTAAGAAAGTAAACATTACAGCAACTGCAGAATACGCTTCAATGTTTGAATTTTATTCAGGAGAAGATGGGGTTACACAACCTGTTGGAACTGCAAATATTGGAGATACATTTTCTTATCAATATACAGATCCTGGAACTTATTCTATGAAAGTTATTGCAAAAGGTGGTGCTATTGAAACAACAGAGTACACTGAAGATTTTGAAGTAACAGAAATTTCTGCACCTTTAACTTCTGCAAGTACACCTCAAAGTAGAGATGCTTCAGATGTAATTTCTATTTACAGCAGTGCTTATACAAATGTTGCAGGAACAAATGTTTTTCCAGATTGGGGACAAGGACCAAACTTTGGAAGTTCTTGGGCAGAATTTGATTTAAGCGGTGATTTAATACTACAATATGTAGATTTAAGTTATCAAGGAATTGAATTTGGCTCACCTCAAGATGTATCAGCTATGGAATATATTCATTTAGATGTTTGGACAAAAGATGTTACAAAATTAGAAACTTCTTTAATTAGTGCAACAAATGGTGAAAAACCTGTATGGTCTGATTTAACTTTAAACGGGTGGACAAGTATAGATATTCCATTGTCAGATTTTACTAGTCAAGGATTAACAGTTGCAGATATTCATCAACTTAAATTTACTTCTGAACAACCTTGGCCAAGAGAAGGAACAGTTTTTATAGATAATATTTATTTTTATAAAAAATCTACAACACCTGTTACAGGAGTTACACCTATACATTTTGAGAGCGATTTTGAATTAAGTTCTTTTGATGGAGGAGATATTTCTGTAGTTGCAAATCCAGATACAAATGGTAATTCATCATCATCGGTTGCACAACTTGTAAAAGATGCAGGTCAACCTTGGGCTGGGTCTAAAATTACAATTCCTTCACCTTTTAATGTGTCAAATACAACTGTTACAGCTAAAGTATGGTCTCCAAGATCGGGTTTAAATTTATTATTAAAATTTGAAGACGCAACACCTTGGCCAAATACAGTAGCTTCAGCAGAAGTAACTGCTACAACAACAATTGCTAATGGATGGGAAGAATTAACGTTTGATTTTTCTGGTATAGATACATCAGTAGATTTTACAAACTTAGTTTTAATAATGGATAATGGAACACAAGGAGATGGTTCTTCAGACTATACTATTTATGTAGATGATATTTCAACAAGTCCAAAATTAGATTTTGAACCAGATTTTGAATTGAGTTCATTTGATGGAGGAGACATTTCAGTAGTAGCAAACCCAGACACAAATGGTAATACATCATTAATGGTTGCGCAACTTGTAAAAGATGCAGGTCAACCTTGGGCTGGATCTAAAATTACAGTTCCAACACCATTTTCTTTTTCTGGAGGAACAAGCGTAAGAGTTAAAGTTTGGTCTCCAAGATCAGGTTTAAACCTATTATTAAAATTCGAAGACGCTACTCCTTGGCCAAATACAGTTGCTTCAGCAGAGGTAACTGCAACTACAACTATAGCAAATGGATGGGAAGAACTAACATTTGATTTTTCAGGTATTGATACTTCAATAGATTATACAAACTTAGTATTAATAATGGATAATGGTACTCAAGGAGATGGTTCTTCAGACTATACTATTTATCTAGATGATATATCACAATTCTAAACAATGATTATGAAAAAACTTAAAAATATTTATATAATTTTATTTTCTTTAATGGTGGCTTTTTCGAGTTGTCAAGAAAATAAATATCAAGTTGGAGAAATTATTATTCCTTCAAACGTTAGTATTACTGCAGAAATTGTAGGAGCAGATGCAGCCAATCCAAATGGAGATGGATCTGGTTTCGTAATCTTTACAGCTAAAGCAGATAACGCAATAAATTACCAATTTGACTTTGGTGATGGAAAAAAAGATGTTGAACCTTCTGGTGTTATAAAACACAGATTTACTGAGGTTGGTAATAATACATATACTATAATTTTAAATGCTACAGGAACCGGAGGAATAGGTTCTAGTACTACAATGGATGTTACCGTTTTTAGTTCATTCTCTGACGTAGAGGCAGAAAACTTTTTAAGCGGGTCAAATATTGGAGATAGTAAAAAATGGTACTGGCAAGCAGATAAATCTGGACATGTTAGTTTAGGTCCAGTTGAAGATGATTATGGAAATGGAGAATTTGCTTATGGAGCTTGGTGGCCTGGACCAAATCCTTGGGATACAGAAAAAGGATGTATGTATGATAATGAGTTTGTTTTTACAAGAACAACTGATGGTATTACTTTTGAACAAACTGTAGGTCCTGCTTTTATACCAGGAACTTATGCAGGATACTTAGGAGTTGGTGGAGATCAGTGTCATGATGCTTCAGTAGCAACAACAATGTTTGGAGAAAAAAGTATTTCTTTTGTTCCTTCTGAATCAAAAGCTGCAATAGAAGGATCTTATAACGAAAAACCATACAGAGGTTCATCTTTTGAAATATCTGATGGCGGATTCATGGGCTGGTATGTAGGTGCAAGTAAATACGATATTATTTCTATTTCTAATGATGAATTAATTGTTAGAATTATAGAAGATTCAGCGTCAGGTTCTGGTGCAGCTTGGTATCATAAATTTACAACTACAAAACCTGTACAAGGAGCAAGTTATGAATTTAACAACTTAGTTTGGGAAGATGATTTTAATACAGATGGAGCACCTAATGCAGCAAATTGGACATACGACCTTGGTGCTGGAGGTTGGGGTAATGGAGAATTACAGACTTATACTGACACTGCAGAAAATGCAAAAGTAGAAGGAGGTTCTTTAATTATTACTGCGAAAGCTGATGGAAGTGGAGGGTATACTTCTGCTAGATTAAAGTCTCAAGGACTATATAGTTTTACGTATGGTAGAGTTGAAGTGAAAGCAAAATTACCAGCATCTGCAGGTACTTGGCCAGCAATTTGGATGTTAGGTTCTAACTTTTCAACTGTTGGATGGCCAGAATGTGGAGAAATAGATATAATGGAACAAAAAGGGGATGATAAGAACACATCTTTAGGGACATTACATTGGTCAGATGCAGGTAGTAACGCTAGTTATGGCGAAACTACAGCAGTTTCAAATGCTTCAACTGAATTTCATTTATATACTGTAGAATGGACAGATGCAACTGTTAAAATTTACTTAGATGATGCTCCGTTTTTTGAAATGGCAAATGATGCTGCTTTACCTTTTAATGCAAACTTTTTCCTAATCTTAAATGTAGCAATGGGAGGTTCTCTAGGAGGAACTGTTGATGCAGCATTTACTGAAGATACAATGGAAATTGATTATGTAAAAGTTTACCAATAATTATTAATATAATATTTAAATAAGGTCAGTTTATTTTTTTAATGGCTGACCTTATTTTATCAAGCAAAATTTTATCAGAATTTAACCTATTTATCCTGTTAAAGATTACAGATAAATTGTGTTTTAACTAAAATAAATCGAGTTATATTTTCAGATTTAATAACTAAAAATCTAAACCATGAAAAACAGTTTTCTTGTATTTATATTTTTCTTTCTCTCATTAAATATTTTTTCTCAATCAGATACAATTTCTGTGCTAAAAAATGAACAAGGAATGAGATTAGAAGTGAATGGAAAACCTTTTATGGTTAATGGTATGAATTGGGATTATTTTCCAATAGGTACTAATTATTCTTATAGTCTTTGGAATCAATCGGATGATATTATTAAAGCTGCTTTAAAAGCAGAAATGACATTACTTAAAAATATGGGTGTAAACACTATTCGTGTTTATACAGGTATTCAGCCAAAATGGATTACTTATATCTATAAAAACTTTGGTATTTATACTATGTTAAACCATCCTTTTGGAAGATATGGTGTTACAGTAAACGGAACGTGGTTAGATGCAACTGATTATAGAAATGCAGATGCACAAAAAGCTTTGCTATCTGAAGTTTCTAAAATGGCAGAAGCGTATAAAAACACGCAAGGTTTGCTATTATTTCTTTTAGGAAATGAAAATAATTACGGTCTTTTTTGGGCAGGAGCAGAAACAGAAGATTTTCCTGATGACGAAAAAGAAAAACAAATGATGGGCGAAAAGCTTGGTAGACCCATGTATAAAATAATGAACCAAGCAGCAATTAAAATAAAAGCTATAGATGCTAATCATCCTGTTGCTATATGTAATGGAGATTTATTATATCTAAATATTATTGCAGAAGAATGCAAAAATGTAGATATCTATGGAACAAATATGTACAGAGGCAAATCTTTTGGAGATGCTTTTAATAGAGTTAAAAAAGAACTGAATATGCCAATACTTTTTACAGAATTTGGTGCAGATGCTTTTAACTCAATAAAAAATACAGAAGACCAACAAATGCAAGCATTTTTTATGGTAGAAAACTGGAAAGAAATCTATCAAAATGCTTCAGGATTAGGGAAATCTGAAAATTCAATTGGAGGGTTTACTTTTCAATTTAGTGATGGTTGGTGGAAATACGGGCAAACAAAAAATTTAGAAATTCATGATGAAATTGCTTCTTGGTCTAATGAAGGTTACTTTTTAGATTCAAAAAATGGAATTAATAACATGAATGAGGAATGGTTTGGAATTTGCGCTAAAGGTGCAACTAATAAAGAAGGTTTATACACTTTGCAACCAAGAGCAGCATATTATGCGCTAAAAAAAGTACATGAATTAAATCCTTATGTAGACAAAGTGAATTCAGATAAAGTTCTGAAACATTTTTCTAAAATAAATATAAAAAGTGCAGTGAGAAAAGCGAATAAAAATACGAACTGCAAAAAGTAAGAATTAAAAAATCAATATTGTTTTTCATGCTTCTATGCATGTTGTTGAAAGTAATTATTTATGATGAAAAAAAACATTTTTTTAGGTAAAAATATAGCACAAAATCAATCTCTTGAAGTTACAGGAGAATTGCTGAATTTTGATAATGAAGTTTATTACAAAATATCCAATAGTAACAAAATGAGACCATTCTTTATGAGTCTTGTAAGTAACTCAAATCATTGGATGTTTATCTCAAGTAATGGAGGTTTAACTGCTGGTAGAAAAGATGCAGAGAGTTCTTTATTTCCGTATTATACAGATGATAAAATTACTGAAGCTGCAGATGTAACTGGTAGTAAAACAATTGTGCAAGTTCATAAAGATGATAAAACTTTTCTTTGGGAACCTTTTTCTGATAAATATGAAGGTGTTTACAGTATTAGAAGAAATTTATATAAAAATAGTTACGGAAACAAAGTAGTTTTTGAGGAAGTAAATGAAGACTTAGGTTTAACGTTTAGATATCATTGGAATACTTCTAATGAATTTGGATTTATTAGAAAATCAGATTTAATAAATAACACAGCTGATAATGTTGAGGTTACTATTTTAGATGGAGTTCAAAATATACTTCCAAATGGAGTTACATCTGCATTGCAAAATAGCAGAAGTAATTTAGTAGATGCTTATAAGAAAAGCGAATTAGAATTAGAAACAGGAATTGGTATTTATGCTTTAAGTGCTGTAATTGTTGATAAAGCAGAACCAAGTGAAGCTTTAAAATCGAACTTAGTTTGGTCTCTAGGTGTTCAAAATCCTACCTATTTAATTTCATCTTTACAATTAGATAATTTTAGAAATGGTGAAGAAATTCATCAGGAAGTAGATATGAAAGCTGAAAAAGGAGCATATTTTACAGTGCAAGATTTGTCTTTAAAAGCAAATGATTCTCAGTCTTGGATGTTGGTTGCAAACGTAAATCAGAATTTAAGTTCGTATCATCGTTTAGCAGATCAAATAAAAAACTCTTCAAATTTATCTAAAGTTGTACAAGGTAGTATAAACGAAGGAACTGATAATTTAATAGAATTAACAGGTGCTGCAGATGGGTTGCAATTAGGAGATGTTCAATTAAGAAATACAAGACACTTTGCAAACACACTTTTCAATATTATGAGAGGTGGAATTTTCGACAATAATTATCAAATAGAAAAAGAAGATTTTGTAAAGTATTTAGCAAAAGCAAATGTTGAGGTTTATAAGAATCAGCAAGATGTTTTACAGAATCTTCCAGAAGAATTTACATCAGAATATATAAAAGATATTTCAAAATCTAGTGAAGACAAAGATTTTAAAAGATTGTGTTTTGAGTATTTACCATTAAAATTTAGTAGAAGACATGGAGATCCAAGTAGACCTTGGAACAAGTTTTCTATAAATACAAGAAGTGAAATTGATGGTTCAAAAATTTTAGATTACGAAGGAAACTGGAGAGATATTTTCCAAAACTGGGAAGCTTTAGCACATTCATATCCAGAATTTATGGAAGGAATGATTCATAAGTTTTTAAATGCAACAACTTTTGATGGTTACAACCCTTACAGAGTTACAAAAGGAGGTTTCGATTGGGAAACAATTGAGCCAGATGATCCTTGGTCTTATATTGGATATTGGGGAGATCATCAAATTATTTATTTGTTGAAATTTTTAGAGTTTTCAGAAAATTATTATCCAGGAAAATTGTCTAAAAGTTTTACAGAAGATGTTTTTGTGTATGCAAATGTTCCTTATAAGATAAAAAGCTACGAGGAAATTTTACAAAACCCAAAAGACACTATTGATTTTGATGGTAAATTAGATGACAAAATAAACGATTTAAGAGCAGAGTTAGGAGTAGATGGTGCTTTGTTAAGAGATGCAAACAATGCTATTTATAAAGTAAATATGATAGAGAAATTGTTAGCAACTGTGTTGGCAAAAGTATCTAATTTTATTCCTGAAGGAGGAATTTGGTTAAATACTCAAAGACCAGAATGGAATGATGCAAACAATGCTTTAGTGGGTAATGGAGTTTCTATGGTTACCTTATTTTACTTGCAACGTTTCTTAAATTTCTTTGAAAATGTTGTTTCTAAATCTGAAACAGAGAATGTAGAAATTTCTGAAGAATTACTAAATTTCTTCAATGCTGTAGTTGATGCATTAAATGAGAATAAAACAATTCTTAAAGGAAAAGTATCAGATAAAAACAGAAAAACTGTTTTAGACGGTCTTGGAAAATCTGGAAGTAATTTTAGAGAAACTGTTTATAAAAACGGATTCAAAAATAAAAAAGTATCTCTTTCTAAAAATGATCTTTTAGCGTTTTTTAATATTACAAAGCAATATACAGAACATACAATTAAAGCAAATAAACGTGCTGATAATTTATATCATTCTTACAATTTAATGACCGTAGAAAATGAAACAGAAGTTTCTATTTCTTATTTGTCAGAAATGTTAGAAGGGCAAGTTGCAGTGTTAAGTTCTGGCTATTTATCTCCAAAAGAAGCATTGTCTGTTTTAGACGGATTAAAAGCAAGTGCGTTGTTTAGAGAAGATCAATACAGTTATATTTTATATCCAGATAAAGATTTAGGAAGATTTATCAATAAAAATAATATTCCTAAAAAGGCAGTTGAAAAATCAGAATTATTACAACAGCTTTTAGCAGATGGAAATAATCAAATTATAGAAAAAGATGTAGCTGGTAATTATCATTTTAATGGAAACTTTAATAATGCAGCAATATTAAAAGAAGGATTAGAAAACTTATCTGATGATTATATTTCTCTTGTAAAACAAGATGAGAATTTATTGTTGGCTGTTTATGAAGAAATGTTTGATCATAAATCTTTTACAGGTAGATCTGGAACTTTCTTTGGATATGAAGGACTAGGTTCAATTTATTGGCATATGGTTTCTAAGTTGTTATTATCAGCTCAAGAGAACTGTTTGTTAGCTATTAATTCTAATGAAAGTGAAGAAGTAATTGGTAGGCTTTTAGACCATTATTATGAAATAAATGAAGGAGTTGGAGTACATAAATCTCCAGAATTATATGGTGCTTTTCCAACAGACCCATATTCACACACGCCAGCAGGAAAAGGAGCACAACAACCAGGTATGACAGGTCAGGTTAAAGAAGATGTGTTGTCTAGATTTGGTGAGTTAGGAATTTTTGTAAAAGATGGAGAGGTAACATTTAATCCAAGATTATTAAGAAAAGAGGAGTTTCTAAGAGACTCTAAAAACTTTAATTATGTGGATGTTAATGGTACTAAAAAAACATTAATTCTAGAACCAAATACGCTTGCTTTCACCTATTGTCAAGTACCAATTATTTATAAAATTTCAGACGAAAACCGATTAAAAGTTTTTTATAACGACGGAAAAAGTTATGGAATAAATGATTTAAAAATAGATAAAGAAAATAGTAGTAAACTATTTAAAAGAACAACAGAGGTTAGTAAAATCGTTGTTTCAATAATTAAGTAAAATTAGAATCGATTAAGACAATCTATAAAATGAAAAGATATTTTAAATTATTCATAACAATTTTTGTGTTGATTTTTGGTATGGGTTGTAATTCTAAAAAGAAAGTGAAATTAGAACAGAAAGTTGAAATGACAGCAGAAAAAATTTTAGGAAATCCTAAGTATTTAGCAATATCATATGGAGGTTATAGGGCAGCTTCAAGAGAAGTGCAACCAACAATAGATGAACTAAAAGAAGATATGAAGATTTTATCTGCAATGGGTGTTGGAATTTTGAGAACTTATAACGTTCAGCCAAATTTACCTCACGCATCAAATATTTTGAAGGCAATAAAGGAACTTAAAAAAGAAGATCCAAATTTTGAAATGTATGTAATGCTAGGTGCTTGGATAGATTGTTTAAATGCTTGGACTGATAAAGTTCCAAATCATGATGTTGAAAGCCCAGAGAATAAAGGGGAAATAGCAAGAGCAGTAGCTTTAGCAAAACAATATCCAGACATTGTAAAAGTAATAGCAGTTGGGAATGAAGCTATGGTAAAATGGGCTACTAGCTATTATGTTCAACCTAATGTTATTTTAAAATGGGTAAATCATTTACAAGACCTAAAGAATAAAGGGGAACTATCTAAAGATCTTTGGATTACAAGTTCAGATGATTTTTCTTGTTGGGGAGGAGGAGATCCATTATATCATACAGAAGATTTAGAAAAATTGATAAAAGCTGTAGATTATATTTCTACACATACATATGCTTATCATAATTCGCATTATAATCCTGAATTTTGGAAAACACCACATCATTTAAGAAACCTTTCTGATAAAGAAAAAATTGATGCAGCAATGTTAAGAGCTTTAAGTTTTGCTAAAAATCAATACTCAGGCGTTGTAAATTATATGAAAAGTTTAGGAGTAAATAAACCTGTTCATATTGGAGAAACTGGTTGGGCTACTATTTCTAGTGGACATTATGGTGTAAATGGATCTAGAGCATCAGATGAATATAAACAAGGTTCGTATTATAAGCATTTGAGAGAATGGACTAAAAAAGACAGTATTTCTTGTTTTTATTTTGAAGCTTTTGATGAACAATGGAAAGATGCTCAAAATAAAAATGGTTCAGAAAATCACTTCGGATTGATAAACTTAAAAGGTGAAGCTAAATATCCACTTTGGGATTTAGTTGATAAAGGAGTTTTTAAAGGATTAAATAGAAATGGAAATACAATTACTAAAACATATAATGGAAATAAAGAGGCATTAATGAAAGATGTTTTAGTACCAAATACAGAATATAATAGATAAAAATAAAACCAATGAAAACTAATTATTTTTTTTCGACCCTTTTTTTAGTAATGATGATGAGTTGTAATCAGAATGATAATAAACTAGCAGTTACTGTTTATGAAACTTCAGAAGCAGGAAACAAATTAACTGAAATTTCAGAATTTACTTCAGATGAAAAAGCATCAGTAATAAAGTTACATCCAGCCCAAGAATTTCAAACAATTACTGGTTTTGGAGGCGCTTTTACAGAGTCTTCTGCTTACTTATTAAATAAACTAAGCAAAAAAAATAGAGATACTATTTTACAAGCATATTTTGCACAAGATGGCGCAAATTATTCATTAACAAGAACACATATGAATTCTTGTGATTTTTCTTTGTCTCAATATTCGTATTCTCCAGTAGAAGAAGATATGAATTTAGAACATTTCACTATTAAAGATGATATGGATGATTTAATTCCGATGATAAAAGATGCAATGAAAGTATCTAAAGACGGATTTAAAATTTTTGCTTCGCCTTGGACAGCTACTCCTTGGATGAAAGATAATAAAGCTTGGGTAGGAGGAAAGTTATTGCCAAAATATTATGATACTTGGGCATTGTTCTTTTCAAAATATTTAGATGCTTATCAAAAAGAAGGAATTGACATTTGGGGATTTACAGTAGAAAATGAACCTCATGGAAATGGAAATAATTGGGAAAGTATGCATTATTCTCCTGAAGAAATGACCGAGTTTGTGCAACATCATTTAGGCCCTAAATTAGAAAAAGATGGTTATGGAGATAAAATTATTTTAGGTTATGATCAAAATAGAGCAGGAGTAAAAGAATGGGTAGATGTTATGTTTAAAGATGAAGGTTCCTCTAAATATTATGATGGAACTGCTATTCACTGGTATGAAAGTACTTATGAGGTTTTTCCTGAGGCATTACAATACGCTCATAAAAAAGCACCCAATAAATTTTTAATAGAAACTGAAGGTTGTATAGATTCTCAAGTTCCTGTTTGGCAAGATGATGCTTGGTATTGGAAAAAAGAAGCAACAGATTGGGGTTGGGATTGGGCTCCAGAAAAGGACAAGCATTTACATCCAAAATATTCACCTGTAAATAGATATGCAAGAGATATTATTGGTTGCCTAAATAATTGGGTAGATGGTTGGGTAGATTGGAATATGGTTTTAGATAAACAAGGTGGTCCAAACTGGTTTAAAAACTGGTGTGTTGCTCCTGTTATTGTAGATCCAGAAAAAGATGAAGTTTATTTTACACCATTATATTATACAATGGCTCATTTTAGTAAGTACATGAGACCTGGAGCAAAAGTTATAGGTTTAGAAAATTCTGATAAAGATTTACAAGTATCAGCAGTAGAAAATCCAGATGGATCAATTACAGTTGTAGTTTTTAATGAAGGAAAAATAAAAAAGAGTTTCAAATTATTGCTAGGAGAAAAAGAAACAGATTTAAATATAGATGCACAAGCACTGCAAACTATTGTGGTATTAACTAAATAAAATAATAATTATATGTCGAATTTAAATTCTTCCTCAAAAGTTCCAATGGGTCAAAAAATTGCATTTGGTTTAGGTATGTTAGCAAATCAAATGTTTCCCGCCGCATTAGGTATTTTTATGGTTGTTTTAGTTCAGAATCTAGGTTTTCCAACTTGGATGTGGGGAGTCTTATTTTTCTTACCACGTGTTTTCGATTCAATAACAGATCCAATTATGGGGTTTATTTCAGACAATACAAGATCTGTTTGGGGCAGACGTAGACAATATGTATTATTAGGAGCTGTAATAATGGGTATTTCTTTTGCCTTAATGTGGCAATTATACAAAGATGATGGCTTAACTTATAACTTTACCTATTTTTTAATTTGGTCTTTAGTCTTTTATCTAGGACTCACAATTTTTAGTGTACCTTATGTTGCTATGGGGTATGAAATGAGTGATGATTTTCATGAAAGAACGAATATTATGGCAGTTGCTCAATGGATTGGGCAATGGGCTTGGGTAATTGCACCGTGGTTTTGGGTTATTATGTATGACCCTACTTGGTTTGAAGATGGAGCAGATGTTGCAACGAGATCTATAGCGGTTTGGGTTGCTATTATTTGTGCAATTTTAGCAATGATTCCTGCAATATTTATAAAAAGCAAGTCAACGAAAGATGATAAAAGTTTAACTCCTTTAACTTTGAAAACTATTGGAGGCAGTCTTAAACAGATTCTAGAAAATTTTAAAGAAGCATTTAAAATACCAGATTTTAGAAAATTATGTTTTTCAACATTTTTAATTTTTAATGCTTTTAATACAGTTGCTGGTTTTTCGTTTTTTATTGTGGTATATTACTTATTTGCAGGAGATGCAAGTGCAGCGGGTATTTGGCCAACACTTTTGGGTAGTATAGGTGCTTTAATTACAACGTTTTTGGTAATACCAATTGTGGCAAAAATGTCTAAAATTATGGGTAAAAAGAATGCTTTTTTAGCATCTCAAGCCATTTCTATTTTAGGTTATATTATGCTATGGTTCTTGTTTATACCTGGCAAACCTTATATGTTTTTATTTGCATTGCCTTTTTTCTCTTTTGGTATCGGTAGTTTGTTTACACTAATGATGTCTATGACTTCTGATGTAATTGATATTGATGAGTTAAATACAGGGAAACGTAGAGAGGGTGTTTTTGGAGCTATTTATTGGTGGATGGTAAAGTTTGGTTTTGCCATTGCAGGATTATTAACAGGTGCAATTATGGCATTAGTAGGGTTTGTACCAGACGCTGAAAATTCTGAAGCATCAATTACTGGAATAAGATTATTCTATTCAGGACTACCAATATTAGGAACGCTAGGAGCAATGTACATCATGAGAAATTATGATTTAACTGAAGAGAAATCTAAAGAAATTAGTGCAGAGTTAGAAAAAAGAAAATCAGAGAAGAAAATATAAGTAATGTCATATAGAAAAGATCATCATTATTCGTTAAAAAATATCGTAGAAACTAGCGATTCAGGAGTAGATTTTAGTAATTATTCATTTGATGATCTAAAAACACTTTGGAATAATACTTTAGATAAAGGAATGCATGGCATTTGTTTTAGTATGTATGAAGATGGTCAAGAACCAGGTGATACAATTACAGAAGACCAAGTAGAAAAAAGAATACAAATACTAAAACCTTATACAAAGTGGATTCGTTCTTTTTCATGTATAGAAGGAAATGAGCATATACCTAGAATAGCAAAAAAATACGGATTAAAAAGTATGGTGGGTGCTTGGTTAGGAGATGACCTAAAAAAAAATGAAGAAGAAATAGAAGCACTTATTAAATTAGGAAACGAAGGTTGTGTAGATATAGCAGCAGTTGGTAATGAAGTATTATATAGAAATGAATTATCTATTGAGCAATTAATTGCATATATAACAAGGGTTAAAGAAGCACTTCCTCATGTACAAGTTGGGTATGTAGATGCATATTATAAATTTTCAATGTATCCAGAACTTGTAAATGCCTGTGATGTAGTTTTATCTAATTGTTATCCTTTTTGGGAAGGATGTCCAATTGATTATTCTTTAAATCATATGCAGAAAATGTATAATCAAGCAAAAATTGTTAGTCAAGGAAAAAAAGTAATTATTACTGAAACTGGTTGGCCAAATCAAGGAGGTAGTGAAGGAGGTGCAGATTCGTCAGATGAAAATGCAATGAAGTATTTTATAAACACCCAAGAATGGTCATCTAAAGAAAATGTTGAGGTTTTTTATTTTTCATCGTTTGATGAATCTTGGAAGGTTGGAGATGAAGGTAATGTTGGTGCATATTGGGGATTATGGGATAAAAATGAAAAATTAAAATTTTAAGCACTATAAGTAATAAAGCACTTTTAATAATTTTTGTAAACTCTATGAATAGATTCTATTTATAGAGTTTTGTTTTTTAATAAAACTATACTTTTTGTAATGTTATTGAAATAACTCTATTTTTTACTATACATTACCTATACATACGTCACTGAAAATAATAAATGGTTATTT
The DNA here is from genome assembly GCA_965367085.1 of uncultured Polaribacter sp. GTDB lineage: Bacteria > Bacteroidota > Bacteroidia > Flavobacteriales > Flavobacteriaceae > Polaribacter. Next base: position 35,999 of record CBDUHF010000023.1, read on the forward strand.
TTTTTTTAAATAAAAAAGGTCTTAAATCCTTTGTTACATTGGTTTTTTTGAAAAACATTATCGTTAAATTTAAAATATTTCAATTTGTATGTTTTTTGTTCAGGTGTAATAAGGTTAATATCATATAGTTTAGGGTTAATATTGTTGTGTAACAATTAAATAAACTCAATTATGAAAAAAATTACATTATTACTTTCAATCTTATTAACAACAGCCTTTTATGGTCAAGTAGTTGTTCAAGATTTTTCTAATTTAAAAAACACAGCTGACGTAGATGTCTATGGAGGTTTTGGTGCTGGTCTAACTGCCGATGAAGCATTAGCTGATGATCCAGATAATGCTTCTAATAAGGTCAGAAAAGTTACAACTGCTGCAGGTGGTGATGTTTGGAAAGGTGTATTCTTTAGACCACAAACTCATTATATAGACTTAACAACAACAAAAACTGTTTCTATTAAAGTTTATTCTAACACTACAACTTTAATTAATGGAAAAATTCAAGCTGGACAAAGTGGTCAAGGAGATGTTACATCTGCTGCAAGCGAATCTCATGGAGGAACAGGATGGGAGACATTAACTTTTACTTTTGCATCAGCTACAGGAGAATGGGGTGAATTTGTTCTTTATACAAATGTGAATGAAGCGGGTGGTTTTGTTGACCCAGCTACAGAGGTTTTAACTGCATATTTTGATGATATTACTGCTGTACAAGGTTCAGCTATACCAGTACCTTCAAATTTAGAAGTTTTACAAGATTTTTCTAATCTAACTAACACGGCGGGTGAGGATGTGTATGGTGGTTTTGGAGGTGGTTTAGTTGCTGATGAAACTTTAGTTGCTGATCCAGATAATGCTTCTAATCAAGTTAGAAAAGTAACAACAGAAGCTGGAGGTGATACTTGGAAAGGTGTTTTCTTTAGACCACAAACTCATTATATAGACTTAACTACAAACAAAAATGTTTCTATTAAAGTTTATTCTAATACTGCTTCTAATTTTCTTGGAAAAATACAGGCAAGTAAAAGTGGTCAAGGAGAGCAAAATTCAGATGCGGCTATAGCTCACGGAGGAACAGGTTGGGAAACTTTAACTTTTTCTTTTGCTAACAAAACTGGAGAATTTGGAGAATTTGTAATTTATACAAATGTAGATACTGCTGGTGGTTTTATTGATCCAGCAATAGAAGTGTTAACAGCTTATTTTGATGACATTTCTGCAGTTAAAGGTTCTGAAATTCCAGGAAATTCTACATCTAATACTGTTAGTATTGATGGAGCAAAAACATGGAAAGGTTATGTAAATGCGTTTAATACATCAGATGATAGTTATGCATTTGGATTTGAATATGGAGTTGCAGATTTGAAAACAACAGTAGAAGCAACTAAAATAACGTTACAACCAAATTTTGCAATTTGGACAGCAGAAAATGCAAATGCATCTTGGTTTGATAATTCAACAACACCAAATAAATATATAGAGACAAGTTCTTTTGTAGAAGATAATTCTTTAGCTGGATCAGATTTAACATTTTCAGGAAGTATTGATTCACATACAATAGCATCAGGCTATACAGTTGTAGCTTTTATTAAAGCTTTAGATCCAAATAATGGTTATGCTACGGTTGTAAATGAGAGTATGACATTAAGTACTGGTATGACTGAGTTTTCAGTTTCAGCAACTTCAGCACAATTAGTATCTGGTTTTATAATTCAATATGGTTTTTCAGTAAAAGGACCTTTAGGTAACCCAGCAAATGAATCAACACTAGGAAGTGTAATATTAACTGATGGAAGTTCTACTGGAGGAACTGGATCTGATTCAAATTATTGTGAAACTGTAGTAACTCATTTTGGTATTGCAGCAGAAACTGCTTCAGCAATTAAACTTACTATAGAAAATACAGGAACTAAAACAATGAAAGTTACAGTTGAATCTAACGATTCTGACCCTATTGATGAATTAGTTATTCCTGCAGTAACAGGAGCACCAGCATTTTCTGCTAAAGATACTTCGGTAGATGGTAAAATTAGTATTACCCTTACTTGGGAAAATGCTCCAACATCAGATATAGATATAAACATACTTTGGAGTAAAGAGTCTTTTGGAGGTAACTGGCAATTAAGTCAAGACCCAGTATCTGTTAAATTTGATTCTAGTTGTTCTACCGCTAGTGTAAGTAAAACTTCATTATTAAGTATATCAATGTACCCTAATCCTGCCACTAACAGTTTAAATATTACTGCTCCAAATACTATTAAAAGAGCAGTTATTTATAACATATTAGGGAAACAAGTAATGAGTTTAAATATTAATAAAAATAGTGAGTCTATTGATGTTTCTAGATTAAATTCTGGTATTTACTTAATTAAGTATACAATAGATAATGCTATAGGTACAGCTAAATTTATAAAACAATAAAAATAATATTTGGGGGAATATTATTTTTATTTCAATTCAACGCTCAAGATTAATTTCTTGAGCGTTTTTTTATGCTTAAATCTTTACTTAAATTTATATCTTTAAATTATAATACTATTTTTCATTTATGAACATCATTAGATTATTGCTTTCTTTCCTTTTATTATTTTCGGCTTATGGTTGTTCAAAAAAAGAATCAACTTCATTAAAAAAAGGAAATGACCTAATAAATGAAACAAGCCCATATTTATTGCAGCACGCTTATAATCCTGTAAATTGGAAAGCATGGAGTATAGAAACTTTAGAGCTTGCAAAAAAAGAGAACAAATTAATTGTAATTTCTGTTGGTTATTCTGCTTGCCATTGGTGCCATGTAATGGAAGAAGAAAGTTTTGAAAATGATTCTATTGCAAAACTTATGAATGATAATTTTATCAATATAAAAGTTGATAGAGAAGAAAGACCAGATGTAGATAAAGTGTATATGAATGCAGTACAGTTAATGACTGGTAGTGGTGGTTGGCCTCTAAATTGTATAGCACTTCCAGATGGGAGACCCATTTTTGGAGGAACTTATTTTACAAAAGAACAATGGTCTAAAATTTTATTAGACATTTCTAAATTATATAGAGAAAATCCAGAGAAAGCAATAAATTTTGCAGAAAATTTAACAAAAGGTATTCAAGAATCTCAATTAATTAAACTGAATAAAGATGTACCAAATTTCAGTAATAAAGAACTTATGGCATCAATAGATGTATGGAAGAATCAAATTGACACTATCTATGGTGGATTTAAAGATGCTCCAAAATTTCCAATGCCTAATTCTTTAGAATACTTACTTCGATACAGTCATCAATTTAATAACAAATCAATAGAAGATTATGTAGAGAATACACTTACCAAAATTGCTTATGGAGGAATTTTTGATCATGTGTCTGGTGGGTTTTCTAGATATTCAATTGATGAAAAATGGCATATTCCTCATTTTGAAAAAATGTTATATGACAATGCTCAACTAGTAAGCTTATATTCAAAAGCTTATTTGAACGACAAGAATGAGTTATATAAAAATGTAGTTTTTGAAACGTTGAATTTTATAAAAGAAGAATTAACCGCTAAAAACGGAGCTTTTTACTCATCTTTAGATGCAGATAGTAAAAATAAAAAAGGAGAAAAAGAAGAAGGAGCTTTTTATGAATGGAAAATTGAAGAATTAAAAAAACTACTACCAAATGATTTTAATCTTTTCAAAGATTTTTATAATGTAAATGAATACGGATTTTGGGAAGATGATAAATATGTTTTGATTAGAAAGAAATCAAAAGTTGCCTTTGCTAAAGAAAATAAAATAACGTTATCAGATTTAAATGATAAAATTACTAGGTGGAAAAGCGTTTTAAAAGAAGCAGGTAAGAAAAGAAGTAAACCTAATTTAGATGATAAAGTTTTAACTTCATGGAATGCGTTAATGATGCAAGGATATATTGATGCTTATAGAGCTTTTGGTGATGAAGAATTTTTAACTACAGCATTAAGAAATGCAAAATTTTTAGAAAAAAATCAAATAAAAAAAGAGTATAGCCTATCTAGAAATTTTAAAAATGGAAAGAGCACAATTAATGCATATTCAGAAGATTATGCAACAGTAATACAGGCTTTTACTTCTTTATATGAAGTAACTCTTGATGAAAAATGGTTAACATTATCTAAAAAATTAATAGATCATTTATTTGTAAATTTCTTTGATGAAAATAATAAAATGTTTCATTTTACTTCTAAAGAAGATGAAAACTTAATAGCTAGAAAGTATGAAGTTATAGATGGTGTTATACCTTCATCAAACTCTATAATTGCCAATAGTTTATTTAAATTGGGACATTATTATTCTAATAAAAGTTATTTAAATACTTCAGAGCAAATGCTTAATAATTTAAAAGAAGATGTTATACTAAATCCTGCAAATTATAGTAATTGGTTAAATTTAATGATAAATTTTACAAAACCATTTTACGAGGTTGTAGTTGCAGGTAATAGTGCTTCTGAAGTAAATAAAAAGCTAATAAATAATTTTTATCCAAATATTATTATTGCAGGGAGTTCTAAAGAAAATACGTCATTACCTTTATTGTCATATAAATTTAATGAAGATAAAACTTTAATTTATGTATGTGTTAATGGAACTTGTAAAAAGCCAGAAACAGACTTGGTAAAAGCGTTAGAAAATATTAACAAATAAGAGTTTTCATACTCATTAAGCAATTTCACCTCTATGAGGTTTTAAAGCATTTCTATATGTTTTCATGTCGTTTTCATTTACAATGATAAAAGCAGAAAATAGCATTGGACTTTTCTCATCTATATCTATTTCATGAAAACTCAAGTTTTCTATAGTTGCAAATTCTTTTAAATGAATACAGTGATGTTTTGCGGTTTCTTTTGCATCTGGACCTCTAAAATCCCACAATAATTTTATTTTCCTACTCAATTTTTTTGTTTTTAATGATTGATAAAAATAAACAATTCTCCAGATTCAAAACTGATTTCAATTTTATTTTCTATACCCATATTTCTTGTTCCAATTCTTTTTCCAAAAGTTAGTATTTCTTCATTTAAAGAATATTGCAACCCTTTTGTAGTAATGTTTTTTGTTTTTGGAAATGGAACTAAGGAAATCATTTTTCCTTTTTTATTTAGTATAACTGTTTTTTTATCAGCTAAGAAATAATAACTGTAATTATCAAAAAAAGTAAGTTCTAATTTTTCTTTCCATTGAATTGCAGTGTGAAGGTTTCCTAAAAAATGATCTTGTTCTTTTCCGCTTGCTCCAAAAATATCAATTTGGGTAAAACCTTTATCAAACAAAATCTGAAGCATTTTATCAAAATCTGTAAAATCTTGGTTTGGTGTGTGAATTACTTCAATGTCATTTGGTATATTGTCTAAAGAATCAAAATCGCCACAAATAAAATTTGGATTTATATTGTTTTCTTTTAAATATTGATAAGCGCCATCTGTTGCACAAATAAAATCATAATTAGAAATATCTGGAACATCATTTGGGGTTTCACCATTTAATAATAAAAATACCTTTGAATTCATTATCAGCAAAAATACAAACAAAAAGCATCATTCCTGTTTTTAGAATGATGCTTTTATAGATGAATTAAATCAGTAGTTTTATTATTCTTTCTTCATCCAAGTATGAACAATTATTCCTAATCTTCCAATTAAGAAAACAAATGTTCCTAAAGTTGGAGATAAAATTCCTCTTTTTATTCCTCCAGCTAAAATTCCTGGAGCAACATTTCCGTCAGCAGGAATCATGTCTAAGGCATTTATTAAACCTAGTATAAATCCGAAAAAACCAAACACCAAAGCAAACAAACTGATTGCTTTAATAAGTTCTATGTTTTTTTGTGAATTGGTTTTGAATCCTTTAGCTACTAAAAAAATAGTAACAAATAGTAAGATGATTAATGTAACCATAAATAATGGTCCACCTTCGTTAATTAAGTGCATAATGTTTGTTTTTAAATTCGGTTCAAATATATTTCTAAAACTATTTGTAAATTATTTTTTGCGATGAATGAGCAATTTTCATTCTGATTCTGCAAAATAGCATTGATTTTTATTAAAAAAGAAGATTTTTTGTTTTTTCGAGATTAAAACTTGTATTTCGTCTATATTTATTCAAAATATCAATGGTTTATTTTTATTTTGTAGCATGCAAAAAATTCCGCTTTTAAATTTTAAGAAAATAATACTTCACTTTGTGTTTTGGCTTTTGGTGTGGTTTTTCTATTATACTTTTTTTAGTGTAGGTACAGATAATAAGCAGTTTCTTATTTGGTTTTCTACAATTCTTGCCTTCATTTCTATAATAGCTTCTTATGTTTTTGTATATGACTTAATTCCTAATTATTTAATCACAAAAAAGTATAGAATATTTGTTCTTTATAGTTTTTATACAGGTGTTTTTGTAACAACTGGTGTTTTAATGACAGTTGCTTTTGGATTTGTGTTTTTCTTTAATTTAGAATATCAACAAATGCCAACTTTAACAAAAAGTGCTTCGGTAATTTTAGTTTGTGTTTTGTTGATTATTGTATTGGCATCAGGATTAAAAATTCTAAAACACAACTATAAATCTTTAGAAGAAAATAAGGATTTAGAAAATAAATTTTTACAAACACAATTACAATTAAAAGAACAAGAATTAAAGTTTTTGAAAATGCAAATTCATCCTCATTTTTTGTTTAATTCTTTAAACACTATTTATGGTTTTGCTTTAAAAAAAGGAGAAGAAGCACCAGAAATGATTTTAAAATTATCTAATTTGTTAGATTATATTTTATATCAAGTTGATAAACCTTTTGTTTTATTAGAAGAAGAAATTCATCATTTAGAAGATTATATTTCCTTAGAAAAAATGCGATTTCACGATACGTTACAAGTTAGTTTTAATAAGGATTATATAAATGATAATTTGCAAATTGCACCCATGTTATTAATTCCGTTTGTAGAAAATAGTTTTAAACATGGAGCAATTATTGATGGTGTTTTAAAAGTTGATATCAACTTAAAAACAGAAAATAATAAACTGCTTTTTGAAATAGAAAACTTTTCATCCGAAGAAAAAGATACAAAAAACGGTATTGGTTTAGAGAACATTAAAAAACGATTATTAATGTTGTATCCAGATAAACATCAACTTAAAATAGAAGAAAAGAATGCTAGTTTTAAGGTAAATTTAGAAATAGAATTTGAAGATTCATTAAAAAACAAAAATGAGTAAAATAAAATGTTTAATTGTTGATGACGAGCCAGTTGCTAGAGAAATATTAACTTCTTTTGTGGCTAAAATTCCTAATTTAGAATTGGTAAAAAGTTGTAAAAATGCCATGGAGGCGTTTGAGGTTGTAAACCAGCAAAATATAGATTTATTCTTTCTAGACATTAATATGCCAGATGTTTCTGGTTTAACATTGGCAAAATCCATCAACAAAAAATCTAAGATTATTTTTACAACAGCTTACAGAGAATATGCTGTAGATGGTTTTGATATACAAGCAGTAGATTATTTATTAAAACCAATTTCTTTTGATCGTTTTTTACAAGCTGTAAATAAATTTTTTGAAACAACAGTTGTACCCAATTCAGAAACTAAAAATGAGAAGGTTTTAACTAAAAGTGATTTTATTTTTGTGAGATCAGAAAGAAAAATGGTAAAAATTGTTTTTGATGAAATTCTATATATAGAAAGCCTTTCAGATTATATTAAGATTCATTTACTAGATAAAATTATAGTTACTAGAGAAACCATAAGTAATATAGAAACGAAGTTGCCAAATAAGAATTTTCTAAGAATTCATCGTTCTTTTATTATTAATTTAAACGAAGCAGATTCTTACACAAATGAATTTGTTGAGGTCAAAAATAATGCAATTCCAATAAGTAGATCTTACAAAGAAAATGTACTTAAACGGTTGGCTTTAATTTAGTGGAAATAGTTTTATCTTTGGCACAAATTCTAAATTTTGAGTACAGAACAATTTATTCCGAAAGCAATTTCAAATTCAGTAGAAAAAGTAAGTTATACTTGGCAAACTCCAAGTAATATAGCGTTGGTAAAATATTGGGGAAAAAGTAATCCTCAAATTCCTAAGAATGCTTCTATAAGTTTTACATTAAACAATTGTCATACAATAACAACAATTGAATTTGTAAAGCAAGAAAAATCTACAATCGCTAATTTTAATTTGTTTTTTGAAGGAAAGCAGAAAGAAGAATTTAAACCTAAAATTGCAGAATTTTTTAACAGAATTGCGAACTATTGTCCTTATATTTTTGAATATGAAATGACAATTAATTCAGATAATTCTTTTCCTCATTCTAGCGGAATTGCATCTTCTGCAAGTGGTTTAAGTGCCATTGCAATGTGTTTAATGAGTTTAGAGAGTGAATTAAATAAAGATTTATCGCAAGATTTCATCAATAAAAAAGCTTCGTTTTTAGCACGTTTAGGTTCTGGAAGTGCAAGTAGAAGTATAGAAGGACCTTTGGTTGTTTGGGGAAATCACCTTGAAATTGAAGGAAGTTCAGATTTGTTTGGAGTTCAGTTTCCCTATAAAGTACATCCTGTTTTTGAAAACTATCAAGATGCAATTTTGTTAGTTGATAAAGGAGAGAAACAAGTTTCTAGTACAATTGGGCATAATTTAATGCACAATCATCCATATGCAGAAAGTAGGTTTAAACAAGCAAATGAAAATCTATCTAAGATTTCTAGAATTTTACAAAACGGAGAAATAAAAGAATTTATTAGTTTGGTAGAAAGTGAAGCGCTGACTTTGCATGCAATGATGTTAACGAGTAATCCGTATTTTATTTTGATGAAACCTAACACGTTAGAAATTATCAATAAAATTTGGGAATATCGCTTAGAAAATAACAGTAATATTTGCTTTACTCTAGATGCAGGTGCAAATGTGCATGTGTTGTATCCAGAAGTAGAGAGAGAAAAAGTGAATCATTTTATAGAAAATGAACTTTCTAAGTACTGTCAAAAAAATCAGTATATTTGTGATAATGTGGGTTTTGGAGCAAAAAAACTTTAACTATTTAGAATTTAAATAATATAGATGAAAACTTTTTTTAAGTTTATTACAATAGTTGCTTTACTTTTTTCTGTATCAATTTCAGCTCAAAAAACAGCTTGGTTAGATGTAGATTTAAAAGAAACAAATCAATCTAATGCTGTTTATTATAAAGTTATTTCTTCTAATAAAGAAGAAGTAGAGGTTTTTTATAAAAGTGGTAAAATTTTCAGAAAACTAGGTTTCTCGAAAGGAAAAAGAGGAGGGAAGTTCTCTGAGTTTTATGAAACAGGTGAATTAAAAGTTTCTGGAAGATATTATAATGGTTTAGAAGAAGGAATTTGGAAAACCTATTATAAGAACGGAAAAATAAAAGAAAGAGGGAAATATAAGAATGGTGAAAAAGTAGGAATATGGAAAGCTTTTTACAAAAACGATTAATAATAATTCCTTAACATAATAAATTGTATTTTTGCAAAACTATATTAAAGAAAAATGAAAGGACCATTATTTTACGCTAAAATTCTACTTTTTGGAGAATATGGAATT
>CBDUHF010000024.1:0-43939 GCA_965367085.1 uncultured Polaribacter sp.
TTTTCCTGGTTGGCATTTAGAATGTTCTGTAATGAGTACAAAATATTTAGGCGAACGTTTTGATATTCATGGAGGAGGAATGGATTTAAAATTTCCTCATCACGAGTGTGAAATAGCACAATCTCAAACTTGTAGTGGCGTAAAACCTGTTAATTATTGGATGCACACCAATATGCTATTGTTAAATAGTCAAAAAATGGCAAAATCTACAGGTAATTTTATTTTACCATATGAGATTTTATCAGGAGAAAACAACCTTTTACCAAAAGCATTTTCAGCAAGTGTTGTTCGTTTCTTTAACATGCAAGCAAATTATAGAAGCATTTTAGATTTTTCTGGGGAAGCTTTAGAAGCATCTGAAAAAGGACATTCTAAATTGATGGAAGCAGTTAATTTTTTAGATAAAATTGAAGCAGAAAAAACATCTACTTCTAATGTTCAAGAATGGAAAAAAGCTTGTTATGCTGCAATGAATGATGATTTTAATACACCTGTTTTAATTTCTCATTTGTTTGATGCTGTTAAGGTTATCAATCAAATAAAAGAACACAATGCAAGTTTAACAGCTGAAGATTTATCAGAATTTAAAACAACGTTAAATGCCTTTGTTTTTGATGTTTTAGGGTTGATGAGTGAAAACTCACAAGACAATTCAGAAAAAATTAATGGAGTAGTAGAGTTGTTAATTAAATTAAGAAAAGAAGCGAGAGAAAATAAAGATTGGGCATTGTCAGATCAAATTAGAGATGAACTAATTGAATTAGGAATTCAACTAAAAGATGGCAAAGAAGGAACAACTTTTTCAATTAATTAAATTGAAAAAAATTCTAACATATCCATTTATTTTATTGGTTCGTTTTTATCAAACTGCAATTTCACCTTATACACCATCTACTTGTAGATATAGCCCAACGTGTTCACATTACACCGTTGAAGCTTTACAAAAACATGGTTTATTAAAAGGAGGTTGGTTATCAATAAAAAGAATATTTAGTTGTCATCCTTGGGGAGGAAGTGGTTATGATCCTGTTCCAGATAAGAAAGAATAATAGTTGTCACCTCGAGCATTACTGAAATCAAAATATATTTTGATTGAAAGTAGAAAACGCAGTTTTTCGAGAGGTTTTTAGAGTTACGTATTAATAATAAGGTCTCGACTGCGCTCGACCAGACAGATAAAGATAATATATGAGTTTTTTAGCAATAGAGTGGAATCCATCATTAGGAATAGATTTAGGTTTTTTTGTGGTTCGTTGGTACAGTTTAATGTTTGTTACCGCTTTTTTATTGGGTTTACGCTTAATGAAGAAAATTTATATTGAAGATAAAATTCCTATAGAAAAATTAGATACATTATTTATGTACACTTTTATTTCTATGTTAATTGGTATGCGTTTAGGAGATGTATTTTTCTATAGTTGGGATTATTACCAGCATCATTTATTAGAAATAATTTTACCTTTTAAAAAGCAAATAGGAGAAAGTGCACTCTTTGGATTAATTAAAAACTGGAAATTTACTGGTTTTACGGGTTTTGCAAGTCATGGAGCTGCAATTTCTATTATTTTAACAATGTATTTTTATGCTAAAAAACATTTAGACAAACCTTGGTTATTTATTTTAGATAGATTAGCAATTATGGTTGCTTTAGCAGGGTTTTTTATCCGTTTTGGTAACTTCTTTAATTCAGAAATTTATGGTAAAGAAACAGGTTCTAACTTTGGTGTAATATTTAAAGCAGCAGGAGAAACGTTACCAAGACATCCAACTCAGTTGTATGAAGCGTTTAGTTATTTAGCATTATTCTTTGTAATGTGGCATTTGTACTGGAAAACTGATAAAAAACAACAAACAGGTTTTCTTTTTGGTTTGTTTATGGTGGTACTTTGGTCTTTACGTTTCTTTATAGAATTCTTAAAAGAAGCGCAAGTAGAAAGTAGAGAAGACTGGGTATTAAATTCTTTAAATACAGGTCAAGTTTTAAGTATACCTTTAATTTTAATTGGTCTTTGGTTAATGTTTAGAAAAGTATCAAAGAAATAGCTTTAAACTGTTAAATATTAATAAATTACTCTTTTTTAATAAAAAAAGTATATATTTATTTCCTAATTAATTAATCCCCCTGTTATTTTTTAATTAATTATGAAAATTAAACTCAATACTTTTTTTTTAGCCTTTTTTGCAATAATGCAAATGTCTTTTTATGGACAAAGTTTATCTTATTCTGGCACAAATTCATTTAATATTAATTCTCCAACTCATATTGGTGAATATGGAGTGCCTTCATTAGAAAGAAGACCAACAGGAATGATTTATGGTGATAGTGGAAACAAATTATATGTGGTAGGCTCTATTGGAGATTTTGTTATTCAATACGATTTAGCTACAGCTTATGATTTATCAACAAGAAGTCCTATTAAAAGTTACTTTAGAGTCAATCAACAAGAATCTAACCCAGAAGATGTTCTTTTTAATGAAACAGGAACAAAAATGTATATATTAGGTGGAGCAGGAGATGATGTGACAGAATATATTTTATCTAATGCCTGGGATCTTTTTAGTATAGACACAGCTACAAACGTCCCTGTAGTTTTTAATGCGGAAGCTGCTATAGATACTTATCTGTCACCAACAGCTTCTCATGGAGATAATTTAGTCGGATTCAGATTTAATAATGATGGAACAAAACTTTTTATTTTAGATAGAAGTGCAGATCAAGTTTTTGAATTTAGTTTAACAATAGCCTATGATATTAGTACTTCAGGAGCTGTTGATGCCGATATTGATGTTAGCGGTTTAGAAAATAATGGTAGAGCAATGGAATTTAACAATGATGGTACAGAATTGTATGTTATTGGTTATACAGGAGATGATGTAAATACTTATAATTTAAGTACAGGATATGATTTAACAACTATAACAGGTACATCAACATCAATAGCACTTGCAGAAGGAGAACCAAATTCATTATTAATAAACGATGATGGAACTACGTTTTATCTTGCTGGGTTTATAGACCAAGAAATAAAAGAATATTCTATAGGTACTGCTTATAATTTTTCTTCTGCTATTACTTTAGAAGATACTTATGCAGCACCAACAATAGAAAGAGCTCCACACGGGATGGTATTTAATAATGATGGAACAAAATTTTTTGTAGTTGGTTCTTCATTAGATATGGTTTCTGAAATAGCACTTTCTGTTCCATACGATATTAGTACAGGTAACCTAACAAATGGATTGTATATAAATGTTGATGAGGCTAATCCTACTGGTTTAGCATTCAATAGTTCTGGTACAATACTATATGTTATTGGAAATGATGTTGATGGAATTATTGAATACGCATTGTCTTCTGCTTTTGATTTATCATCTACAGTAACAAAATCAGGTCCTTTTGCAGTAAATATAGCAGTTACAAATAATGAAAATAGCCCAAGAGATTTAGTTTTTAATGCAGATGGTTCTAAGTTATTTGTTCTCGGAAATAGAAGAGATAGAGTTTTTCAATTTGATTTAGGAACAAATTATGATTTATCTTCTTTAGCTACAGATTATGCAGGAGAATATGATATAAATTCTATAGATACTGCACCACAGGGATTTGCTTTTAATAATGATGGAACTAAATTTTATATTGCAGGTAATTCAGATGATGATATTAATGAGTTTACATTAGAAAATGCTTTTGATGTTACATCTGGTACTATTACAAATTCCAATACCTATTCAATAGCAACAGAAGAAACAACTATTTTAGATGTGGTTTTTAATGCTGATGGTTCAAGATTTTATATCTCAGGTAGTAATGGAGATGATATGAATCAATACTATACAAAAGGACTTTTACCAGAAACACCTAATGATGGTACAATTGACGATACAACAAATCCTTTTTTAATTACTTTAACTGGTGATACATTTTTTGCAAGTTCAGGTACATTTTCAGATTCTGAGGTCACTATAACAGGTGTGCCTGAAGGATTAACTGCGGTTTTAACACTAAATTCTAATACTGAAGCACAATTGAGTTTTACAGGTAAATCAAATAGTCATATTAATAGTGATGAAGCAGCTGCTAATTTATCTTTTACTTTTACAGATGCTGCATTTACAACTTCTAATGCTCCGGATGTTTCTTTAGCTGTAGCTCATACAGATGTAATAGGCTTAGATTTTATAGAATGTGCAGATGATGAAATTGTTTATAATGGAGGTTGGACTGGTGGAAATAATGCAGGAGAACCAGATGATAGTGTTACAGATTTAGTTTTAGGGGTTAGAGTACAAGGAGATATTACAATTACAGCAAATACAAATTGCGATTGTTTAAATGTAGAAAGTGGTCAAACATTAACTATAGCAGATGGTGTTAATTTAACAGTTTCAAATGCCTTAGAATTGGATGGAGATTTAAGGCTGCTAGGGAGTGCACAATTAATACAAACACATACAAATACAAAAAATGTATCTGGAACTGGTAATTTATACAAAGATGTAAAAGGTACACTCTCTAATGTTTATCAGACTGGTTATTGGAGTTCTCCTGTTTCAACAGATGGATTAACATATAATATTGCAGGAGTTTTAAAAGATGGTACTACTCCGTTAGCAGCAACAGGTACTCCTTCAGATATTACTTTTTCAGCAGATTTAGATGGAGATGATGGCACATCACCCATAACCTTAAGTACACGATGGTTGTCTAAATTTATTAATAGTGGAGCGTGGACAACTCAAATAGATGAAACATCAGAATTGTTTAATCCAGGTGAAGGTTTTAGTAAAAAAAGTACAGGTGCAGCAAGTGGGCAAAATTATACTTTTGTTGGTAGCCCCAATGATGGAGATTATACACATGAAATTGATGCTTATGGTTCTGGAACCTGGAGTTTATTAGGGAATCCTTATCCATCACCAATAGATATTGATGTATTTACAACAGAAAATTCAACAGCAATTACAGGTACAATTTACTTTTATGAAGCAGGAAATGATGCTAGTCATATAAATTCTTCTTATTTAGGAGGCTATGCAACTCGTGTTAGTGCTATGGGGAATTCTGCATTTTCTTTAGGAGATGGAACTGGTACAAAAGTACCTGGACAATATGTTGGTATAGGTCAAGGTTTTTTTGTAGAAGCTTCAGCATCAGGAGGTACAATTACTTTTAATAATAATACACAAAGAGCTTTTAATACTCCAAATGTGTTTTTTAGTAAAAATGATAAAAAGATAAAAACTATAAATTTTCCAATATTAAGAATTGGATTTGAATTTTTAATTAATGGAGAAACATTTCATAGGCCAGTTTCTATTGGTTTTAGAGGTTTAACAAATAATTTTGAAAAAGGGTATGAAGCTGAAATGTGGGATTATAATTCTACAGATATGGCATTAAAAATTATAGGTACAGAATTGCCTTATGCAATTACAGGAATTGAGGACTTTGATTCTTCATTAGTTATACCTTTAAAAGTTAGAAGTGATTCTACTAGAGAAGTTGTTTTTAAAATTATTGAAACTGATGTAGAATCTATGGTTTATTTATATGATTCAGTAACAGGTATTTATCATAATATAACCACTGAAGAAGTAAGTGTTACTTTAGATACTGGAGAATATAATGATCGTTTTTTTATAACTTTTAGTGAAAAATCTCTTAACTTAGAAGATAATCTTAATTTAAGTAAAATCTCTATATTGAATAAGAATAACGAATTACAAATTTCTTCAAAAGATGTATTAGAAGAAGTTTTTATCTATACTATTTTAGGACAAAACATTGAGCATTTTAAAAATGCTTTAAAAACATCTGAAATAAAAATAAATACTTTTAATTATCAAAAAGGGATTTATCTAATAAAGGTTAATAGCTCTAAAGGTAATTTTACCAAAAAAATTATTATCAACTAAACTTTCTTAATTCATTTCCTAATTGTAATTTCGCGCCAATATGGAGAAATTAAAACAACGTTGGGGAATTGAAAATAATTGGTCTATGATTGCCATTTTTATTGTTTTTGCAATCAATGGTTCTTTTGCAGCCTGGGTAGCAAAACCTGTAACTAGCTTTTTAGGTTTATCTCCAGAAACTTTGAATCCATGGATTTATTGGCCATTAAGAATTTTACTAATCTTTCCTATTTATCAATTAACATTACCAATAGTAGGTTTTGTTTTTGGTCAGTTTAAATTCTTTTGGGCTTTCGAAAAAAAGTTTTTAGGAAGATTAGGTTTAGGTTTTTTGTTTAAGAAAGAAAATTAAAGGTCTATAATTTCTTTAACCTTTTCTTTATTAATTACATATGTATAAACCCACATAATTGTAAAAGTTGGCACCACATCTATAGGTAGTATTTCTTCAATAAAACTTACTATACCTGCTATTTTACCTATTTTACCTTTATACATTTTTGTCATTAAATAGGCAGACAATGGTGCCCAAGCAAAATCTAAAAACGGAATTGGAATAAATCCAATTATGTCTAAAATAATACTCAATACTAATTTTTTATATTTTTTACTCATTTTTTATTTTAATTAAATCATATAAATCAAAATTCTTGCCAAAAAATATTCATTTTTTAAGTGAAATGAATATGTTTGCTAAAAGTAAATTATTCTTAGTGAATTTTAATGATTTCAAAAATAATATAGAATTTCTTAAAACTTCAAGTTTAGGTGGTTTAGATGCTCAATTTAGATTAGCTCCTAAATTACGTTTGCAATATGATGTAGATAAGATTATGTCAAATAATCCAAGAAGAGCATCTGTATTAGCGCTATTCTATCCAAATAATAATAATGAAACCTGTTTTTTGCTAACACAAAGAGCTAGTTATAAAGGTACTCATTCTGCACAAATAAGTTTTCCTGGAGGTAAAATTGAAGAGTCAGATACAGATTTAAAAGAGACTGCGTTAAGAGAAACTTTTGAAGAAGTAGGAATCATTCAATCTTCTGTAAAAGTAATTAGAGAATTAACAGATGTGTATATTCCGCCAAGTAATTTTCTAGCAACCCCTTTTTTAGGATTTGTAAATACAAGACCCAATTTTGAATTAAATCATGAAGTAGCAAAAACAATAGAGGTTTTATTAAGTGATTTATTAGATGATGAAAGTTTAACCTCAATAAATATGAATACTTCTTATATGACTAATATTGATGTACCTTGCTTTAAATTAAATGATTACATTGTTTGGGGTGCAACTGCAATGATGTTGTCAGAAATTAAAGAACTCTTTAAATAGCAACTTTCTTAATTGTTTTTGTAAATTTGTTATAAACCAAGTAAAAAACTAATTAAATGCCTTTATTTAAAAGGAACTCATTTGGCCATATTTTAATTTTAAAAAAATGGCTTATCAGAATTTTTGGACTTATTTCTCACGGTAGATATCGTAAATTTAATAGTTTACAAATAGAAGGATCAGAAATTTTAAGAAACTTACCAGATAGTGGAGTATTATTTATTTCTAATCATCAAACTTATTTTGCTGATGTTGCAGCCATGTTTCATGTGTTTAATGCATCATTAAAAGGAAGATCTGATAGTATAAAGAATGTAGGATATATTTGGAATCCAAAATTGAATATTTACTTTGTAGCAGCTGGTGAAACAATGAGATCTGGCTTGTTACCAAAAATATTTGCTTACGCGGGTTCTGTTTCTATTGATAGAACATGGAGGAGCGCAGGAAAAAATGTTAACAGACAAGTAAAGAATTCTGATATTTCAAACATTGGAAAAGCTATAGAAGATGGTTGGGTAATTACTTTTCCTCAAGGAACAACAACTCCTTTTAAGCCAATTAGAAGAGGTACAGCTCATATTATAAAAACATTTAAACCTGTTGTAGTACCAATTGTTATTGATGGTTTTAGACGTTCTTTTGATAAAAAAGGATTGAATATTAAAAAGCGTAATGTCTTACAATCTATGGTTATCAAAGAACCTTTAGAAATTGATTATGAAAATGAAGACATTGCAGAAATTGTAACTAAAATTGAATATGCTATTGAGCAGCACCCATCATTTTTAAAAGTTCTTTCTGTAAATGAAATTGAAGAATTGGCTAAAGAAGAAGAAGAATTGAATAAAAAGCGTGAATTTTGGTCTTAAATTTATTTAAAATTAAATAAATTTATTTCAACTCCTAAAAAGAAACTACTTCTTATTTTCTTTTCACCATACATTTTTTGCAAATCTGTTCTTTCTGTAATTTGTAATAACGAACTAATTTTAATTCGTTTAGTTATTTTATATGCAAATTGTAAAGATCCAGCGAAACTTAGCGTATTATTTCCATCTCTGGCAATGTTCCCAATTCCTAGAGTAGGAGTTACATAAAAATCAGGGTCATTTAATAAAGTATTAAAAGAGTACCCAAAAATGGCGCCATATCTCGTATAAGTTTTTTCTATTTTTGCTATTTCATATTCTAAACCAAAAACAAAAAAACCTAATTTTTTTTCTTTGCTTTCATATTTCACTCTTGTAAGAAGATCTAACGTTCCAGATTTATTTCCAAGCCTATCTCCATAAGACATTAGCTTTAAGTCTTGTTTAATAGATAGTTTTAAAGAATTTTGAGAATAAGATATAGCACTACTCATAAAGAATAGTAAGAAAAAGAGGAGGGAATTTTTCTTGCTGAACATAAAAAAAACTATTTAGTTATTTATTTTTTAAATATAGTCGATTTAAAGATTTTAGAAAAGGGTATTAATACTCGTTTATTTTATTAGGTAGTATAACAGTTTATATATATTACTATTTTACATTTCTTTCTTCCCATTCTTTTCTCATATCAGTAGCTAAGAACCCAGTGCCATCATGTTTCCATCCTGGAGGTTTTATAAAATATTTTAACCTGTTAATAAATGAAGTTTTACTTTTAAAAGCATCAGTTAGCATTCCAATCCATTCATGAAAAGCCACTTTAATAGGATTATAAGTTTCAATATTAGTTGTTAATCCATACACAGGTTTTTCAATTTCGGGTTCAAAAGTTCCAAATAATCGATCCCAAATAATAAAAATTCCAGCATGATTTCTATCTAAATATTGTGGATTTGTAGCGTGATGAACTCTATGATGACTAGGCGTATTAAATATAAATTCGAACCATTTAGGTAATTTGTTTATCAATTCTGTATGAATCCAATATTGATATAATAAACTAATAGACATTTGTACAAGTATCATTATTGGGTGAAAACCAATTAAAACTAAAGGAATCCAAAATATAAAAGTGTAAAAACTACCAGACCATGTTTGTCTTAAAGCAGTACTTAAATTGTATTTTTTAGATGAATGATGTACAATGTGGCTTGCCCAAAACAACCTGCTTTCATGTGCAATTCTATGATTCCAATAATATGCAAAATCTTCAGCAAATAGAATTAAAATCCAAGCCCACCAAGTAAAAGGGATTTCAAAAAAATGAAAAGTATTATAAGCTAAATAAAAGGCTCCTAAGATAATTCCCTTTGTAAATAAACCAATAAAAACATTACCAAGTCCCATAATTATAGATGTAGCAGCATCTTTATATTCATAATCTTCCATTTTTACTTTAACAGTTAAAATAATTTCAATGATAACTGTTAGAACAAAAAAAGGAATTGCAAAATGAATTAAATTCGGTATTTCTGGTACTTGCATTCTTCTTTATTTTAATTTTAAAACATAAATAAGAACCTATATCTTTATTAGTGTTTATTAAATAGTTGTTTTTTATAAAAACTTTGTATATTTGCAGCCTTAAAAATAAACAATAAATATTTAATTATGAATCATTACGAAACTGTTTTCATTTTGAATCCCGTTTTATCTGATACTCAGATAAAGGAGACAGTACAAAAGTTCGAAGATTATTTAGTTTCCAAAGGAGCTGAAATGATCTCAAAAGAAGATTGGGGCTTAAAGAAATTAGCTTATCCAATTCAAAAAAAGAAAAGTGGTTTTTATCACTTATTAGAGTACAAAATTTCTGGACAAGAAATAACTGCATTTGAATTAGAATTCAGAAGAGATGATAGCGTTATGCGTTACCTTTCTGTAAGACTAGACAAACATGCTGCAGCTTGGGCAGAGAAAAGAAGAGAACGTGTTAAATCTACTAAAAAATAAGGTATGGCATCAACAATAGAGCAACAATCTAAAGGAAGCAAGACTGGAGAAGTAAGATACTTAACTCCTCTTGATATAGACACAAAAAAAGAAGCAAAATACTGTAGATTTAAAAAGAAAGGTTTTAAATACATCGATTATAAAGATGCAGACTTCTTAATGTATTTAGTAAACGAACAAGGTAAAATTTTACCAAGACGTTTAACAGGAACTTCATTAAAATATCAACGTAAAGTTGCGCAAGCAATTAAAAGAGCGCGTCATTTAGCGTTAATGCCTTACGTTGGAGATATGTTAAAATAATAAAGAGGTAGAGATATGGAATTGATATTAAAACAAGACGTAGAAAATTTAGGATTTAAAGATGATGTTGTATCTGTGAAAAACGGATATGGTAGAAATTTTTTAATTCCTGCAGGACAAGCCGTTTTAGCCACTTCATCTGCAAAGAAAGTTTTAGCAGAGAATTTAAAACAAAGAGCTTATAAAGAAGCTAAATTAATTGAAGACGCTAATGCAATAGCAGAAACAATTAAAGGATATGAAATTAAGATTGCATCTAAAGTTGGTTCAGGAGACAAATTATTTGGTTCTATAAACAACATAGATTTAGCTGCAGCATTAACAAAAGCAGGAACAGAATTAGATAAGAAATTTATCAAAGTTGTTGGTGGTTCTGTTAAAAGATTAGGTAAATATGAAGCAGCTGTTCGTTTACACAGAGCAGTAGTTGCAGATATTACTTTTGAAGTTATTGCTGAATAAGCTTTACTTTAAATATTTTACAAAAAGCTCGTTAGAAATAACGAGCTTTTTTTATTTTTACATAATTATGAAATATAGACAACTTACCAAAGAACAGTTTGAAAGTTTACATGAAGATTTTGCACGTTTTTTAGCATCTCAAAGTATAGATGTGAAAGAATGGAATGAAATCAAAAAAGAGAAACCAAATGTAGCAGAAGAAGAGATGAATGTTTTTTCTGATGTAGTTTGGGATGATGTGTTAACAAAGACAAATTATGTAGAACATTTTTCTAAAACTTCTGTAAATTTGTTTAAATGTGATAAAGAAGAAATTCACAGAATAGCAATAAAAATTAATTGGGATATTAATCTTTTAAAACAAGAAGGTTTTGAATGGTTAATGAAAAATCCTGTGGATAATTCTGTAGATATATTTAAA
Organism: uncultured Polaribacter sp.; assembly: GCA_965367085.1. Lineage (GTDB taxonomy): Bacteria > Bacteroidota > Bacteroidia > Flavobacteriales > Flavobacteriaceae > Polaribacter. Next base: position 11,328 of record CBDUHF010000024.1, read on the forward strand.
GGAACAAAACCTTATAATACAGAAAGAAATACAGAAATTTTTGATTTAATTGAAAAGGGGAGTTCGATTTCTAAAGGAGAAATATTTGAATATTTCAACCAAATAATCTCTTAAAAGGTTACTTTTTTAATTTAAGTTTCCGTTAAACGGTTTGTCGACACTTTTTTGCATTTCGGCTTTACTTTAAGCGTATTTGCCATAGCTAAGATAAATAGCTTTTTAAAAAATGTAAATTGCGCCATAAACAAACTGTAAAAAAAAACCTAATGGCAAAGAAACTTCGTATACTACTTATTGAGGACAACTTAATAGAGATTATGAAAATGAAAAGATCTATTTCATTTTTAAAATTAGAACATTCTGTGCAAGAAGCAAAAAATGGTGAAGAAGCTTTAAAAATTTTAGAAGATAAAAGTAATTTACCTGATTTAATTTTATTAGATTTAAACATGCCTAAGATTAGTGGTATAGAATTCTTAGCCATCATGAGAGATAATGAAGATTTAAAGCATATTCCAACAGTAATATTAACCACCTCAGACAACCAAAAAGACTTGTTTGAGTGTTATAGGTTAGGTGTTTCTGGTTATATTTTAAAGCCATTAAAATATGATGATTATGTTGAAAAAATTAAAAACGTATTAGCATATTGGAGTGTTAATGAATTAAAAGTATTATAGAATGAAAGGTATTGTTTTTACAGAGTTTTTAGATTTAGTAGAAGATAAGTTTGGTATAGAAATGGTCGATAGAATTATTTCAGAATCAAAGTTAGAATCAGAAGGAGTTTACACGTCAATAGGAACCTACAGTTTTTCTGAGATGTTACAATTACTTCAGAGTTTAAGTAGTCATACAGATATATCCATAGATAATTTATTACTTGTTTATGCAGAACACTTTTTTTCTGTTATAGAAACAAGTTATCCGGGTCTTTTAGCTACTTATAAAGATCCAATAGAAATGTTAGCTTCCATAGAAAATCATATACATGTAGAAGTTCAAAAAATATATCCAGAAGCAGAATTGCCTACTTTTGTTATAGAAGAACAAACAGAGAACTCTATAATTATGATTTATAAGTCTAGTAGAGCAATGCATCATTTTGGATTAGGTTTAATGAACAAAACTTTCGAACATTTTAATAGTACTGCATCTATAGTTTTAGAAAAAATTAAAGAAGATGGTACAGAAGTAAGGTTTATCGTTAATAAAAATTAATGAGTCAAGATCAGGTAGAAATATTACAACGAGCTTTAAAACGTGAAAAAGCCGCTAGAAAAGCTGCAGAAAGAATTCTTGAAGATAAATCTAGAGAATTATATAATATCTCAGAAGAGTTAAAAAATCTTTTAGATGAAAAATCATCAACTTTAAAAGGAATTTTTGAAAACATTAACGATGCTTATCTAGTAATGGATTTGTATGGTAATGTTTTAAAGATGAATGAAGTTGCTGTAGATCTTTTTGGGTACGATATAGAAAAGGAAAACTTTAATGTTACTGATGTAATTTATAAAGATGATGTAGAATATGCTCAGAATTCTTTTCTTCAATTGTATGAAAAAGGTTCCTTTAATAAATATAAAACTAGAATTCTAACTAAAAACAAACAAATTAAATGGTTAGAAGTAAATGGTACACTTGTTTATGATAAAGAAAATAAACCAGTAGCTGCTCAAGGAATAATTAGAGATATTACTAAAGATAAAGAAGCAGGAGATCTATTAATGGAGTCTAAAAACAGACTTTCTGCACTTGTATTAAACTTAAATAGTGGTATTATTCTAGAAGATGAAAACAGAAAAATAGTTTTATCTAATACTAAGTTTTGCGAATTGTTCAATATAGATGCTCAGCCTAATGATTTAATTGGGATGGATTGTAAACTTGCATCTGAGCAGAACAAAGTTCAATTTAAAGATCCAATTGCTTTTGTAAAAAGAATGGATGAAATTGTAGAAGATAAAGTTGCTGTTTTTGGAGATCAATTAGAAATGTTAGATGGTGTTATTCTTGAAAGAAATTACACACCAATAATAGTAGGAGGTAAAATAAAAGGTTTTTTATGGACTTTTAGAGATATTACCTTAGAAAAAAAATATAATTTAAGTTTAGAAGCTCAAAAAGAAAAGTATAGTAGCATTATTGCTAATATGCATTTAGGCTTGGTTGAAGTAAATACAGATGATGAAATTATGATGGTAAATCAAAGTTTTGTTGCTATGTCTGGTTATTCAGAAGAAGAACTTTTAGGTAAAAAAGGAGGAGAATTATTTCCAGTAGAAAAAGATACTGAAATTATAGAAGAAGAAAACAAGAAACGCCTTAATGGCGAATCTAATTCTTATGAAATTAAAGCTAAAAATAAGAAAGGAGAAATTAGACACTGGCTTTTAAGTGGTGCACCAAATTATAACTTAAATGGTGAGGTTATTGGTTCTATTGGTATTCATTTAGATATTACAGAATTAAAAAAACTTCAACTTCAGAAAGAAAAAATATTAAAAGAATTAGAGAATAGAAATAATGAATTGTATGAATATGCACACATTGTTTCTCATGATTTAAAATCTCCATTAAGAAGTATAGATGCATTGGTTTCTTGGATTAAAGAAGACAATAAAGGTAAGTTTGATGAAATGACACTTCAAAATTTAGAACTAGTTGAAACTACTGTAGAAACTATGGAGAAATTAATTTCTAACGTTTTAGAGTATTCTAGTGCAGGTGCAAATACACATAAAGAAGTAGATGTTGATTTAAATGATACTTTAGATAATTTAAAAAAGGTATTATTTATCCCAGAAAATATATCTGTTAATGTATTAAAAAAGTTACCTATAGTTAAGGGAGATAATACAAAGTTTCAGCAATTATTTCAGAATTTTATTAGCAATGCTATTAAGTTTTGTGATAAAGAAGTAGGAACTGTAGACATAGATTATAAAGAAGATGATACTTTTCATCAGTTCTCTATAAAAGATAATGGTATTGGAATCGAAAAAAAATACCATGATAAGATTTTTCAAATATTTCATTCATTAAATAAAAGGGAAGATTCAACAGGAATTGGATTATCAATTGTTAAAAAAATAATTGATTTATATGAAGGTGATATTTGGTTAGAAAGTGAACCAAATATAGGTACCACTTTTTATTTCACCTTTAAAAAAAAATAAATGAAAACAGTACAACTTAAAAGAAGTAAAAACTCAGATTGGGAATATTTATCAGAAAATATAGATTTAAAAGAACCATTAGTATTGGTTTTTGGAAATAGGTTCTTATTAGAAAAAGAAAATATTTTAGAAGAAATAAGAACTATTTTTAAAGATGGCCATATTGTATTTGGCTCTACTGCAGGAGATATTTCTTCTGAATCTGTAAATGATGAAAGTATTACAATTACGGCAATAGAATTTGAAAAAAGTAATTTTGTAATTAAAACTACAAACGTTTTAGAAGAAGTATCAGATCTAGACAGTTTTGAGGTTGGTAAAAAATTAATAAGTCAGTTTTCTCAAGAAGGTTTAAAATATGTTTTTGTACTTTCTGAAGGAAGTTTTATAAACGGAAGTCAATTAACAAAAGGTATGAACGCTGCCACTGATGATAATTTATTAATTACAGGTGCTCTATGTGGAGATGCAGCAAGGTTTGAAAAAACGATATCTGGTTATAATGAAAACCCAAAACCAGGAGAAATAGTAGCTGTTGGTTTGTATGGAGAATCTTTAGAAGTATCATTTTCTATTAATGGTGGATGGACACCTTTTGGACCAGAAAGACTAGTTACAAAATCTAAAGGGAATGTATTATACGAATTAGATAACTTACCTGCATTAGATTTATACAAACAATATTTAGGCGAAAAATCTAAAGAATTACCTGGAGCAGCATTGTTATATCCTCTTAAAGTTAAATCTACAAACGAAAAACAATCTATTGTAAGAACTATCTTAAATATTAATGAAGAAGATAATTCTATGATTTTGGCTGGAGATATTTTTGAAAACTCTGTTGTACAATTAATGATGACTAATGTTGATAGTATTGTTAATGCAGCAGAAATTGCAGCTCAGAATGCAACAGAATCTAGAATTGCAAAGGCAGATCTTGCAATATTAGTAAGTTGTATTGGAAGAAAATTGGTTTTAGACCAAAGAGTAGAAGAAGAAGTAGAAGAAGTAATGGAAGTTGTTGGTAGCTCTACAACAATAACAGGATTATATTCTTATGGTGAAATTGCTCCTTTTATAGGAGAAAATAACTGTCAATTGCATAATCAAACAATGACAGTTACTTTAATTAGCGAATAATGAATTCTCTTTTAAAAAGACAAATAAGAAAGTTTCTACCCAAAGAACTTCAATCTAGTTCAGATCTAGATAAGTTTTTTGATGCTGTAGATAGGTCTTATACAACTTCAGAAGAACAGTTTGGAATGCTTCAAAGAGCAACAACTATTAGTTCTGAAGAGCTTTTTAATGCAAATAAAAAATTAAAAGAAGAGTCAGATTCACAAAAAGTTATTATAGATAAGCTTAAGAATTTAATAGATACTTTAAAGTTTTATGATTTAGAGAGTGATCAGCTTTTAGAAAATTCTGATTCATTAAAATTAGTTGATTTTATTGATAATCAAACCAAAGAAATCATAAAAATAAATCAACAAAAAGATAAACTTTTAGACAATCTAGAAAAACAAAATCAAGAATTAAATGATTACGCCCATTTAGTTTCTCATGATTTAAAATCGCCACTACAAAGCATAGATGCACTTACAGCTTGGATTCAAGACGATTATTCAGAAGTTTTAGATGAAAATGGTAAACAAAGCATGCAACTCATTAGAGATAATGTAGAAAAAATGGATGCTTTGGTAAAAGGAATTTTAGAATATTCTACTATAGGAAAAGTAACAAAAGAATTTTACAATGTTAATTTAAACAGTGTTTTAGAACAAGTTATACACGATATTAACATTCCAAAAAATATAGAACTTACCATAGAAAACACATTGCCAACCATTAAAGGTGATCTATATAGACTTAAATTATTGTTTGCTCATTTAATAGAAAATTCAATTAAATTTAATAATAAAGAAAAAGGGTCTATAAAGATTGGTTTTGAAGAAAAACAAGATTTTTGGCAGTTCTACATAAAAGATAATGGTGTTGGAATAGAAAAACAATATTTCGATAAAATATTTAAAGCTTTTCAAAAACTAGAAAACGATACCAGCTCAACAGGAATAGGATTATCTATTGTTAAAAAAATAATAGATGTTTATAGTGGGGAAATTTGGTTAGAATCTGAGGTAAATGTCAGTTCAACTTTTTATTTTAGCTTAAAAAAATAACATGGAACAACCAAATTTAGAATATGTAGATCAATTAGCAAATGGTGATGCATCTGTAAGAGCAATCCTTATTGATGTTATAAAAACTGAATTTCCAGACGAGAGAAAAGATTATGATGAAAGTGTGGAAAATAATGAATTTAAAAAAATAGAAGAAAATGTTCATAGACTTAAGCATAAAATTAGTATTTTAGGACTTGAAAAAAGTTATAAAAGAGCTAATGAGTTTGAACATAATCTTCGAGAACATAGTTTAGAAGGGATTGAAGATTTTGAGAAAATTTTATTAGTTATTTCAGCATATCTGAAAACTATATAAATTTTATGGATTGTATTATTATTGATGATGAAAACATGGCAAGAGTTATTGTAAAAACTCTTTGCGATGAAATTAAGACGTTAAACATTTTAGAACAGTTTAGTAGTGCTATTCAAGCAATTAAATACCTAAATGAAAATGAGGTAGATTTAATTTTTTTAGATATTCACATGCCAGACTTTAATGGTTTAGACTTAATTAAAACATTAAAAAATCCTCCCAAAATAATTTTAACTACTTCAGATCCTAAATTTGCAATAGAAGCATTTGAGTATGATTTTATTGTAGATTATTTATTAAAACCAATAAAACTTCCTCGTTTTATAAAAGCAATTCAGAAAGCAGAGAAAAAAGAATTAGCTTCTGTTATTAAAAAAGAAACTCCTAATAAAGTAGATATTGAGAACGATTTTTATGTTAATATAGATCGTCGTCTCATAAAAATAGACTTACCTAGTATTTATTTAATCGAAGCAAAAGGAGATTATATAAAAATAAAAACAGAAGAAAAAGAATATACAGTTCATTCTACACTTAAAAAGATTGAGGAGAAATTACCAGATTCATTATTCTTAAAAATACACCGTTCTTATATTATTAATATCAAAAAAATTATTGATATTGAAGACAACAGTGTATTAATCAAGAAAGATGTTATTCCTGTAAGTAGGTCTAAAAGACCAGAACTTATGAAACGCTTAGATTTACTTTAATCTATTAAACGTTTAGTCTACACAAAGCATACATTTGGTCTATAGTTAAATTTCTGACGACGAATATCTACTATTTTAGATACAATTAGTCCTTATTTTTGTGGTATAAAATTTATATCATGAAGAAGATATTACTTATTTTAATCTCAACTATAATACCATCTTTAAATGCGCTAAATTTTCAAATTTTAGCAATTCAAGATTTAGAAAATAACAACAACCAAGATTTAGTAGAATCAAAAAACACTTCTGATAATAAACATGAATCCATAAAAGATAATATTTATTTATTAGAAAATAATTGGGGGCTAGATTATTTAGACGAATATGTAAATGTTTTTAATTTTTCTGTAGAAACAACTCAAAGTGTTCTTGAAGATAACAGTTTTAAAGTAGATAATAATGTAAATGTTTCTGGTTTAGTAAAAGGGAATATAAATTTATTTAGACATATTCTTCCAGAAGATAAAACCTTAGAAATTAACAATCTTAATTCTTTAAATTTTTTAATTAAAAATAATGAAGACGTAGAAATTGTTTTAATGCAAGATGATGATAGAGAATGGGAGAATAGAATACGTTATACTGTGCCTGCTAATAAAAAAGAAAAAGAATATACTATTTCCATTAATGAATTTTTAGATGATGAAGGAAATTCTATTGAAATTACCAATATAAAGACAATTGTTTTTTCAGTAATAAATGATTATGAAAATTATATTCCTTTTAATTTTATAATAAAAAATTTATCATTTAAAGCTAATAATGTTTTAGAAATTAATGATTTTACCAAAGTAAAAAAATTAAAACTTATTAATTACCCTAATCCGTTTACAAATACTACCACAGTAAGATTGCCTAATAGTTCTGAATTTGTATACATAAGAGTATTTGATTTATTAGGAAGAACTGTAGATTTTAAAAAAATAGCTACAGACAATTCAAAAACAAAACTTCAATATAATACACCACAACTAAAAAGTGGAATGTATAAATACAAATTAATAGACGATAAAAACGAAACGCATTCAGGAACTTTTATCGTAAAATAACCCCAACAAATTAGAATGTTATAAAAGGTAAAAGTATTTTCTTTTACCTTTTATTTTTTATATAAAGGTTTACTTAAAAAATACCATTTAAATCGAAATCCAAATTCTGTATAAGTAAAACCATTAGAACCTGCGTTGGCAACAGCAGAGGCAATGTTACTTTGTAGTCCGTATAAATTTAAAAGTGCTCTTTCAGAAAACTTATATCCTAAATTAGCTTGAACTCTATAAGTACTCAAGCCATCATCATCTTCTATATATTGTAAACCTGTAGCGGCAGTTAAACCATAAAACCATTCTTTATTTTTTGCAGCAGCTTCATCTTTTATAAGATTAACAAATACTTCAACAGCATTAAATTTACGCGGACTAAAATACGTGTTTGGTACTTGAAGTTTAAAAGATAGGTTTTGATAATTGACTCCTGCTTTTATTGATGGTTTTGCCAAAATATTATAATACAAAGAAGTAAATAACAAGTTTCTTGCATTATCATCACTTTGCCATGTATAATAATACTGTGTAAACCAACCTAAATTAAAGTTTGTATTTAAACTGTAATTTAAAATAAGGTTGTTTTGTACAATTTGTTCATTTAATAATGCTGCATTAAAGTTTTGAATATCTCTTTTATAACCTAACTCTAAATTTTGAAGTTTAAATGGTTTTATTTTAAACGAAATATCTGCTAAAAGCTGATTGTATTTACTTTCTTCAGAATCTGAAGATGTAACTCCTAAACTACCTTTTACAGTTAAGTTATTTAATAATTGATAAGAAGCACCTAACGTTAAGTTATTTGTTGTGGCCTTTAAATTTGTGTTAGGATTAGAGGTTGTTCTGTAATTATAATTGGCTAATATTTTAAATTTAGTAGAAAACGGAATTTCTGTTTTAAAGTCAAATGCATCAGCTTCATTGTCTCCGTTGTCAAAAGAATGATAGTATTTTGTTTCTACAAAAGGAGTAAAACTTAAATCTAATTGTTTAATAAAGTTGGTTGCATCTTTTTGCTTTTTATAAAACGTTAACGTGTTTTCTGCACTTTTATATGCTTCATTAATGTAACCAGAAGCTTTTAAAACATTTGCTTTACCAAGATTACCATCAAAAGAAGCGCTATCTTTTTCTAAGATTAAGTTATAATCTTTCAAACTTTTTTTAAAGTCACTCTTATAAACATTAAGTGTTGCTCTTAAAGAAAGCATCCAATTTTCAGTTTCTTTACGATTATCAAATAAATTATTAATTTCTGTTTCTGCTAAAGAATACTTTTTATTCCAAATTAAAGCTTGTACATATCTTTCTATAGCCTGATTTTGTACAACTTTAGGAGTATCTTTTTGAACACTTTCTAAAGCGTTTTTAGCTACAATTAAAGCAGTTTTATCATCACCATCTAAATGGTGCACTAAAGAAATACCTATTAAAGAACCTATTTTATTTCCTGGAATTTTTCCAATTATATCATAAGTTTTTAATGCTTTATCAATTTGTTTAGATATTAAATACAAATTAGCAAGGTTTAACAATGTTTCTTTATCGTCTTTAAAAGAGGTGAAATTTTCTTTTAAAATAGTTTCAGCTTCATCATATTTTTGATCAGTTACTTTTGTACTAGCCAAACCTAATCTCATATATTTTTTAGAAACCAAAGCATTTGGGTTTCCTGGTAATACTTCTAAAGCTTTATCTACTGTAATTAAAGCATTTTCAAACTCTTTTAAGTTAGATAATGTATTGGCATACCCTAATAATGCTGCAAAACTTTTATCGTTTTCTTTTAGCAATGTTTGATAATAAACTTTTGCATCAGGATAATTTTTATCCCAAAGCATAGATTCTGCATAATTTAATTTTACTTCAAAATCTGTAGGGTAATCTTTTAATAGATTGGTAAATAACGTTACTGCATCTTTAGATTTTCCATTTAAACCAATAGCTCTTCCATAACAAAGTCTTGCTGTTTTATTATCTGGATATGTTTTTAAAACTTCACTAAAAAAAGATTCTGCTTGTTGGTATTTACCAGTTTCTAAATACGTAAATCCTTCTTTCATGTCTTGTGATAGAAGATTTATACTACAAAAAAGGAATGTTATATAAATAACGAATTTTAATTTCATGCGATTCTATTTCTTAATTAAATGCAATTTAAGCATAAGCTTTTAATCATTAATCTAATGTTAATTGTTTTTCACCGAAAAATTAATATATTTATCTTTTATGATATGATATTTGTATTAATATTAATCATAAATATATAACAAAATGTCTTTAAAAATCTCTGAAAGTAACGGAATATTTTTTTTAAACGGAAAATTAAATACATCTACTTTAAAATCTTTTACAACTTATATTGAATTCAATTTAGTACAGAAAAAAAATGTAATTGTAAATATTGATAATGTAATTGAGATTGACAGAGAAAGTTTAGCAACTATGAAAAAATTTACAGAAATTGCAGTATTAGAAGAAAAAATATTTTCTATTGTTGGTTATGGATGCAAAGAAATTTATGATGATTTTAATCAAACTAATGTAGCTTAATTAACTAACAACCAAACAAAATAAAAATATGGCAATTTCTTTACCTTTTAAAAATAAAATTTCTCCAGAACAAATATTCATGTTAAGTGTTTTAATTGTGAATGGAGGAAATTATCTATACAATTTAATTTTGGGTAGATTTTTAGGACCAGAGAAATTTGCTGATGCTGCAATAATGGTTACTTTTTTGTTAGTATTATCTTTTGTAGCAATGACTTTTCAATTAGTAACAGCAAAGTTTTCTGTAATTTTTGAAGACAATATATTTACTACGTTTATTTCTAAAATTTATAAGAACGCTACTATTGTTGGTGTAATTTTAGGAATTGTTGTGGTTTTATTTTCATCACAATTACAAGTTTTTTTTAAAACTACATCTTCTAATATGTTTGTTATTTTTGGAATTGGAATTCCGTTTTATTTCTTAATGAGTGTAAATAGGGGAGTTTTTCAAGGTAATAAAAAACTAACATCTCTATCAATTACATATCAATTAGAAATGATTAGTCGTTTGCTAATCACTTTTGGATTATTGTATTTTCTTGATGTAGAATCATCATTACTAATAGCAATTGGTATTTTATGTTCTTTTATTGTTGGCTTGTTTCCTTTTAAATTTGAAAAATTCACACTTTTAAAAAAGATCAAATTAGAAGCTTCTCATCATAAATTGGTTCGTAATTTCTTTATAATTACAGCATTCTATGAGTTAACTCAGATTATTATTAATAATAGTGATATCCTTTTAGTAAAGCATTACTTTGAGTCTTATGAAGCTGGTTTGTATGCTTCTTTAGCTTTAATTGGTAGAGTTGTTTATTTTATTGCTTGGATGTTTGTAATGTTATTATTACCAACAGTTGTACAACTTAAAAAAGATGGTAAATCTACTTTACCAATATTATTAAAATACGTTAGTTATATTGCTGTAATAGCAGCAGTAATTATAATTGGTTGTTACTTTTTTCCTGTTGAAATTATAAAAGTTTTATTTGGTGATAGTTATTTAGCAATTACTCCATTATTATGGAAATATGCGTTAGCTACAGGTATTTTTGCCATCTCAAACATATTTGCATATTACTATTTATCTTTAGATCAATATATTCCAGTTGTATTATCTGGTATTTTTGGAATGTTACAAATAGTTTTAATTGTTCTATTTCATGATTCTTTAGAGCAGGTAGTTCACGTACAAATTATGGCAATGATTTTATTGTTAGTTGTACAATTAAGTTTCTTCTTTTTTAAGAATTTAAAAGAAGCTAAACTTTAGATTATCGAATTATATTTTCTATTTAACTATAGATAATTGTATTTGAACAGAAGTATTAAAAAAATAAAAAAAATAGCACCAAATTTGTATTATAATAAAAACAAAACATTATGAAATTAGCAATCGTAACAGCATATCCTCCAAGTAAAGTAACCTTAAATGAGTATGCATATCATTTAGTAAAAAGCTTTAGACAAAGTGAAAAAGTAACAGAATTAATTTTGTTAACTGATGAAACTCCAGAAGGAAAGGATATTAATTTTACAGAAAACGGTTGCAAGATTACTGTAAAAGAATGTTGGAAATTTAATAGCTACACTAATATTATTAATGTTACGAAAGCGATCAACAAAACAAAACCAGACGCAATATTGTTTAATTTACAATTTATGAAGTTTGGTGATAAAAAATTAGCAGCAGCTTTAGGTTTGGCTTTACCAATGGTTTGTAGAGCTAAAAAAATACCAACAATAGTTTTATTGCATAATATTTTAGAACAAGTAGATTTAGAAAGTGCAGGTTTTACATCAAATAAATTAGCACAAAAAATATATAACTTTATCGGTACAACTTTAACGAAGCTAATTTTAAGAGCAGATCTTGTTACTGTAACTATGGATAAATATGTAACAACTTTAGAAGATAAATATAAAGTTGATAATGTTAAGATGATTCCTCATGGTACTTTCGAAATACCAGCGAATCCATCACAAGAATTACCAGAAGGACCTTTAAAAATAATGACTTTTGGTAAATTTGGAACTTACAAAAAAGTTGAATCTATGATTGAAGCTGTAGAATTGGTAAGAAAAGAAACAGGTTTAGATTTAGAGATTGTAATTGCAGGAACAGATAATCCAAATGTACCAGGTTATTTGGCAAATGCTAAAGAAACATATAAAAATGTACCACAACTTACTTTTACAGGTTATGTAGAAGAAGTAGAAGTAGAGCCATTATTTACAGAAAGTGCTGTAGTTGTTTTCCCTTATACTTCTACAACAGGAAGTTCTGGAGTATTGCATCAAGCAGGAAGTTATGGTAGAGCAGTAGTAATGCCAAACTTAGGCGATTTGGCAACTTTAATAGAAGATGAAGGGTATAGAGGTGAGTTTTTTGAGCCAGAAAGTGTAGAGAGTTTAGCAAATGCAATTAAAGCAATTGTAACTAATGATGCATATAGAATACAATTAGGTGAAGCTAATTATAAAGCTGCAACTGCTTTTCCTATGGAAAGAATTACAGGTATTTATTTAGACGAGTTTACTAAAATCATCAATAAAAAGAAATAATTTATTACTTAGAAATATATTTATAAGATAATTTCTTTTGACCAGAGCTCGTAATAAATCCGAATTTTTTCTGAGGATTTGTTCGCCAAGGAAGTCTACCTAATACTTCTTTAGGTACATTATCAAAATCATATAAAGTCCATGACATAAAAGGAATAGAATCTTTTGTCATGGATTTTTGCATTTCTTTATAATAGTTTGCTTGTTTTTCTTCTGAACCAACAAAAGGTCTCCATAAACCACCATAAGATGATAAACCAAATTCTTGTAAAATGATAGGTTTGTTATTCTTAATCTTGTCTTTTAATTTATGATATTCTGTTTCAAAATCAGTGAGTTTATCATAATAATGAAACGAAACTACATCTACTTTATCTTGTAAAATAGGAGCACTTTTTGTGTTAGACCAACCAATTGTTACTGGGTGTTTTTGATCTATAGATTTTATTAAAATAATCATAAAATCTAACCAAGCAGTTACATTTTCTTTTCCTCTAGAATCAAAATCTAAGTTGGGTTCATTTTTAACATCCCAAGCTAAAATAGCATCATGGTCTTTAAACATTTCTACAACTTTTTCTGCATGTCTTTGGTTTAAAGTCCAATCTAAAACATCATAATTACCATAAAAATCAAACAAAGTAACTACAACTTTTAAGTCTAGTTTTAAAGCTGTGTCTAAAACCATTTTTAGCTTTTCTAATTTCTCATATTTTACATTTGCTTTTCCAAAATCTTCATAAGGCACAAAGATTCTAATAGAATTTAAACCTGCTTTTTTAATAATTCTAAAATCGTTTTTTATAATATTAATATCAAATTCATCTCCATACATATTCCAAGGAGTTGCTTGAGGATAATAATTAATACCTTTTATGTTGGTATAAGCAATTGCTGTTTTTATAGGTTCCTTTTCATATTTTTTTGATGTTTCTTTAACCATATGTCTAATACGCCAAAAACCATCTTCTAATAATAAAACGTATTTGTAGCTTGAAACTTCGGTAGACTCTAAAATCAATTTATTGTCTTTAAAAACTTTCTTGTATTCTACTGCACCGGTGTCTTTTAAAACAAGTAAATGACCATCTTCACTAAAAAAATCTATATCTAAATGATGTTCTAATGTTGTTGCCTCAACAGATATATTGTTAAGCTTGTTATAATCTAAAATATTGTAAATGTTTTCTCTTGCACTTTTAGTAAAGTAATCTTCTATACCTGCTCTTGTATTAGTTTTGTATGCAACTTGTTTTACGTACCAAGCATCTATATAATCATTTCTGATTGCATTAACTTTTTGCTGACTTATTGTTCTTCCTTCATTTCCATCTAATATCCAAGTTACTTTTGGTAAATACTGATCTACTTTTTTTACTTCTGTATGTAGCATTTTGCTTCTATCAGCTCCTGTATTTAAAAAGCTAAAAATAGAGCTCACTAAAAACAAAAGGATTCCTATAATTAGTAAATAGGTTAGCATTAATATACCTCTAAGAATTCGTTTATTAGTTTTTACCATAGTTTAAAACTTTTAAATTCTTTTTTAATTCCTGCAGATTCAATATCAATTTTATACAAACCATTTTCATAAATGTTGGCGTCTAAATAAAAGTTAGCAAAACCATTATTAGATTCTTTAAACAGTTCTTTAACTAGTAAATTATTTTTGTAGATAGTTAGTTTTACAGATAATCCATCAGGAATAATTTGTCCCATAAAACTTTTTAAAGGCCCAACTTTTATGCTGCGATTATGATTAATAAAAGACACATTATAATCTTCAATTACCTTTTTGTATTTTATAGTTATAGTATTACTTTCTGAAATACCAATAAAGTAAGCTTTAACTTTCCAAGTTTCTTCAAAATCTGGATGTACAATTTTAGAATGTGCTACACCGTTTAAAGTAATTCCAGAAGTTTTTAAAATTCCACCTTCTTTATTTGTAATGTAGAATTCAATATAACTACCATCACTAACAATATTATTATTTCTATCTTTTATGGTTGATGTATAAAACGTTGTAATTTGATTTCCATCTGCATATTCATGATTTCTTTTCATAAAAACTTTAAAATCTGTTGCAATTCCAGGCATAATATTAACATCAAATTCTTTAGAATCTAAACCAAATGATTCTGATGAAATTATCATTCTTCCACTTTTTTTAGGTGAAAAAATATTTTTATGTCCAATTAATTTATCAGTAAAAATATTTTGAGATTTTTCTGATTTTAAAAACTGATGTTTAACTGCAACTTTACTATTGTCTCTAATTGGATTGTCTAAACTATCTGTTGGTATTACAACTAACATTGTATAATCTATCCCACCAGCATCTATACTTGGAGGACCTAAATAGGTTTCTATACTTGTAGGTTGTTGTTGAGAAAGAATAGAAATGTTTCCAGTTACAGTTTCATTACTATTAATAAACTTCCAAGATATAATTCCTCTTTTTTTTGATAAAAAACTTGGAATTTTAAATGCTATTTTTTGGTTTAAAGCTTTTGATTCTAAAACTGAAGATCCATAACTATTAGAACAATATAATTGATAAATAGTATCTTTTTTTACTTCAAATTTTAGTATAATTTCATTTCCAGCAATAAATTCTGTTTTTGTAGATAACAATGAAATAGAAGTTTGCTTTATAGTTGTTTCTTGGGCAAGAAAAGAAACAATTATAAATTGAAAAAATAGTAGAAAAAAACGTTGTTTTAACTTCATTATTTTGGGTTACCTATATAAAAATTCAACTCTATTCTAACATAACTAAAAAGCGGATGATCTACTCTTTGAAATTCACCAAAGGTTTGATTTTTAATTCTATTTGGCATTATTTTAAAAGCAATGTCTTTATTTGGTAAACCATTTACAAAACAGAAGCTCATATCATCACTAACAGTTCTAATGATTGGGTTTAATGGAATTGGGTAATTAAAACGTAACTTTCTTTCTTGTCTAATTCCTTCTTTTAAAAATAAGTTATCTACCCAAATCATTTCTTTGTCTTCATTATAAAAAGTAATAATCATTTGTGGAACAGTAATTTCTTGAATTCCGCTATTAAATAAGGTTCCACTAATAGTATTTGGCGTTATATTAACTTCACTTAAAACAATGTTTTTATATAAATCTGAATTGGTTGTGTTTCCTGCAGCTTGTAAATTAAACTTTGTAGGTTGCTCACTTAATTCGATGGGTGTAAATTCATCTGGATTGAATGTTTTAGGAATAGAATCTTTAGTTTTAGACCAGGCAATCCCTTCAAAATTAATTCTAAAAGCACTAATTTCTTTTGGCATTAATTTATGCTTTAAAATATGCTTTGCATTATAGGTTGCTAATTCTTTATTATCATCATTATAAAGCGTTCCTTTTAAAACAACGTCTGATGGTACATTGTCTATATTTTGTACTTCACCTATAATAGAATACCTCTTATTGAATTTAATTAATTTAGCAGAAACTATTTCTAATACTGGTTGTTTTAAAACATCTTCATGATGTGTTTGTTCTGTTGTAATTCTTCTTCGACCTTGATTAAAATAACCAATAGAGTTCTTAGAATATAATTGATCTGGAGGTAAATCTATAGATTTTCTTGTTGGCTTTAAATACCATTTTCCATTTCTCTTAACAGTTGTTTTAAATTCTGTTTTTGATAATTTTTCAAGTGGAGTAATCCATTTAGTTTCTACTTTTAAAGTAGTTACACTATCTGTTTGTTTTATAATTTCTGTAGTAATAGCATCTAATTTTGCATAAGAACTCAATAAACCATCTGTTACAGATATTTCTAATAAATATTGTGCTCTTGTTAAATCATCTTCTGGATCAATATACGTAAAACTTCTATTTAATTCTTTAAAATCGACAGCATCATAATATGCTTTTACTACATTTTCTGGAGACCTTTGCGTTTCATTTTTAATATAAAACATATAACAGGCATAACTAATAACAATAATTAAAACTACTGCCCATATATGAAATGCTCTTAATACAGTTCTAGAAAATTTACTGTAATCATTTTGAAATTTAAAATATGCAGGTTTAGGTTTTATTCTTGTTTTTAATCCATTCACAAATAAGGATTGAATATTTAAAATAAAAGCAATTAATACTGTTAAAAACGGAATTGTACCCCACATAATTTTTACCCAAGCAGATACATCTTCTTTTGGTAAAATTGAAGAAACAGGAGGGACGTTTAATTTTTCCCAAACCATAATACCATTTTCTAATTGTGATAAACGTTGCCATCCACAGAAAAATAAAACAGGATCATAAAACTTATCATTTGAAAAAATATACTTTAAATTATATTTTTCTGGAGTTGTTAGAAATTGTTGTAAAGATCCAATACCAGCAACTCCTTTAAATTTAGAGTTCTCTAAACGTTCTATAGGTCTTGTTGTTAACTCTGGTAAACGCCTTGCAGAATGATAATTACCATCTACACTCATTGCATTAGATTGTGCAGCTAACCATGCCATTTGATCTCCAAAACCTAACGTTAAATACCTCCAATGATCATGAGAATCTTGACTCAAAAAGTTTACAATTGGAAGCATTTTTATTTTTTGAGGTTGTGATGGTCTAAAATACCCCAAACTCATTGTAAATATGACCATAGAAACATAGAAAGCTGCTAACATTCCTCCTAATAATCTATGATAAACGGCACCAAACCTTTCTTGTATTAATACTTTTAAATCTCCTTCTACAAAACGGTAAATAAACTCACCAAAAATTGGAATAGACATAATAGAACCCCAAAGTGTAAATCTATCTAAGGTTAAAATATTAAAAGCAGTTTCACCTAAAATTATCTTTGGTATTGGGGTTGTTCCACCAGTTCCTAAAATAACTAACATTGTAAAAGACAACCCAAAAAATAAATACCTTTTACTATAATATCTGTAAAAAATATAGGGCAAAATAAATAATAAAATTCCCCAAGGAATTGTAAAAAATACTAATCCAGAAGAAGTTACATCTATAAAACTATCTCTAGATCCATGAGGAATTGGAACTTGTGTAATTGGATTTAATTTAGAATTCATCCAATAAGGAAAAATGCAAAATATAATAAGGAATAATGAAGAAAAACCAAACGCTAAGTTTCGTTTTAATTGTTTCATAAATGTTTTTAGAAATAATGAAAACGTAACTTCTTTATAAGAGTCTACTTCTTCTCTGGCAACATCCATTATTACTGTACCAATTAATGGAAAAATAAAAAACAACATTCCAAAAATAGGAGTTACATGATGAGAAGTAACAGTAACAGCAATTAAAGAAAGCGATGTAAAAAAGAATTTAATTTTACCTGTTTTTAGCCATAAATATATTTCAGGTAAAGCATGCATTAATACAGAAACACCAATAATACTAGGCAACTGACCAAAAATGTGTAAAGTTTCTACAAAAGAAGAAGAAAAAACAGCTAAAATTGCTGCATAACCTGCAACAGTTCTATTAGATGTTATTAATAAGGAATACCTATAAGCACCTGTAACAAAAAGTATAATTGCAACTAAGGCAACAGAAAACATTCCAAATTTTAAACCACCAATTAAAGATAAAGCTCCAATAGTTTGATGCACTAAAGGAGGATAACTTTGAACCGTAAAACCAGTATACCATTTATAATTCCAAGGTTCAAACCAACTATTAGCATAATGATCTGCAAAAAACAAATGAATTAATGCATCATATGTAGTTTCTAATGTAAAGAATATTGTAGAACCATGAAATATAACCGCTAAAAGTATTGCTGTAATTAGATATTTATTAGAGGTTTCTTTCATATTAATAATTGGGCCTTTTTCAATAGTGTAAATATAAATCTTTTATATCATCGATAAAATTTTATTTGACTTTGGTAAATTACCATTCATCTATAGAAATCAACCTTTAATACAATAAAATTAAATTTTTTAAATAAACAAAACTACTTTTGATGTATATTTAGAGGAAAATTATTAAACATGAAAGTACTAGCAATCGATGATCAAAAACTGGTGCTAATCCCTTTAGCAAGTAGGCTAAAAGAATTAGGTTATGAAGTTTTAACTGAATCAAATGCATTAAAAGGAATAGAGTTATTTGATACATTTAAACCAGACTTAGTTATTGTAGACTTAAATATGCCAGAAGTTTCTGGTATTGAAGTTGTAAAACATATAAGAGATACTAAAAAATTAGAAACTCCAATTATGATTTTATCAGGTAATACTGATGATGACATGATTACAAAAAGTTTTGATTTAGGTGTAAATGATTATATGAAAAAACCTTTAAGTTTAACAGAGGTTTGTGCTAGGGTTAAAAGATTAATTGGAGTTCCAGAATCTACAAATAAAGATTTAAAGAAAAACAATGTAATTATACAACAACGATGTGTTGGTGTTGTAATTCCTTGTTATGATGAAGAAAAAAGGTTGTCTAGTGCAGAATTTACAGATTATATTAAGAAAAATTCTGGATACCATTTATGTTTTGTAAACGATGGAAGTAAAGATAATACGTTACAAGTTTTAAATGAATTAAGAAAAGGTAGAGAAGATTTTATCACTGTTTACGATTGTGAGAAAAACGGAGGAAAAGCAGAAGCAGTAAGACAAGGAATGTTGTTTATGGCTCAAAAAGAAGATTTAGATTATATCGGATTTTTGGATGCAGATTTATCTACAGATTTATCAGATTTTGATGATTTAGTAAAAACAATAGAAAATTCAGATTTTAAAATTGTTAGTGGTTCTAGAATAAGTAGAATGGGAGCAGACATTACAAAAGAATCTGCAAGAAAAATTATAAGTCTAACTATTAATTACATTATTAGAAAGATTTTAAAGATGGATTTTAAAGACACGCAATGTGGAGCTAAAATCTTTCATAAAGATGTAATTGATATTTCTTTTGGAGAAAAATTTGTTACACAATGGATTTTTGATGTTGAAATTTTTAGAAGAATAACATTGCATTTTGGTTTAGAAAAAGCAAAACAAATTTTATGTGAACAACCTTTAAAAAGATGGATTCATGCTGATGGCTCTAAGTTATCAATGAAAGACTCTGTTAAAATTGTTGGTCAATTAGGTCAAATAGCTTGGCATTATAGAGGGTAAAAATAAATATATTTAGTAAAGAGTAGGGCCTTTATTATTTTTAATTTTTTAATTTAATATATTATGAAAAAAGGAATAATAATAGTGTTTTCCGACGACGAAAATAAAATTGATGAAGATCAATTTCCAAACTTATTTAAACAAGATGATTTTAAAATTTGTTTGGTTAATAATGGTAGTAAAGACAATACGCTACAAAAACTAAAACAAATTAAAGACAAAGCCATTAATATCATTTCAATTTTAGATGTTAAAAAAAATAAGGGCATAAAAGCTGCCATTAAATCTGGTGTTAGATATTTAATTAATACAGAAGATTTTACATCTATTGTTTATTTTGAATTTCATAAATACAAAGATTTTTTAAATTTAGAAAACACAGTTCATATTCTTAGAAATAAGAAAATAAATATTAGTAATAGAAATATATTGCAAAATGTTTTTTCATTAGAAGAATTAACTGAATAAAATAAAGCATAATGAATACAGTAAAAGAGCAACCTAAATTAATGTTATTAAAAGGAGCAATCCAAAATTATGCTTGGGGTGGAGAAAAATATATCCCTAATTTATTAAATAAAGAGGTAACAGATGTTAAATGTGCTGAATATTGGTTAGGAGCTCATTCTAGTGCTCCTTCATTAGTTAGTACTAACGAAGAAGAAAAACCATTAGATATTTATATAAATAATAATTTATTAGATAGTTTAGGTTCTGAAACTCTTAACAAATTTGGAAGGCTTCCTTTTTTATTTAAAGTTTTAGATGTAAAAGAAATGTTATCCATTCAAGTTCATCCAACTAAAAAAGAAGCAGAAAAAGGTTTTAAATTAGAAAATGAATTAGGAATCTCTTTAAAAGCACCACACAGAAATTACAAAGATGATAACCATAAACCAGAAGTTATGGTTGCTTTAAGTGAGTTTTGGTTATTGCATGGTTTTCTTACGGAAAGTAAGTTGATGAATGTTTTAAACGAAGTAAAAGAATTTAGATCGTTAATTCCTGTTTTTAAAAATGAAGGATATTTAGGTTTATATAAAAAAGTTATGAACCTGAGCGATGAAGAAAATAACAATTTTTTAAATCCGCTAATTAAAAGAATATTGCCTTTATATTTAGAAGGTAAATTAGAAAAAAACTCACCAGATTATTGGGCTGCAAAAGCAGTTGCTACATCAACAGATAACGATGTATATGACAAAGGAATATTCTCAATTTACTTTTTTAATCTAGTAAAAATTAATAAAGGAGGCGCTATTTTTCAAGATGCTGGTATACCTCATGCTTATTTAGAAGGTCAGAATATTGAATTAATGGCAAATTCTGACAATGTTTTAAGAGGTGGTTTAACAAAAAAACATATCGATGTAGACGAATTGTTAAAACATGTTTCTTTTAAAGAAACAATTCCAAATATTTTAGATGGTAACTTGCAAAAAGATGGTTTAGAAAGAGTTTTTGCTACAACTGCAAAAGATTTTGAATTAAGTGAAATAGAAATGTTAGTTTCTAGCATATATAAATCGAACACTAAATCTCCTGAAATTTTATTGGTGTTAGATGGTGATGTAAGAATAAAAGAAAACAATTCTGAAACTTTATTAGAAATAACCAAAGGAGCATCTGTTTTTCTAAAAGCAAATTGTAATTATAGTATAGAATCTGTAACCAAAGCTACTATTTACAAGGCAAAAGTACCAAGTTAATAAGTTAATAGGTTTAATAAAGTATCAGTACCAGAGCTAGCCACATCTTTAATAATGGTTAAATTATTAAAATCGTTTTTAGAAACAGAAGGTTTAGGATCTATAAAATAAATAGGTGTATTGGGTTTTATAAAATTCACCAAACTTGCAGCTGGGTAAACTTGCATAGAAGTACCAATAATAACTAAAACATCTGCTTTACGGGTAATTTCTATAGCTTTATCTAGCATTGGCACCATTTCTCCAAACCAAACAATATGAGGTCTTAATTGTGATTTTTTTTCACATAAATTACCTAAAACTAAATTTTTTTTCCATTCTAAAACTAAATTCTCATCAACAGAACTTCTTACTTTTAAAAGTTCTCCGTGTAAATGAGTTATTTTAGAACTTTTAGCTCTTTCATGCAAATCATCTACATTTTGGGTGATAATTTCAACATCAAAATAATGTTCTAATTTTGCTATATTATAATGACCTTTATTTGGAGTAACTTCTAATAATTGTTTTCTTCTTTGATTATAAAAATCTAATACCAATTCAGGATTTGCAGCATAACCTTCAGGAGAAGCAACTTCCATAACATTATGTCCTTCCCATAAACCATCAGAATCTCTAAACGTTTTTATACCACTTTCTGCAGAAATACCTGCTCCAGTTAAAATGACTAATTTTTTCATAAATAATAATGATTTGATTAATTTTGATAACTTCCTCTCTGAGGACTAAATTAATATTTTTTAAGTTTGTTTTATGATAGATGAGAAATTACTTCAATATTTTGAAGGTTATTTAACCGATAAAAGAAAAGCACTCTTTAGAAGTGTTTTAAATGATAGAACAAGACATTTTACAGTTGTTTTAGAAGATATTTATCAAGCTCATAATGCAAGTGCAGTTGTTAGAACTTGCGATATTTTTGGAGTTCAAGATGTGCATGCAATAGAAAATAAGTATACAAATAAAGTTTCTAGACATGTAGCAAAGGGTTCTCAAAAATGGTTAAATCAATACAGATATAGAAATGATGGCGATAATACCAAAGAATGCTTAGATAAATTACGTAAAAATGGATATCAAATTATTGCAACAACTCCTCATAATGATTCTTGTTTATTACAAGATTTCGACATCTGTAAGAAATCAGCATTTGTATTTGGAGTAGAAGCAGAAGGAGTTTCTGATTATGTGATGGAAAATGCAGATGGATTTTTAAAAATACCAATGGTAGGTTTTACAGAAAGTTTAAATATTTCTGTTGCTGCCGCAATTATCTTACAAGATGTAACTACAAAATTGAGAAATTCTGATGTTGATTGGAAATTATCTGAACAAGAAAAAGAAGTTTTATATTTTGATTGGGTAAAGAAAACCATTAAAAATGTTGATAAAATTGAAGAACATTATTATAAAACAAAATTATAAAAATGAACACTAAGGTTGATGAATACATTGCAAAAAAAGAAAGTAGAAGGAGTGAATTAGAATTATTGCGTTCAGCTTTTTCTGATTTACCCTTAGAAGAAACTATAAAATGGGGAGCTCCAACGTATGTTTTTAATGGCAAAAATATTGTAGGATTGGCTGCTTTTAAAAATTATTCTGGATTGTGGTTTTTTCAGGGAGGGTTGTTAAAAGATCATAAGAATGTATTAATGAATGCTCAAGAAGGAAAAACCAAAGCAATGTTGCAATGGAGATTTAATTCTATTGATGAAATAGATGTTGCTTTAATTAGAGAATATGCTTTAGAAGCAATTGAAAACGTAAAATTAGGTAAAGAAATAAAACCTGATAGAACTAAAAAAGAGTTGATAATTCCAATTGAATTTCAGCAAGCATTAAATACAAATTCAAATCTTAAAAATAGTTTTAATTCTTTCTCTTTAAGTAAACAGAGAGAATATGCAGATTATATTTCTGAAGCAAAACGTGCCCAAACAAAATTAAAAAGATTGGAAAAAATAATTCCTATGATTTTAAGTGGAGTAGGATTGCATGATAAATACAAGAACTGTTAATCTTTTATCAAAAAATACTTTTCAGGGAAAAACATAAGTTGGCAAACAGGTATAGACCAGATTGAAACTTTTTGAATTACTGTAGATATTCTTAACCTTTTTTTTTCTTAGAAAAAGTAAAGTGTAAAGCTGGGAATAGCTTCAAAAAAAATAGTTTTATAAATACGAAGTATTGGTTCCTGTTTATAGAAATTACAGGGTTTATATAAAATTACTCAACAATAACTTTTTGAATTGTAGAAGTAGAATCACAACGTTTAACATATAAACTTACCGATTTTAATTCTTTTTTTCCTGTAATAAAATATTCTGCACAAGGTTTTAATCTTGGA
Source organism: uncultured Polaribacter sp. (assembly GCA_965367085.1). Taxonomy (GTDB): domain Bacteria; phylum Bacteroidota; class Bacteroidia; order Flavobacteriales; family Flavobacteriaceae; genus Polaribacter. The sequence continues at coordinate 35,099 of CBDUHF010000024.1, forward strand.
TTACTTTTTCCAAAATCAACATCACCATTATGTAAAATGGTAGAAATTTTTATTGAATCAATATTATGTTGAAGCATAGAGTTTTTAGCTTCATCTGTAAAAAGTCTTTCTCTAATTCTAATTGTTTTTAGAGTTCTAGAGTCCATACCATAATCAAAAGTTGCATTTTTCTTTTCCCAGAAAAAGTAAACTCCAATGGCACTTATAGAAACACCAATTAAATAATAAAATATTCTTTTTACAAGCATTGTTAAATTTTGATTTGCAAATGTACTTTTTTTGATAGAATTAGATCTATAAAATCAATAAATTAATATCTCTAAAAGGTAAGTCAAACCAATCTGCAACAGTTCTGTTTGTTAAAATTCCGTGATAAAAATACATTCCGTTTCTAAGGCTTTTATCAAATCTTGCTGTGTTTTCAAAACCTCCTTCTTCTGCAATATTTAATAAATACGGAGTAAAAATATTACTAATAGAAACCGATGCAGTTCTTGCATAACGAGCAGGAATATTTGGCACACAATAATGAATTACACCATGTTTTACAAAGGTTGGTGTATTATGAGTGGTAACATTAGAAGTTTCAAAACAACCACCTCTATCTATACTAACATCAACAATTACAGCACCTTCTTTCATTTTTTCTACAACAGCTTCTGTACCAACAATTGGAGATCTATTTTTACCTCTAATAGCTCCAATAGCAACATCACAGCGCATTAAAGCTTTTGCAACAGATTTTGGTTGTAAAGTTGATGTGTAAATAGGTGCGTTTAAATTATGTTGTAATTTTCTTAATTTAGAAATAGAATTGTCAAACACTTTTACTCTTGCACCTAATCCAATTGCCGTTTTTGCAGCAAATTCGCCAACAGTTCCTGCTCCAAAAATAACAACACTAGAAGGTGGAACACCACTAATATTTCCTAATAATAATCCATTTCCTTTATTAACTCCGCTCATTAATTCACCAGCAATTAAAACAGAAGCAGTTCCTGCAATTTCACTTAAAGACTTTACAATAGGATAAGAATCGTGTTCATCTTTTATATAATCAAAAGCTATTGCTGTAATTCTCTTTTTTGCCAAACATTCAAAATATTTTTTATTTTGAGTTTTTAATTGCAGTGAAGAAATTAAAATTGCTTGCGGATTTATGTATTCAATTTCTTGTTCTGTTGGTGGTGCTACTTTTAAAATGATGTTGCATTTAAAAGCTTCTTCTACATTGTAAGATACTTTTGCGCCAGCTTCTGAATATTCTTTATCGGTATAATTTGCGCCATCTCCAGCACCAGTTTCAATTACAATTCTATGTCCATTTGCAGACAAAGCAGAAACGGCATCTGGTGTTAAACAAACACGTTTTTCACCTAAATAAGATTCTTTTGGCAAGCCAATAAATAATTCACCTTTTCGTTTTTTAATTTCTAACATTTCTTCCTGTGGAAGTAATTCTTCTTTACTAAAAGGGGAAAATGAACTCATATATTTTATTTTAGTTGAATATTACGCGTTCCGTTTTCTAAAGTTGATAAATGAATCTGAACAGCATCTAAAGGTAGTAAATTTTCAATATTTTCTGGCCATTCTATTAAACACCAATTATTATCATATAAATAATCTTCAATTCCCATGTCTAAAGCTTCTTCTTCCTGAGTAATTCTGTAAAAATCGAAATGAAATACTTTTTCATTTTGTGAAGTTTGATATTCATTTACTAATGAAAAAGTAGGTGAGGAGATGTTATCTAAAACCCCCATTTCTTTGCAAATTTCTTTAATAAGCGTTGTTTTACCAACACCCATTTGTCCATAAAACAACAAGGTTTTATTATTGGCTGAAGAAATTACTTCTCTTGCAATTTCTTTTAAGTTTTCTAAAGAATAGTTTTTATTCATATTGCAAAAATAATAAATCTTACAAGTAATTAATACTTATAAGATTTATTTAAATGTAATTCTGTTGGCAAACAAGTTTAGCCCTGATTGAACGGTTTGTTTGAGCTCTTTTTGTTTTTCTACAAAAAAGCGAGTAGTGAAAGCAGGAAATAGCTTCTAATGATTCTACTTCGGACTATAAACTGCACAAGGAATAATCATTTCTTCTAAAGAAACGCCACCATGTTGATAAGTGTTTTTATAGTATTTTACAAAATGATTAAAGTTATTTGGATACGCAAAAAACAAATCTTCCTTTGCAAAAATAAACGGGCTATTCATTGCGATAGTTGGTAAAAATATATCTTTAGGGTTTCTTACTGCATATACATCTTTCTCTTCGTAAGAAAGGCTTCTACCTGTTTTATAACGTAGGTTTGCACTTATGTTTTTATCTCCAATTACTTTGGTTGGATGTTTACAATTAATGGTTCCATGATCTGTTGTGATAATTAGTTTCTGACCTAATTGTTGTGCTTTTTGAATAATTTCGAACAAAGGAGAGTTTTTAAACCAGCTCATTGTTAAACTTCTGTAAGCTTTATCATCTCCAGCCAGTTCTTTAATAACTTCCATTTCTGTTTTAGAATGTGAAAGCATATCTACAAAATTATAAACTACAGCAGTTAAATCATTTTGTTTTGTTCCGTTATAATTATCTGCTAATTCTTTACCGTTTTTTAAGTTGGTAATTTTATAATATTCGTGTTTAATATCTAATCCAAAACGTTTTATTTGAGCTGTTAAAAACTCATTTTCATATAAATTCATTCCACCTTCATCAGTGTCATTTTTCCAGAAATTTGGATGACGTTTCTCCATTTCAGAAGGCATCAAACCAGAAAAAATTGCATTTCTAGCATATTGAGTTGCTGTTGGCAAGATTGAAAAATAAGAATATTCTTCTTCTTTTTTGTAATAATTATTAATGATTGGTTCTAGAATTCTATATTGATCGTAACGTAAATTGTCTATTACAACCCACAAAACACCTTGGTCTTTACTTAGTTCTGGAACTACATAATCTTTAAATAATGTATGAGAAAATGTTGGTTTGTCATTTGCTGTTAAAAAATCTTCGTAATTCTTTTTAATAAATTTAAAGAACTGATTATTAGCTTCTTGTTTCTGACTTTCTAAAATACCTAACATTCCAGGATCGCTAATGTTTTCTAATTCTAATTCCCAGTGAACCAGTTTTTTATATAATTCAATCCAATCTTCATAAGAATTTACCATTCCCAAATCCATAGAAATTTTTCTAAATTCTTGTTGGTAACTAGAAGTTGTTTTTTCAGAAACCAATCTAGAATGATCTAAATTTTTCTTTAGACTCAATAAAATCTGACTCGGATTTACAGGTTTAATCAAATAATCGGCAATTTTAGAACCAATTGCTTCTTCCATAATATATTCCTCTTCACTTTTGGTAATCATTACCACAGGCAAATTGGCTTGTTTCTGTTTAATTTCTGCAAGCGTGTCTAAACCAGATAAACCTGGCATATTTTCATCTAAAAAAACAATATCAAAATTCTCTTCATCAACTAAATCAATAGCATCAGCACCATTTGTACACGTTGTTACTTTATAGTTTTTACGTTCTAAAAAAAGAATGTGAGGTTTTAATAATTCAATTTCATCATCAACCCATAAAATTTGTATGCTGCTCATATATTATTTTTGATTTTTATCTCTAACGATAAAATTAACCATTTGTTATGTTTTTTGAAGTTTTAAAATGATAAAATATTGCCAAAAAAAATAATGTTCGTATTTTGCCATAGATTGATAAAATAAAACTTTTGAAGAAAGCAAAACCTAATAAATTAAAGATTTTAAACGATCCTATCTATGGATTTATTCAAATACCAAATACTTTAATTTTTGATATTATAGAACATCCTTATTTTCAGCGTTTAAGGAGAATAACTCAAATGGGTTTTTCTAATTTAGTATATCCAGGAGCAAATCATACACGCTTTCACCATGCAATTGGTTGTATGCATTTAATGCAAAAAGCAGTTCAAGTTTTACGTTTTAAAGAAATTGAAATTTCTAAAGAAGAAGAAAATGCACTGTATATTGCTATTTTATTGCATGATATTGGTCATGGAGCTTTTTCTCATGCATTAGAACATAGTATTGTAAATGGTATTTCTCATGAAGAAATTTCTTTAAAATTTATGAAGAAATTAAATGATGAGTTTGATGGACAATTACAATTAGCAATCGAAATATTTGAAGGAAAATATCATAGAAAATTTTTATGTAAATTAATTTCTAGTCAGTTAGATATAGATCGATTAGATTATTTAAAACGAGATAGTTTTTATACAGGAGTTACTGAAGGTAACATTTCATCAGACAGATTAATTGCTATGATGAATGTGAAAGGAGATGAATTAGTCATTGAGAAAAAGGGAATTTATTCTGTAGAAAAATTCCTAATTGCTAGAAGATTAATGTATTGGCAAGTTTATCTACACAAAACAGGTTTAGTAGCAGAAAATATGCTGGTAAATGTTTTAAAAAGAGCCAAAGAATTAGCAGAAAAAGGAGTGGAGTTGTTTGCAACATCTTCTTTAAAATATTTTCTATATAAAGAAATAACTGAAGCTAATTTTAATGAAGAAACTTTAGAAATGTTCTCTAAATTAGATGATTATGATGTGATGTCTGCTATAAAAGAATGGACAAATCATGAGGATAAAATTCTATCACTTTTATCAAAAATGATTGTTGATAGAAAATTATTACGAATAGAAATTCAACAAGATAATTTTGAAGATTCTTATGTAAAAAATCAGATAACTAAAGTTTCTAAAAGGTTCGATATTTCTACCAAAGAAGCTCAGTTTTTTGTGTTTTCTCAAAAGATAATCAATCAAGCCTATAGTTCAGATAAACCTATTTATATTTTAAATAAAGAAAGAGAATTAATAGATATTGCAAAAGCATCAGATCAATTAAATTTACAAGCACTTACAAATCCAGTTGTAAAACACTTTATTTGTTATCCAAAGTAGTAATGATATTAGCCAAATCGTTATAATTTTTATATTTTTGCAGTTAATGATATTTACAGCGCAACAAATAGCAGACATTTTAGAAGGTGATGTAGTAGGGAACCCTAATGAAGAAGTTTCTACTGTTTCTAAAATAGAAGAAGGAAAAGTAGGATCTTTAACTTTTTTATCCAATCCAAAATATAAGTCTTTTTTATATACAACAGAAGCTTCTGTTGCCATTGTTAATAGAGACTTTGTCTTAGAAAAAGAGATTTCTACAACTTTAATAAAAGTTGACAATGCCTATAAATCATTCTCAAAATTATTAGAATTTTATAATGAAGTAAAGAATAATAAATCAGGTAGAGAAGAACCTATTTTTATTTCTAGTTCAGCTACAATTGGTAGTAATGAATATATTGGTGCATTTGCTTATATTGGAGAAAATGTAAAAGTAGGAGAAAATGTTAAAATTTATCCAAATTCTTATATTGGCGATAATACCGTAATTGGAGATAATTGTGTAATTTATTCAGGTGTTAAAATATATTCAGAAACTCAAATTGGTAATAATTGTAAAATCCACTCAGGAGCTGTAATAGGTTCAGATGGTTTTGGATTTGCTCCAGATGAAAATGGAGAGTACAATGCAATACCACAAATAGGAAATGTAATTATTGAAGATAATGTAGATATTGGTGCTGCATCTACTATAGATAGAGCAACAATAGGATCTACAATTATAAGAAAAGGAGTAAAGTTAGATAATCAAATACAAATTGCTCATAATGTAGAAGTTGGTAAGAACACTGTAATTGCTGCACAAACAGGTGTTGCAGGATCTACCAAAATAGGAGAGAATTGTATGATTGGTGGTCAAGTAGGTTTTGCAGGTCATATTTCTATTGGAAATAATGTAAAAATACTTGCGCAATCAGGTATCACAAAAAGTTTAAAAGATAATAGTATGGTTAATGGAACACCAGCTTTTAAAGTTTTAGATTTTAATAAAAGTTATGTCCACTTTAAAAATTTACCAAAAATAGTATCAACAATAACTAATTTAGAAAAAGAGTTGAAGGCTCAAAATGCAGAATAATGAGTAAGAAACAAAAAACAATACAGAAAGAAGTAAGTTTATCTGGTGTAGGTTTACATACAGGTAACAATGTAACTATGACATTAAAACCAGCTCCAGTAAATCATGGTTTTGCTTTTAGTAGAGTAGATTTAGAAGGAGCTCCAACAATTGAAGCTAAAGCTGAATATGTTGTAACTACGCAAAGAGGAACAAATCTAGAAAAGAACGGTGTTAAAATTCAAACTTCAGAGCATGTTTTAGCAGCTGCAGTTGGATTAGATATCGATAATTTATTAATAGAAATAGATTCTTCTGAACCACCAATTATGGATGGTTCTTCTAAGTTCTTTGTAGAAGCTTTAGAAAAAGCAGGAATTGAAGAACAAGATGCAGATATTGAAGAATATATAGTACATGAAATTATCTCATTCAGAGATGAAGATTCTGGAAGTGAAATTATTTTAATGCCTTCAGAAACATATCAAGTTACTACAATGGTAGATTTTGGGACTAAAATTTTAGGAACTCAAAATGCTACTTTAGATAAAATTTCTGATTTTAAAGAAGAAATTGCAGATGCAAGAACTTTTAGCTTTCTACATGAGATAGAAATGCTTTTAGAAAATGATCTAATAAAAGGAGGAGATTTAAATAATGCAATTGTGTATGTTGATAAAGAATTGTCAGATGAAACAATGCAAAGATTAAAGAAAGCTTTTAACAAAGAAGATATTGCTGTAAAACCAAATGGTATTTTAGATAATCTAACGTTACATTGGGCAAATGAAGCTGCAAGACATAAATTATTAGATGTAATAGGAGATTTAGCGCTAGCAGGAATTCGTATTAGAGGAAAAGTAATTGCTAACAAACCAGGTCATTTAATAAATACTCAGTTTGCTAAAAAATTAGCAAAAATTATTAAGTTAGAAAAAAGAAACAAAGTTCCTAAATATGATTTGAATGAAGCTCCTTTAATGGATATTCATCAGATTATGGATGTTTTACCTCACAGACCACCTTTTTTATTGGTTGATAGAATTTTAGAACTTACAGATAAGCATGTAGTTGGAATGAAAAATGTTACCATGAACGAAGATTTCTTTGTTGGTCATTTTCCAGGAGCTCCAGTAATGCCAGGTGTTTTACAAGTAGAAGCAATGGCACAATGTGGAGGAATTTTGGTTTTAAGTACAGTTCCAGATCCAGAAAATTATTTAACATACTTTATGAAAATGGACAAAGTTAAGTTCAAACAAAAAGTATTACCTGGAGATACTTTGATATTTAAATGTGAACTAATTACACCAATTAGAAGAGGAATTTGTCATATGCAATCTTATGGTTATGCAAATGGAAAATTAGTAGTAGAAGCTGAATTAATGGCGCAAATTGCAAGAAAAAAATAAATTATGAATCAACCTTTAGCATACGTTCATCCACAAGCAAAAATTGCTCGAAACGTGGTAATATAGCCATTTACAACGATACATAATAATGTAGTCATAGGTTCAGGAACTTGGATCGGTTCTAATGTAACAATCATGGAAGGTGCTAGGATTGGAAAAAATTGTAGAATTTTTCCAGGTGCTGTAATTTCTGCGATTCCACAAGATTTAAAATTTGAAGGAGAAGATTCTTTAACAGAAATTGGAGATAATACAACTATTAGAGAATGTGTTACTATAAATAGAGGTACAAATGCTTCTGGTAAAACAAAAATAGGAGAAAACTGTTTAATAATGGCAACTGCCCATATTGCACATGATTGTGTTTTAGGAGATAATTCTATTGTAGTAAATGGCGTAGCTTTAGGAGGTCATGTAATTATTGGAAATTATGCAATTATTGGTGGTTTGGCAGCAGTTCATCAATTTATACATATCGGAGATCATGCAATGGTTTCTGGTGGTTCTTTAGTTAGAAAAGATGTTCCTCCATTTACAAAAGCAGGAAAAGAACCTTTATCCTATGTAGGAATAAATTCTATCGGTTTAAGAAGAAGAGGGTTTTCAACAGAAAAAATTAGAGAAATTCAAGATATTTACAGAATCCTTTATCAAAAAAATTATAATACTACCCAAGCTGTTGAAAAGATTGAAGCAGAAATGGAAGCAACCACAGAAAGAGACGATATAATTTTATTTATAAGAAACTCTCAGCGTGGAATTATGAAAGGTTATTGGGGAGGATAATTTTAATAGATTGAAAAATTAAAGAATTTAAAATTCAATATTTACATTACAAATAAAAAAATAGAATGGCAACAACATCAGATATTAGAAACGGATTGTGTATTAGATACAATAACGACATTTATAAAATTATAGAATTTTTACATGTAAAACCTGGTAAAGGACCTGCATTTGTAAGAACTAAATTAAAAAGTGTTACTAATGGAAAAGTTATAGATAATACTTTTCCGGCTGGAAGAAAAATAGAAGATGTTCGTGTAGAAACTCATAAATTTCAATATTTGTATAATGATGGAGATACTTATCATTTTATGAATGAGCAAGATTATTCTCAAATCCAACTTCAAAAAAATGCTTTAGACACACCTGAATTAATGAAAGAAGGAGAAGTAGTAACTATCATTATCAATTCAGAAGATGATATGCCACTTTCTGTAGATATGCCTGCAAGTGTTATTTTAGAAGTAACTCATACAGAACCAGGGGTTAAAGGTAATACAGCAACAAATGCTACAAAGCCAGCAACAGTAGAAAGTGGTGCAATAGTTAATGTTCCTTTATTTATTAATGAAGGTGATAAAATTAAAGTTGAAACTACATAAGGTACATAT
>CBDUHF010000025.1:0-43202 GCA_965367085.1 uncultured Polaribacter sp.
AAAACATATACTTCCTATTGGTTGGCATAATTGGAAAAAAACGGAAGCAGAAAAAACGACGTTTTATGCAGAATATAAGAATAAAGGTGAAGGCTTTCAACCAGAAAAACGAGTACAATGGTCTCATCAATTAAAAAAACGTGAGGCCAAAAAATATACGCTTAAAAATGTATTAGGAAAGTATAAAACATCAAAAAAAGAATGGTATGAAGAATTTTAAAGTGTACTTTATTTTATGTTTAATAATATTTCAATCTTGTAAGAATACAAGTCAAGAAGAAAAAAATATTGAGCCAAAAGCAATAACTATTTACACAATTGGAGATTCTACAATGGCAGATAAACCAAATCCAAATGAAAATCCAGAACGTGGTTGGTGTCAAATTTTGCCTCAATTTTTAAATGAGAATGTAACTGTAGAAAATCATGCAGTAAATGGCAGAAGTACACGTAGTTTTATCTTAGAAAAACGTTGGGATTCTGTTTACAGTAAATTACAAAAAGGTGATTATGTTTTTATACAATTTGGTCATAATGATCAAAAGGTTAAGGCACCAACACGTTATACAAATCCACATGTTGGTTACCGTTATAATTTAATTCGTTTTGTAGAAGAAGTAAGAGAAAAGAGAGCAATACCTGTTTTGTTTTCATCAATAGTTAGAAGAAAATTTAATGAATTTGGTACTTTAATAGATACACATGGAGCATATCCTTTAGAAGTAAGATTAGTAGCTCAGGAATTCGATGTTCCTTTTATAGATCTTCAATATTTAACAGAAAAATTAGAAGAATCTTATGGAGTTGAAGGTTCTAAAAAGTTACACTTACATTATCTGCCAAATGAAATTCCTTATTATCCAAAAGGGAAAGAAGATAATACACATTTATCCGTTTTAGGAGCAACAGAAGTATCAAAATTAGCCGTAAATTCATTGAAAGAAAAAGTAAGTTCTTTAGCTGCTTTTATCAAAAAATAAAGAAATGAAAGATTTAAAAAAGGCATTTTTTATAGTTATACTTTTAGTTTGTAATGTAATTAATGCACAAATTAATGAAGTAAATTTATGGAAAGGAGAAATTCCTAATGCAATTAAAAACTCAGAATTTAAAGAGGTTAAAGAATTTAAAGATTCAGTTTTAAATAGAACAAGTAAAGTTTCTGTGCCAACTATAACTATTTTTAAACCAGAACATTCAAATGGAACTTCTGTTGTTATTTTTCCTGGTGGAGGTTACAAACATTTGGCAATGAATAAAGAAGGTTATAGGGTTGCTGAATTTTTAAATCATTTAGGTATTACAGCTCTTGTTTTAAAGTACAGGTTGCCTAATGATGCTATTATGGTAAACAAGAATATTGGGCCTTTACAAGATGCGCAAGAAGCAATTCGTTTTGTGAGAAGAAATGCTAAAGTTTGGAATTTGGATAAAAATAAAATTGGAGTAATTGGTTTTTCTGCTGGTGGACATTTAGCAGCAACGTTATCTACACGTTTTAACGAATTTGTTTACAAAGTGAAAGATGATGTTTCTGCAAAAATTAATTTTTCAATACTTATTTATCCTGTAATTTCTATGGAAAATTCAATTACTCATCAAGGATCAAAAAATAATTTACTTGGGAAATCCGCTTCAAAACAAAAAATAGAAACTTTTTCTAATGAAAAACAAGTGAGTTCAATAACACCAAAAACATTTTTAGTTCATGCAACTGATGATACATCTGTTCCAGTAGAAAATAGCCTTCAGTATTATTTAGCCTTAAAAGCGAACAAAATTCCTGTTGAAATGCATATTTATGAAAAAGGTGGTCATGGTTTTGGTTTAGGAAAAAGTGGAACAAGTTTAAATTGGTCTTCTCATTTAAAAAATTGGTTGCAAGAAAATCAGTTCGCCAATTAATTATAAAAATATTTTACTTTGTATTTTTATGAAATAATTTTTGATTGAGTATCTTGCTCAAAAAAAGTTAAAATGACAAAGAATCCTGAATTAGAGCTTGCTTTAAATTTTATTGATAAAACGGATAGAAATCTATTTATCACAGGAAAAGCAGGAACAGGGAAAACTACTTTTTTACATCAAATTAAAAAAGAATCTTTAAAAAGAATGGTTATTGTGGCGCCAACAGGTGTAGCAGCAATTAATGCAAAAGGAGTTACTATTCATTCGTTTTTTCAAATGCCTTTTGGCCCTATTTTACCAAATCAGATTGCAAATACAAATCAGCAACGTAAGTTTTCAAAGACTAAAATAGATATTATAAAATCGTTAGATTTAGTAATTATTGATGAAATTTCTATGGTTCGAGCAGATTTATTAGACGGAATAGATCAAGTTATGCGCCGTTATAAAAACAGGAATAAAGTGTTTGGTGGCGCACAAGTTTTAATGATTGGAGATTTGCAACAATTAGCACCAGTTGTGAGACCAAATGAGTGGAGTTTACTACAACAACACTACAATACCGTTTACTTTTTCAGCTCTAAAGCATATCAAGAAGCAAATGTGGTTTCAATAGAATTAAAACATATTTATCGTCAGAAAAATGAAGATTTTATTACTATTTTAAATGAAATTAGGAATAATAATTTATCAGACAAATCTGCAAAAATTTTAAATGAACGTTACAATCCAACATTTTCTCCCAGTAAAGAAGAAGGTTATATAACGCTTACAACACACAATAAAAGAGCCAATTTAATTAACGATTCTGAACTGAATAAACTCAAAAATAAAAGCTACTTTTTTAATGCTGAGGTTTCTGGTAAATTCAATGAAAATGCATATCCTAATGATGAAAAGTTAGAATTAAAAGTTGGTGCACAAGTAATGTTTATCAAGAATGATTCTTCTCCAGAGAAAAGATATTTCAACGGAAAAATAGGAATTGTTACAGATATTTCTAGAGAAAATGTAACAGTACAATGTGCCAATGAAATAGACGAAATTGTTACAGAAAGAGAAATGTGGGATAATGTAAATTATTCTATCAACGAAGAAACAAAAGAGATTAAAGAAGATATTATTGGATCTTTTAAACAAATTCCTTTGCGATTGGCTTGGGCAATTACCATTCATAAAAGTCAAGGTTTAACGTTTGAAAAAGCTGTGATTGATGCAGAAGCATCTTTTGCACACGGACAAACCTATGTTGCCTTAAGTAGATGCACTTCTTTAGAAGGATTGGTTTTAAAAACACCAATTACAAGCAGCGCAATTATTAACGACAGAACCGTAAGTGTTTTTAATGAAAGTGTAGAAGAAAATCATCCAGATGAATCTATTTTAAACGAATCTGAAAAACATTTTCAACTAAATTTGATTTCAGAATTATTTGATTATCAGCCATTTTTGTATCCAGTTTCAAGAATGATTGATATTTTTTATAAAAACAGAACAAGTATAAAAGGAGATGTAATAGATCATTTGCAAACCATAAAAGATGATGGAGTTGTTGCTTTAATGAAAGTATCTAACGGATTTAAAAATCAGTTAAATGCTATTTCAGAAGACAATGTGTTGCCAGAAAATAGTTCTCAAATTCAAGAAAGATTTAAAAAAGCCGCAGATTATTTTTTAACGCAAACCATTGCCAATATTTTACAACCTTTATCTAAAGTTTCATTTTCTACAGATAATAAAGCCGTAAAAAAAGATTTTTCTAAGCAATATGATACTTTGCAAGAAAAATTAGAGGAAAAGACATATTCTTTAAATAAAATGACATATGGTTTTAAAGTCAAAAGTTATTTAGAAGTAAGAGCAAAGGCAGTTTTACAGAAAACGGAACCAACAAAAAAGAAGAAAGTATCTTCTAAACGAGATCCTATTTTAGCGTTAAAGTTAAGAGAATTACGAGACGAAATTCGTATTGCAGAAAGTATTCCTGCATTTCAAATATTTACCCAAGAAACCTTGTATGCAATGTGCGATGAGTTACCAAGAACTCATCAAGAATTATTAAAAGTAAAAGGAATGGGAAAAACCCGTATTTCTAAATACGGAGATGAAATTTTAGAAGTTATCAATACATATTGTTCAGAAAACGGAATTAATAAATTCAACGAGCAAAAAAAGGAAGACAAAAAACCAACCAAACAAATTTCTTTAGAGTTGTTTAAATCAGGTCTTTCTGTAAAAGAAATTGCCAAAGAACGAAGCCTAACTTCTGGCACTATAGAAAGTCATTTGGCAAGTTATATTCCTTCTGGCGATGTAGATATTCTAGAATTAATTCCGATTAAAAAGTATAAAAAAATCATCAACGCAATAGAAGAAACCAAGTTCAAAAACTTAACAGAACTCAAAGAAAAGGTTGACAAGAGTTTTACTTTTATGGAATTGCGAATGGTTTTACTTTCTATGGAGAGTTAGATTTTTCTATTCGATTATAATTTATTTTAGAAGCTATTTCCTGCTTTCACTACTCGCTTTTTTTTCATCCTTCAAAAAAGAGCTCAAACATACCGTTCAATCAGGGCTAAACTATTTACAGCTTTTTGTTATTGCTAAGAAGCTTTTGCTCATCAAATCATCAGAATAAAAATAATTTCATAACTTTAAAACATTAATCAAAAACTACAAATATGAAATTAGGTGCATTTTCAGTAAGTTTAGCAGTAAAAGACATTCATAAATCAAGAGCTTTTTACGAAAAATTAGGATTTACTGTTTTTGCAGGACAAATAGAAAAGAACTATTTAATTCTTAAAAACGGAAATTCATTAGTGGGTTTATTTCAAGGAATGTTTGAAAATAATATTTTAACTTTTAATCCTGGTTGGGATGAAAGCGCCAGTAATTTAGAAGAATTTGATGATGTCAGAAAAATTCAGCAGCATTTAAAAAGTGAAGACGTACAATTAGCTTCTGAAGTTGATGAAACTACTTCTGGACCTGGAAGTCTTATGGTATTAGACCCAGATGGAAATATGATTCTGATTGATCAGCATGTTTAGCTTAGTTCAAATCTTTCAACAATAATTGTATTGTTTTTCTACCATTCCATTCATTTTCATCTAAAGAATAGACAATATCAAAATCGTTTTGTGCAGCTTCTATTTTATCACCTATATTAAAACCAATCGAATTAAATGTTTGTTTATTATCACCTTGAAAAACATTCAGTTTTAAATGTGTTTTATCTGCGCCAACTTGTTTTCCATAACCATTATCTCTCACACAAGAAGTTTTAAAAACGGGTTTCATATTCATGGGTCCAAAAGGTGCCATTTGCTGAATTATTCTAAAAAACTTAGGCGTAATTTCAGATAAATCTATTTCTGCATCTATAGAAATTTCTGGAGTTAGTAATTCTTTATCAATAGTTTTAGAAACAACTTCTTCAAACCTGTTTTTAAAATTCTCGTAATTTTCTGGCAACAAAGTTAAACCCGCTGCATATTTATGTCCGCCAAATTGTTCTATAAATTCTTCACATTCTAACAATGCATTATATACATCAAAACCTTTAACAGAACGTGCAGAAGCCGCTAATTTATCGCCACTTTTTGTAAAAACTAAAGTAGGTCTGTAATGTTTTTCAATCAATCTTGAAGCAACAATACCAATAACACCTTTGTGCCAATCTTCTTTATAAACAACTGTAGAGAAACCTTGTTCTTCATCATTATCTATAATTTGCATTAAAGCTTCATTGGTAATTTTCTTGTCTAAATCTTTTCTATCTGCATTAAAAATTTCTATGGAAGCTGCAAATTCAACAGCCGAATCAAAATCCATTTCTGTTAATAATTCTACAGCATAATTACCATGTTTCATTCTACCTGCAGCATTAATTCTTGGTGCAATTATAAAAACGACATCAGTAATCGTCAATTCTGTTTTTTTAACTTGATGAATTAACGCTTTAATTCCGTTTCTAGGACTTTGGTTAATTACTTGTAAACCAAAATAAGCAAGCGCTCTATTTTCTCCATTCATTGGTACAATATCTGCAGCAATTGCAGTTGCCACCAAATCTAAATAAGGAACAAAGTCTTCAATAGTTTTATTTCTAGAAACACCTAAAGCTTGAATCAATTTAAAACCAACACCACAACCACAAAGCTCATCAAAAGGATACTTACAATCTTCTTGTTTTGCATTTAAAACAGCAACCGCTTTTGGAATTTCAGATCCAGGTTTATGATGATCACAAATAATAAAATCGATGTTTTTTTCTTTTGCGTACGCAACTTTTTCAATGGCTTTAATTCCACAATCTAACGCAATAATTAAAGAGAAATCATTGTCATGTGCAAAATCAATTCCTATATAAGAAACGCCATAACCTTCTGCATATCTATCTGGAATATATGTTGCAATATTTGGGTGAATTGTTTTTAAATAAGAGGAAACCAAAGAAACAGCAGTGGTTCCATCTACATCATAATCGCCAAAAACTAAAATATTTTCGTTGTTTGCAATTGCGGTTTCAATTCTTTCTACGGCAAGGTTCATATCCTTCATTAAAAAAGGATCGTGAATATCTTCTAAACTTGGGCGAAAGAATTTTTTAGCAGCCTCAAAAGTTTCAATATTTCGTTGACATAATATTTTAGCAATAGCAGTGTCAACTTGCAATTCTTTGGCTAATTTTTCTACTTTTTCTTTTTCTGGTTTTGGTTTTGATGTCCAACGCATAGCAATTTATTTTTTGAACATAAGGTACAAAAATGTGCCGAAAATTATAATAGGTGAGATGAAGGAACCAAAAAAGCCTAAAATTATTCCAAAAGAACCTAGCTCTAAAGAGGGATTGTATAATGGGAATAAGATTGGTAAACTTAAAAGAAATACCAGAAAAAGACTTTTTTTCTTCATAAATTATAATTCGTGTAAGAAAATTTCAATTTCTACATCAGCAAACTGACGAAACATTTCCATTACACCACAGTATTTTGTAACAGATAAATTAACTGCCTTTTGTATTTTTTTTGGTTGTAATTCACTGTCAGAAAAATGATAATCTACTTTTACTTTATTGTAAAACTTTGGGTGTTCATCTGTTAACTCAGCAGTAATATCAATTCTAAATTCTGCAACTTCAGCATGCATTTTCTTTAATAAAGAAACTACATCTAAACCAGAACAACCGGCCAAAGAAGATAGCATTAATGCTTTGGGTCTGTATCCTTTTCCTTCTCCTCCACTTTCTTCTCCTGCATCCATTGTTAGAGAAATCCCACTAGGATTGTCAGATTCGAATTGCATATTTTCTTTCCACGATGTTTTTACAAGATTTGTAGCCATATTTGATCTTTTTGTTATACTGTTATTAAAATTGAAATAGTAAATTGTGCTTTCTTACAAAAATAAGAAAACCATAATAAGTTAATGATTTATTTATCTATAAAGACTAAATATAATACACTTGTTGTACTAAGTGTGTTTTTCGCTTCATTTTTTTACGCACAGACAGAAGTTACAGCAAAAGGTCGTCAAGCATTTTGCATTGGCGAAGAAAAAAAAATAGTTACAGATTTTACCATTACAAATTCAGATGCAAGTGTGACAGGTATAGAGTCTTTTTTCATACAAATATCATCTGGTTATCAGGTGAATAATGATAAATTAGAACTTATTGGAACATTTTCGAATATTTCTCATTCTTTTGATGTATCACAAGGGAAGTTAACATTATTTGCTACCACAACTGGAACAAAAATGTTATTTTCAGATTTAGAAGCAGCTGTAAAAGAGGTTGTTTTTAAAACCTCTGCAGCAAATGTTGATGCTGAAAAAACATTCTCTTTAACCTCAGATAATGCGAATTACTTACCCTTAACAGATCATTTTTACGAGTTTGTACCTAGTCTAGGAATTACTTGGGCTGATGCTAAGGTTGCTGCAGAAAATAGACCTCTTTATTTTGGTAGAAAAGGATATTTGGCAACATTAACAAGCCAAGAAGAATCTGATTTTGCAGGAAAACAAGCATCTGGTGCTGGTTGGATTGGGGCTACTGATGAAGAAACAGAAGGTGTTTGGAAATGGGTAACAGGTCCAGAAGCAGGTACTATTTTTTGGCAAGGAAACTCTAATGGTACTGTTTTTGGATTTGCTAATTGGAATTTTGCTGGTAATGAGCCAAATAATAATACAGGAAACGAACATTATGCACATATTACAGATCCTGCTTTGGGATACCCTGGTACGTGGAATGATTTAAAATTAGAAGGAGATCCTCCAGGACTATATCACCCAAAAGGTTATATAGTAGAATATGGTGCTCCAGGAGATCCTAAATTAGATATTGTTGCAACAACAAGTATTTATATTCCTAAAATAACGGCAACAAAATCAGCAACAATTTGTGAAACTGGAACTGCAACAATTTCTGCAATACCAAGTGAAGGAACAATTTTGTGGTTTAATACACAAACTGGTGGAACATCAATAGCAACTGGAAATGATTTTACAACACCAGTTTTAACAAATAATAGGATGTATTATGCTGCAGTTTCTGTAAATGGTTGTGTAGCTTTAAATAGAACTGCAGTAAATGTAATTGTGAACCAGAAACCAACAATTACAAGTGTAACAGATGATTTAATTTGTTCTGGTGCTGGAAATATTAGTGCAAATGCATCTGCAGGAGTTGTGTATTGGTATGATTCTTTAACAAGTATAAAACCAGTTCATACAGGAAATAATTTTACAACTCCAAACTTATTGTCAAGTACAATTTACTATGTTGAAGCAAATATAGATAATTGTATTTCTTCGAATAGAGTGCCAGTACATGTTATTATAGATGCTACTATTCCAGATTTTGATATAGTTCAAAACACATATGCTTTGTGTAAAGATATTGGTTCTGTAACTTTAGAAACTACAAATCCACAAGGAAATTATACGTATGAATGGAAAAACGGAAATACAATTGTTTCTAGTAATTCATCAACGTTAACAATTACAAGTTCTGGAAATTATAGTGTAAAAGCAATTTCTGCTGCAGGATGTATATCCGTAGAAAAATCAATTTTAGTAACCGATTCTGAAATAGCAACAATTACAAAAGATGATGTTTTAATTATTGATGATTCTGATAACAATTCAATAAGAGTGATGAATACCGTTTTAGGAATTGGAGATTATGAATACTCTTTAGATGATGAGTTTGGAGTTTATAAAAGTGATGGATTTTTTGATGCTATTTCTCCAGGAAATCATACTTTATTTATTAAAGATAGAGGAAATTGCAGAACAGCTGCATATAGTTTTTTAATATTAAGTTACCCAAAATTTTTTACTCCAAATGATGATGGAAAGAATGATTTGTGGAAAATACAAGGCTATGATAAAGATTTTTATACAGTTTCAGATATTTATATTTACAACAGATTTGGTGTTTTAATCTATAAAATAGATGCTAATAGTGAAGGTTGGGATGGAAGATATCAAGGTAAAAAATTGTCATCTAATAGTTATTGGTTTAAAACCATTTTAACAGATATAAATGGGTTGTCTGTAGAAAAAAAAGGAAGTTTTAGCTTAATTAACTAATAGTTGTTTTTTATAAAAGAGAGACTCCAGTTCCAAGTTCATCAGCATAGTTTATAACTCCATCTTTTAAGGTAATGCCTGTTGCAATATCATTTTTAAGAAGTAAGCCACCATCCATATCTACATAATCTAAAAGTGGTAATAAATGTGCTATAGCAGAAATACCTACAGTAGATTCTGTCATGCAACCAACCATTGTTTTCATTCCTAATTTTTTTGCTTTTTCTAACATTCTTTTTCCAGGAGTTAATCCTCCACATTTTGTAAGTTTTACATTTACGCCATGAAATAATCCAGTACATTTTTCAACATCACTTTCAATAATACAGCTTTCATCTGCAATTATTGGTAAAGCAGATTCTTTAAATAATTTTTTTGCTCCGTTAAAATCATTTGCTTTTAAAGGTTGTTCTAAAAACTCTACTCCTAATTCTTTTAATTTTATCGAGTTTTCTATTGCCTCATCTACTGTCCAACCACAATTTGCATCAATTCTAAAAATTGCATTTGTATGGTTTCTTAATTCTGTAATAATAGCAATATCATCTTTTGTACCTAGTTTTATCTTATAAATTGGCCAAGGAAGTTCTTTCATTTTTGCAACCATTATATCAATTGAACCAATTCCAATAGTATAATCTGTAATTGGGTTATTATTGATATTTAGATTCCAAAGTTCATAAAGTTTTTTTCCTTTTTTTCGCGCATATAAATCATTAAAAGCTTGGTCTAGTGCACATAAAGCAAACATGTTTTGTTTGAAGTAAGGATATAATTTAGCCCAAAAATTAGTTGGAGATTCTTCTGATAAAGATTTAATTAAAGCCCCATTACTATTAATTAATTCTCTCATACTTTCTACAGAAATATTATAGTATAAATTAGACGTAGCTTCACCATAACCTGTAAAATTACCATCAGTTAATTCAACAATTAAGGTAGGCTGAAAATTGCGAGATTCTCTAGAAATAGTAAAAGTATGTTTTAACTCTAGGTTATAGGAATGTAATTTGATTATCATTTATGAAATAATTTAAGGTAAAGTTATAAAAATAGATATCTTTGAAAAACAAAACATTAAAAATATGCCATTAGTAACACCTTTATCAGCAGAACATGATTTAGAAACCAAAGAATTAGCAGAATTCTTTAATGAAACCTTAGGCTTTTGTCCAAATTCGGTTTTAACAATGCAAAGAAGACCTGCAATTTCTAAAGCGTTTATTAATTTAAATAAAGCAGTAATGGCAAACGAAGGTAGAGTTACTTCTGCTTTAAAAAGAATGATTGCTTGGGTTTCTAGTAATGCTACAGGTTGTAGATATTGTCAGGCGCATGCAATTAGAGCAGCAGAACGTTATAAAGCAGAGCAAGAGCAATTAGATAATATTTGGGAATATAAAACTCACCCTGCATTTTCTGATGCTGAAAGAGCTGCTTTAGATTTTTCTTTGGCTGCTTCTATGGTTCCAAATGCGGTAAATGCAGAAATTAAAACCGAACTTTATAAATATTGGGATGAAGGAGAAATTGTAGAAATGTTAGGTGTAATTTCTCTCTTTGGATATTTAAATAGATGGAATGATTCTATGGGTACAACCTTAGAAGAAGATGCCATTGGTTCTGGAAATCAATATTTAGGAAAACACGGTTTTGAAGTTGGAAAACACGATGGTTCTAAGTACTAAAATATTTTAATGAATATGTCATTCTGAATGACGAAGGAAGGGGAATCTCATTAATGATATTGAAAGAGATTTCTCAATCGTTCTTCTCTCATTTCGAAATAACATATTAGTTTTTCAAAATTCCTGATACTCTTTTTTGTAATTCAGGAATTACATTTTTTTCAAACCATGGATTTTTAGTGAACCAAAAACGGTTTCTTGGTGACGGATGAGGCAATGTAAAGTATTTTGGCAAGTAAGCTGGATAATTATCTACTGTTTCTGTAAGTGTTTTTTTTGCCTTATCTTTTAGGTAATAATTCTGTGCATACATTCCTATTAAAATAATCATTTCAAGATTTGGCATTAACTCAAATAATTGTTGATGCCATTTTGGAGCACATTCTTTTCTAGGTGGTTTATCGCCACTTTTTCCTTTACCAGGATAACAAAATCCCATGGGTACAATTGCAAACTTTTCTACATTGTAAAAATCTTCATCAGAAACATTGAGCCACTTTCTTAATTGTTTTCCACTTGCATCATCCCAAGGAATTCCAGATGAATGCACTTTTGTTCCTGGAGCTTGACCAATAATTGCAATTTTTGAATTTTTATGACCAGTAACAACAGGATTTGCGCCCAATTCTAAATGAGAAACGCAAATTGTACATTGTTTTATTTCTGATAAAAGGTTTTGCATTGTCTAAAATTAGTCTTTGTTTGTCATTCCGACAGAGGAACGACGAAAAATCTCTTTTTTAATTAGATTTCTCAATCGCTTTAAAAAGCTCATTTCGAAATGACAGATTATAATTTTAATTCTAAAGCTTCACTTTTAAAAGATAAACCTTCGAAACCAGAATTCATAAAGTTTCTTATATTCTGATGAGAATCTCCTTTTTCATCTTCTAAAACAGATTGATAATGTTCTCCAAAACAAAATAACGTTTCTTCTTTTGTTAATTTTTGATGTTTAGCAAATGCAAATAATTTACAAGAACCAGAATTTTCTCCAGCGTTGTTTTTAATTTCTCCATTTGTAAAAGAAGTAGGAGTAAAATTGTAATTATCATCAATTACCTGCATTGTTTCTGCAAATAAAATTGATTTTGGATTTGATTTTAACTTGGTTTTGAATTCTTGGATTGTCATTAATTATTAGTTTCTTTTAAGATAATCGTAAAATTTAGTTTATCTGATATCTTTAATTCTTGTCTTTTTTTTATGTATTGCTTAAAATTCATTCCCTTACTTTTTTTAGGATTTTTTACATTTAAATCTAAAATATGATAAGAAATTAAGTCGTCTTGTTCAATTTTATTATGAATTTCAGGGTTTTTATCATCAAATTTAAACTTTGAATCATTCGAATAACTTTTAGCAATTATAAACTTTTTATTAAAACCAACTGCAAATACTGTTTTTTCAACAATTATATCGGAAGAGTGTTCTCCTGTTTCAAAAAAAATGGCTGTCTCTTCTATATTATTATTCCCAAATAAAAAATAATTACTAGGTAAATTCACTTCAACAACCCCAGCTCCAAAGTAACAAGATTGAAAAAAAATAATTGATAGTATTAAAATAACTACTTTTTTCATAAAGTTCTATTTCTTTCCTTCAACTACAATAACAATTTCACCTTTTGGTGGTTTAGCTGTATAATGAGCCAAAACTTCTGTTGCAGTTCCTCTAATCGTTTCTTCAAACATTTTTGTTAATTCTCTAGACACAGAAACTTGTCTGTCTGCTCCAAAATATTCGATAAAATGCCCCAGTGTTTTTACTAACTTATGAGGAGATTCATAAAAAATCATGGTTCTTTTTTCTTCTGCCAACAGTAAAAAACGAGTTTGTCTTCCTTTTTTAACTGGTAAAAAACCTTCAAAAACAAACTTGTCATTTGGCAAACCAGAATTTACCAAAGCAGGAACAAAAGCTGTTGCACCAGGTAAACAATCTACTTCAATATTGTTTTCAACACAGGCTCTTGTCAATAAAAAACCCGGATCTGAGATTGCAGGAGTTCCAGCATCAGAAATTAATGCGCAAGTTTCTCCGTTTTTTAATCTATTTAAAACACCTTCTATAGATCTATGTTCATTATGCATATGATGACTGTGCATTTGAGTAGAAATTTCAAAATATTTTAAAAGTTTTCCACTTGTACGTGTGTCTTCTGCTAAAATAAAATCTACTTCTTTTAAAACTCTTATGGCTCTAAAAGTCATATCTTCTAAATTACCTATTGGAGTAGGAACTAAATATAATTTACTCATAATTTTAAATGCTTTCGTACGTTTCTACAGTAATATCTGCAATAATGTCTCCTGTGTGTTTTATAGAAAGAGGTTCAAACAATAACAAATGAACTTCTTCTTTTGCAATAGGTTTATGCTCTACACCTTTAGGTACAATGTAAAATTCGCCTTCTTTTAATGTAATTTTTTTGTCTCGTAATTGAATATCTAAAGTACCTTTAATCACCATAAAAAGCTCGTCTTCATTATCGTGTTTATGAAAAACGAATTCACCTTTTAGCTTTGCCAACAAGATTTGTTGTCCATTTAATTCTCCAATTTTTTTTGGAGACCAATGATCTGAAAATAGTTTGAATTTCTCTTGAATATTAATTACACTCATAAAGCAAATTTACAAAGAATTGAACGGATTCTGCGTTACCGATTGAAGCATTTGTTTGAGCTCTTTTTTGATAAAAAAAAGCGAGTGCGAAAAGCGGGACATTTCTAAAAAGAAATGAACGCTCAAAAAATGAATATTCAATTGAAATTGTTTAATTTTGCAGCTTAAATTTTAGAAGGAAATGTATAGAAGTCATTCTTGTGGCGAGTTAAGAGCATCGCATATAAATACAGAAGTAACATTAGCTGGTTGGGTTCAGAAATCGCGTGATAAAGGATTTATGATTTGGGTAGATTTACGTGATCGTTATGGAATTACACAATTAATTTTTGATGAAGATAGAACTTCTGCAGAAATTATGGAAAAAGCAAAATCTTTAGGTAGAGAGTTTGTGATTCAAATTACAGGAACTGTAATAGACAGAGAGTCTAAAAACTCTAAAATGTCTACTGGAGACGTTGAGGTTTTGGTTACTAAACTAGAAATTTTAAATGCATCTGTAACTCCGCCTTTTACTATTGAAGATGAAACTGATGGAGGAGAAGACATTAGAATGAAATATAGATATTTAGACATTAGAAGAAACCCTGTAAAAGACAGTTTAATCTTTCGTCATAAAGTATCAATGGAAGTTCGTAAATACTTGTCTGATCAAGAATTTATTGAAGTTGAAACACCTTATTTAATAAAATCTACGCCAGAAGGAGCAAGAGATTTTGTAGTTCCTTCTCGTATGAACGAAGGTCAGTTTTACGCATTACCACAATCTCCACAAACATTTAAACAATTGTTAATGGTTGGTGGAATGGATAAATATTTTCAGATTGTAAAATGTTTTAGAGATGAAGACTTACGTGCAGACAGACAACCAGAATTTACACAGATAGACTGTGAAATGGCATTTGTAGAGCAAGAAGATATTTTAAATATTTTTGAAGGATTAACACGTCATTTACTAAAAGAAGTAAATAATGTTGAAGTAGATAAGTTTCCAAGAATGTTGTACGATGATGCAATGAGAATTTATGGAAATGACAAACCAGATATCCGTTTTGGAATGGAGTTTGGCGAGTTAAACGCTGTTACTCAGCATAAAGATTTTGGTGTTTTTAATAGCGCAGAATTAGTTGTTGGTTTTGCAGTTCCTGGAGGAAATACGTACACAAGAAAAGAGATTGATAATATTATAAAATGGGTTAAAAGACCACAAGTTGGTGCTTTAGGTATGATTTATTGTCGTGTAAACGAAGATGGAACATTTAAATCATCTGTAGATAAGTTTTACGACCAAGAAGACTTGGCGAAATGGGCAGAAACTACAGGCGCAAAACCTGGAGATTTAATTTGTGTGTTATCTGGAGAAACAAATAAAGTAAGAGCACAATTATCTGCTTTAAGAATGGAATTAGCAGAACGTTTAGGATTAAGAGATCCTAAAGTATTTGCGCCACTTTGGGTAATAGATTTCCCGTTATTAGAATTAGACGAAGAAACTGGACATTATCATGCAATGCATCATCCATTTACTTCTCCAAAACCTGGTCAAATGGAATTGTTAGATACAGATCCAGGAGCAGTAAAAGCAAATGCGTATGATTTGGTTTTAAACGGAAATGAAATTGGTGGAGGTTCAATAAGAATTCACGATAAACAAATGCAAGCAACCATGTTGAAGCATTTAGGTTTTTCTGAAGAAGATGCAAAAGCACAATTTGGTTTCTTAATGGATGCATTTGAATATGGAGCGCCACCTCATGGAGGTTTGGCTTTTGGTTTAGATAGATTGGTTGCTATTTTAGGCGGACAAGAAACTATTAGAGATTTTATTGCATTTCCAAAAAATAATTCTGGAAGAGATGTAATGATTGACGCACCGGCTTTTATAGATGATGATCAATTAAAAGAATTAAGTTTGAAATTAGATATTCAAGCATAAAATTTATAATCCCGCTTTTGCGGGATTTTTTGTTAAATTTAAAGATTAAAATAAACAACATAAGTTATTCTATTAAAGAATACATAGAATTAAAATGCCTAAAAAAAATAAGTTTTTTAAAAAGATTCTAATTTGGAGATATAGAAATATTTCCGAAAGACAGTTTGTTTATATTTTAAGTGTTTTAGTTGGTTTTTTAGCAGGAATTGGAACAGTTTTATTAAAAAACTTTACTCACTACATACAATTACTTTTATCTATAGACTTTTTAAAAAACTCAAAAAGTTCATTGTATTTTATTTTTCCTATAATAGGTTTGCTAATTGTAGCAATTATTAAAAAAACTTTTTTAAAAAAACATATAGGACATGGTATTTCTACCACGCTTTACGCTATTTCAAAAAGAAAAGGAATTATTCCGAAATACAATATATATGCATCATTATTAACAGCACCAATTACTGTTGGTTTTGGAGGTTCTGTTGGGTTGCAAGGACCTGCGGTTAGCGCAGGTACAGCTTTGGCTTCTCGTACAGCACAATTGTTTCATATGAACACCAAAACAAGAATGCTCTTAATTGGTTGTGCAACAGCAGGAGCAATGTCTTCTATGTTTAAAGCTCCAATTGCAGGTATTGTTTTTGCCCTA
Organism: uncultured Polaribacter sp.; assembly: GCA_965367085.1. Taxonomy (GTDB): domain Bacteria; phylum Bacteroidota; class Bacteroidia; order Flavobacteriales; family Flavobacteriaceae; genus Polaribacter. The sequence goes on from CBDUHF010000025.1 coordinate 16,415, forward strand.
GAAGTGTTTAGCTTAGATATCGCCTTTGTTTCTTTGATACCTTTGTTACTTGCTTCTGTAGCAGCTATTATAACTTCGTATTTGTTTTTAGGTTCAGATGTTTTATTAGGTTTTGAATTAAATGATAAATTCGAAATCAATGAAATTGGTTTTTATGCTATTTTCGGAATCTTTACAGGTATTATATCTGTTTATTTCTCTGTTGTTTATTTTGCTATTCGAAAGTTCTTTTATCAATTTGAAAAACGATTTGTTCGATTAGTAATTGGAAGTTTAATTATTGGATTCATTCTGTATTTAATGCCTTCTTTGTATGGTGAAGGATATGGATTAATAAATAATTTATTAAAAGGAAATCATATAGCTGCTATTGGTAATACGCCTTTTAATTTTGATTCAGATAATATTTGGGTAGTTGTAATCTTATTATTATTAATTACCTTTTTTAAGGCAATAGCCATGAGTACTACTTTTGCAGCAGGTGGAGTTGGAGGTATATTTATTCCTACTTTAGTAATGGGAAGCGCATTAGGAAATGCATTTGCAAAAATAATTAATAATGTTGGTTTAGGATTTCAAGTTTCTGAAGCTAATTTTACTTTAATAGGAATGACAGGTTTAATGGCAGGTGTTTTACATGCACCTCTAACAGCCATATTTTTAATTGCAGAAATTACTGGTGGTTATGATCTATTTGTGCCATTAATGTTGGTAGCTGCAATTTCTTTTTCTTTTACTAAATATTTTGTTTCTAACTCTATTTACACATACAAGTTAGCCCAAAGAGGAGAACTCATTACGCATAATAAAGATAAAAATGTTATGATGATGATGCAGATTGAAGAACTTATTGAAACGAATTTTAAAAAGGTTCACCCAGAAATGCTATTAGGAGAAATGTTGAAAAAAGCAGTAGCTAAATCATCAAGAAATATTTTTCCTGTTATAAATGAAGACAAGAAATTTTTAGGAATTATTTTATTAGATGATATTCGTTCTGTAATGTTTGATACAGAAATGTATAATAGTGTAACTATTGATGCTTTTATGAAGGCCGCTCCCGAGATAATTTCACAAACAGATTCTGTAGAAAAAGTGATGAAAAAATTTAAAGAAAGTGGCGCTTGGAATTTACCTGTTGTAAATGATGGTGTTTATTTAGGCTTTATTTCTAAATCTAAATTATTAACAGCTTACAGAACAAAGTTGATAGAGGTTACAGGTTAATTATTAAAACCAAGGATCTTCATTTACTTCTAATTCTTTCTGACTTGTTAAAATTGCTTTTTGATTTTGTTCAGTTTCACCAATCTTTAAACAAGAAAATAATAGAAAAGAAATTTCGACATCTTTCTTGTCTAAGACCTGTAAATTAATATTGTTATATCCATCTTCATCAAAGATAGATTCATCAAACTCTGCTATTTTTTCTCCGTTTTTATATACAGATGTTTTCTTTTTGTAATTTATTTTAATTTCAAAAGTACTTCCATTAACTTCTATAGAATAAATAGTTTTTCTGTTGTTTTTAGAAATCAGTTCAACCAAATTACCCTTAGAATTTTTAATGGTGTACACCATTTTCCATTTCCAAAATTTAAACTTTTTAGTTATATAAAATATAATTGTTCCTTCTGAATCAAGTAACTCAGAACCAAGTTTTCCAAAATCCATAAACCAACCAGAACTGAAAAGTTTCTGTTTAGAAGCATATAAATCTAATGTATTATTAAACTGTTTTATAGTATACAATTCTGTATTCATAGTGTTATTTTTCTTTTAAATAATTTACAACTAAATCTGGAAAATCTGTAAAAGCTCCATCTACATTTGCTTCAATTAATAAGGTTTTCATCATTTCTTTAAAAGTTAAAAACTCATCTAAAGCATCTGCTCTAAAAGTGTAAGGATGTACTTTTAAACCCAATTGATGAGCTTTAGAAACCAGCGAAGTAAATTGCCACTTTCCGTCTATTTTTTTGTCTATAATTTGTTTGTACCAAGGTCCTATTCCGTCTGCAAAAGTTGCAAAATGTTTTAATTTTTTGGTTTCTTCAGGGAATTCTATCAACTGAACTAAAAACAATTCAGACTTTAATTCTATTCTAATTCTTTCTAACTCTTTGGCGTCAAAACATTGTAAAATACAGTTGTCTTCTTTTGTACTGTAACCATAATCAGAAAGAATTTTTAAAGTGATCTCTGTTAATTTTTTTCCTTCTTTTTGATGAAATTCGGGATCTTTAATTTCAGGATAAATACCAATATTTTTTCCAGTACTTTTATTTAAACCTTGAATTAATTCAATTTCTTGCTGAAAAGAATGCAGTTTAAAATCTCCTTTGCCTTTTACAAAACGTGTTGGATAAACTTGCGCTCCAGTTTCTGGATTATAACGTTCTGTAACTTGTAACGTTTGCAATTCATCAAAAGTAAAATCAATTACATAATATCTATTGTCTTTGCGTTTTCTATTTGTAAACTTTAGAGCAACATCCGTAACATCATCCAAATAAATATCATGAATTACAACAGGAACATCATCTTTGCTTAATACTAAATCTTGTTCAATAAAATCAGGATTCATTGCAAAAGCCATTGCTTTAGATGCTAAAGTATGCTCAGGTAAATATCCAGAAGCTCCTCTGTGTGCAATCACAATTTTTTTACTCATAGAATTATTTTTTTTAGTTTGATTGCATGAAAATAAAAGCAAACAAGTCAAAAATAATGAAATCAATTTCATTTTGAATAAAATTAGAAACTAAAGATATAGATTTTGTAATTTTGCAGTATGAAGTTACTGTTAAAAATAATGTTTATCGTTTTTATTGTTTGGATTGGAGTTGGAATTTATTTAATAAATACAGAACATGAAAAAGCACAAATAGTAATGGGCTTTTGTATTTTTTATTTTTCATTTCTATTTATGCCATTTTTTATTTATTACAGATATAGAGATGGTAAATACAAGAAATATATTTTAAATGATGAGAAATTAAAGAATGCTTTTAAAAATGTTGGTAAAGATTAGTTTTCCTTTTTTAAATACAAATAAACTGGAAAATGGTCTGAAAAACCACCTTGATACCAAGGGCCAATGTAAGTTCTAAAAGGACTTCCTTTTAATTTTCCTCTAAATATTTTTAACCATTCTTTATTAAATACTTCTGCATGTTTAAAATGGTGTTTATCAAATTCTGGCTCTAAAAAGTTTTTTGTAATAATAATCTGATCAAACAAATTCCATTTACTTTCATACGTTAAAGTTCCTACAGTTTCTCTGTCTAATAAGCTTTCCATTGGGTTGTAAAAATCTTCGGTAACTAAATAGTCTTTAATACTTGTACTTGTTGGGTCATCATTAAAATCGCCCATAATTAAAATTTTGGCATCGTAATTTTTTGCCTGAATTACCTCTACAATGGCTCTAGCTAATTTTGCAGCTTCCACTCTTTTGTATTCAGATTTTTCTGTGCCTTCTCTTCTAGATGGCCAATGATTTACCAAAATATGAACCAATTCTCCGTTTAAATTTCCATAAACAACTAAAACATCTCTTGTATAATCTCTTTTACCTTCTTCATCTTCTAAATATAATGGAAAATTTTCTGAACCTAATAATTCAAATAATTGTTTGTTGTATAATAACGCAACATCAATACCTCTGTCATCTGGAGAATCGTAATGAACAAAATCATAATGATGTTTTCTAAGGTTTTTAGAGTTTGCCAAATCAGAAACAACCTTGGCATTTTCAACTTCAACCAAACCAACAATTGCAGGCGCATGTTTAGATTTTTCGTTACCTAATTGAGAAATTACAGAGCCTAGTTTTTTTATTTTGTCTCTGTAGCGTTTGTTTCCCCAACTTTTTTTTCCATTGGTTGTAAAATCGTCATCAAAAGTATTAGGATCATCAACAGTATCAAATAAATTTTCTACGTTGTAAAATCCTATTGTAAAAATATCTTTACTTTTTTTTGACTTTGAAAAAAATGATAGCATTCGTGATTTTTTTGTTAAATGTAAACTTAAGTTATTTTATCAACATATAAAAAATGAGTATTTTTTATTGAAGATTTTTTTGTGATTTTACAATTGAAATCTTCGTATTTTTGCAAACTATGATAGACGAACGCGAAGTTACATCAGAAAAAACGGTTTTAATCGGAATTATCTCTCAGCAACAAAATGAAATTCAATCTACAGAATATTTAGATGAATTAGAATTTTTGACTTTAACTGCAGGAGGAGTTGCCGTAAAACGTTTTGTACAAAAGATGGAAAAACCAAACCCTAAAACTTTTTTAGGAGTTGGTAAGTTAGAAGAAGTAAGAGCATATATAGAATCTAATGATATTGGTACTGCTATTTTTGATGATGAATTATCACCAGCACAAATACGTAATATTGAAAAAGTTTTAGATTGTAAAATTTTGGATAGAACCAATTTAATCTTAGATATTTTTGCACAAAGAGCACAAACAAGTTCTGCAAAAACACAAGTAGAGTTAGCACAATGCCAATATTTATTACCACGTTTAACAAGACTTTGGACACACCTTGACAAGCAAAAAGGTGGGATTGGAATGCGTGGACCTGGTGAAACAGAAATAGAAACAGATAGACGTATTATTCGTGATAAAATATCTGTATTACAAAAGAAATTATTGGTTATTGATAAGCAAATGGCTGTGCAACGTAAAAACCGTGGAAAAATGGTTAGAGTTGCATTGGTTGGATACACAAACGTAGGGAAATCTACTTTAATGAATGTGATTAGTAAAAGTGATGTTTTTGCAGAAAACAAGCTTTTTGCAACCTTAGATACTACTGTTAGAAAAGTAGTAATTAAGAACATTCCTTTTTTAATGACAGACACAGTTGGGTTTATTAGAAAACTACCAACACAATTGGTAGAGTCTTTTAAATCTACGTTAGATGAAGTTAGAGAAGCAGATTTATTGTTACATGTAGTAGATATTTCTCACCCAAATTTTGAAGACCATATTGCATCTGTAAATAAAATTTTAGATGAAATAAAATGTGCAGATAAACCAGTTTTAATGGTTTTTAATAAAATTGATGCATATTCTCATGAAACGATTGATGAAGATGATTTGGTAACAGAAAAATCTAAAGTACATTACACATTAGAAGATTGGAGAAATACTTGGATGAATGACTTGGAAAAAGAATCTATCTTTATTTCTGCATTAAATAAAGACAACTTAGACGCTTTTAAAGAGAAAGCATATGAGGAGGTAAAGAAAATTCATATACAACGATTTCCTTATAATGACTTTTTATATTATGAATATAAAGGTGATGAGTAAAGAATTATTAAAAAGATATTAAAAACAAAAAAGGCAGTATTATAATATTACTGCCTTTTTTGTTTTTAATTTGGAACGAACTCTCTTTTATAATATTTGAATTCTACTTTTCATTTACATCCTCAATAGTTCCCATTCTTTTAGCACGATTTTCCCAAGATTTTCTTGCCAATTGTTGAAGATCTGCAACAGAATCACTTTCGTCCATAATTTCTAAACCAAGTAGCGTTTCAATTACATCTTCTTGAGAAACAATACCACTTACAGAACCATATTCATCTACAACCAATGCAATGTGTTCTTTTTCTTTTATTAGTTTATCAAACAAGTTCGGAATAGATAATTCTCTATTTGTAATTAATATATTTCTTTTAATTGTAGCTAAAGCTTGATCTCCTTTGCCATTAATCATTGCTTCTAATAGATTGTCTTTTAGAAAGTAACCCGTAATTTCATCTGGATTTTCTGCAAAAACAGGGATTCTAGAAAAACGTAATTTTTTATGATCGTTGTAAAAAGATTGTATGGTTTGGCTTTCATCTGCAATTTCTAAAACAGATCTTGGCGTCATAACATCGCTTACTTTAATTTCTTTAAAACCTAACAAGTTTCTAATAACTTTACTTTCGTTTTTTTGAAAAACACCATCCTTTTCAGCCATCTCTGTCATCACTAAAAAGCCTTCTCTACTTAAGATACTTCCATGACCTTTTCCACCAATTAACTTTGTGGTTAATTGTAAAATCCATAAAATTCCTGTCCATTTTAAAGGAAAAATCATCATTTTTAAAGCTTTGGTAGTAAAGTTTGCTAATTGTTTCCAATAAGTAGCTCCAATAGTTTTTGGTATGATTTCAGATGCAACTAAAATTAAAATAGTCATTAAAGTAGAAACAATTCCTACCATTACATCTTCCGTTATTTTAAGACCTAAAATTGTTTTAACTTCAGTTCCATACATTTCTGCATAGGCAACTTTTGCTTGCACTCCTACTAAAATTGCACCAACAGTATGAGCAATGGTATTAATTGTAAGAATTGCAATAAGCGGTTTGTCTACATCTTTCTTTAAAGTTTCTAGTTCTGTAGCAAAATCATGTCCTTCACTTTTTTTTACATTTATGAAAGTAGGTGTAATGCTTAACAAAACTGCTTCTAAAATAGAGCACAAGAAAGAAAAGAAAATAGAAATTGTTGCGAAAATTATTAGTAATGTCATTAATAAGAATTTAGATTACAAAAGTAGTTAAAATAAAAAACCTCAAGAAGAACTTCTTGAGGTTTCAATTAAAATATGTTTTTTATTTAGAATCCATAGCTCATTCCAAACAACCAGTATGATTGTAATTTGTTGTCTATAGAACTAAATGTTGGTGTTGCACCAGGAATAGTTAAAGCATTATTAACAGTAATAGCATTGTTTAAAGCTTCTTGTTTATTGTTACGTAAACCAAGTTCAAAACCAACACCAATACCTTTCCAAAGTGTATACCCTAAAGAGTTTGTCCAAGTCCAGTTAGATAGGTTTCCTTCTTTATAACTCTGAAAAATAGATAAGTTAGATTTTACACTTACTTTATTATATTTTGCAGTATAATCTGCAACTATTTTTGCACCAGGAGAAGAGCTATAAATACTTTCACCAGAACTAAAAATAACATTATAATTGGCAGGATGCATAACAACAACTAACCTTTCTGTAGGTGTCCATGTAAAACCAACACCAATATCTAAAAAGCCAGGGTTGTTAAAATTGTCTAATAAAGTGGTTCTATACTCACCTAAAGCAGATAAAGCCCATTTTTTATTTAATCTCTTACCATATAAAGATGAAATTGTAAAAACATCTGTTGCAGTTTCAAAACTGTCACTATCAGTAGAAATATCTTTGTTGTCTAATTTAACCCATCCAAGATTAACTGCTCCAGAGTTTCTCCAGAAGAAATCTTCTTCAATTAAATTTGCATAAGCATTTGCAGTAATACCAATATTTCCAGCATTTGAATTTGAAGCTGTTTTAGAGTACCAATTGTTAAAACCAGAAAGACTAGCTCCTATTGTACCAAAAGCACCTTTTCTCCAACCTGGAAGTGCGTTAATTTTAGCTTGTAAAGCATCTACTTCTCCTTGTAATTTAGCAATTTGAGCTTTCTTAGGAGCTTGTTCTTTTTTTAATTCTTCTGCAGTTTGTGCATTTGCAGAAAAACTAATACATACTAATAAAAATAAGATTGATAATTTTTTCATTTTTTTTCATTTTATTTTAAGCGCGCAAAAGTACGCTTTTTCTTATTAGACAATAAAATAATTAATAAGTCACTTTTTCGTGAAAACTATAGTTTAATCCTAGACCAAATAATTCTCTAAATTGAATTTTGCTCGAAGCATTGGCATCTATAATTGTATGAAGTGTAACATGCATTTTAATGTGTTTATTTACTTTAAAACGTATGTTAGCTTGGTGCTCTATATCTATATTTTCTGGGTTGTCTAAATAATCTGAATACATAGATAAAATGTTTTCCATTTCTACATTTTCCATGATTCCAAACTTATAATATCCAGATAAACTAAACCCTAAACTGAAAGCCGTATTTTCTCCTTCTTCTACACCAAATTTTCCTGAAAAGAAATCGTTAACAAACGTAAGTCTTGTTGTAGCTGGTGCTATATTCATGTTAAGCTTATCAGATTTTTTCCATAACATTCCAGGTCCGAAACTTAAATATGCTGGAGATAAAAAATCTGAGACAGAAATTTCGGGAGTTTTCTTATAATCAAAACCACGAGTATACTGAGTTTTAAAATTTGTAAAAAATGAAAAGAACCAAAAGTTTTTAGATTTTAAACCAAGTAAGGAGTTAAATTCAAAACGGTCGTTTGTTTTTCTATACCCTTTTTCACTTAAATGGCTTAATCCATAACCTGTATTTATTCTGCTATCCCAGTTCCAGTTTTTTTTCTTGTAATTAAAATCGTAATTAATATCAATATTACCAGCAACCGTATTTTCACCACCAGAAGCCCAATTAGAAAATGAAGACTGATTAAATAGAAATGTAAATTTTCCATGAATTTTCCATTTTGGAATTTTTACTTCTTTTTTAGGTGTTTTTTTTACTTTTTTCTTTTCTTGAGCAAAAAAAGTAGTTGAAAGTAGTAGTAAGCAGATGATTAGTATTTTTTTCATAATGAAAGTCAAAATTTAAAAAATAAAAATTATTTTTTTGATTTATACAATGGTACTGTTGAGCAAGCTTCGCCAAACATAATAGATTTGGCAATGGGTTGTAATTTTTCTATCAGAAAAGAAAAAGCAGAATCTGGAATTGGTTTTTCTGCACAACCTTTTATGATTACTGGGGAATTTTCAAAATCTCTAAAATCTAAAAAACCTATTAATTCTTGATATAATACAGTTTCTAGTAATTCTAAATTACCAATAACTACTTTATTTGCAAACGGAATTAATTCAGAAGCAACTAACATAAAAGCCCAAGAAGGTACAATTGCATCTACAGAACAAGAAACAGCTACAAAAGTGTTTTTATATTGAGACCAATCATGGTTTTTAACAGATTCTCTAAAATCTTTTTCTTTTAGAATAATTTCTTCAAAAAGCCAATCTTTTATATCAAATACAATTCTTTTTCCTTCAGGATATATTTCCTCAAGATCAAAGGTTTTTAATTTACTATTTGCAACTCTGTTTATAATTTCTTCTGCCATATTTTATATTAGTTTCAAAGTTGTTCTCGATACAATTTCGAAGTAAAATCGAAATCACTCTAATGGAAATTTACTGTAAACTGAAGTCTACATACTGTCAACTTATTTTAAAGCATTCCTAATTCTAGTTTAGCCTCTTCACTCATCATTTCTTGAGTCCAAGTTGGGTCGAAAGTAATTTCTACTTCACAACTATTAATCTCTTTTAAAGATTTTACTTTTTCTTCTATATCTACAGGTAAGCTTTCTGCAACTGGGCAGTTTGGAGATGTTAAGGTCATTAATATTTTTGCATTGTTCTCTTCAGAAACAAAAACATCATAAATTAAACCTAATTCGTAAATATCTACAGGTATTTCTGGATCGTAAATAGTTTTTAAAACATTTACAATTTTATCTCCTATTTCTTCTAATTCTTTATCTGTCATTTAATTACTTAATTTAGTTTGTTGTGCAATTGCGTACAATTTTATTTGTTTTATCATAGATACTAAACCATTAGCTCTCGTTGGAGATAAATGTTCTTTTAAACCTATTTCATCTATAAACGTTGTTTCTGCAGCCAAAATATCAACTGGTTTCTGATTCGAGAAAACGCGCAATAATAGTGCCACAATTCCTTTTGTTAAAATAGCATCACTATCTGCAGAATATTTTATAATATCGTTATCTAACTCAGAAAACAGCCATACTTTAGATTGGCAACCTTTAATTAAATTTTCGTCTAATTTGTGCTTTGCATCAATAATAGGTAAAGATTTCCCAAGTTCTATAATGTATTCATAGCGTTCCATCCAATCATCAAACATAGAAAACTCATCAATAATTTCTTCTTGTATTTCTTTGATAGTCATTTTTTAAACTTATTTTTGCAGCGAAAATGCCGATTTTTGTAAACGGCAAAATTACGGTAAAAAAATAAGAAATGAGTAAATTATTAGCAGTAGGAACAGTAGCATTTGATGCCATAGAAACTCCGTTTGGAAAAACAGATAAAATCTTAGGTGGTTCTGGAACTTATGTAGGTTTAGCAGCAAGTCAGTTTGGAGTAGAAACAGGAGTTGTTTCTGTAGTTGGAGGAGATTTTCCTTCATCTTATTTAAAAATGTTAAATTCTAAAGGAATTAATACTGAAGGAATTGAAGTTGTAAAAGAAGGAAAAACTTTTTTCTGGAGCGGAAAATATCATAATGATATGAATTCTCGTGATACTTTAATTACAGAATTAAATGTGTTAGAAACATTTACACCAGTTGTTCCTGCAAGTTTTAAAGATGCAGAAATTGTAATGCTAGGTAATTTACACCCTTTAACTCAAGCATCTGTTTTAGATCAAATGACAGTAAGACCAAAATTAGTAGTTTTAGATACTATGAATTTTTGGATGGACATTGCTCTAGAAGATTTACATACTGTATTAAAAAGAGTAGACGTTGTTACTATTAATGACGAAGAAGCTCGCCAATTATCTGGAGAATATTCTTTAGTAAATGCTGCAAAGAAAATCCATGAAATGGGACCTAAATATGTAGTAATTAAAAAGGGTGAACATGGAGCTTTATTATTTAATGAAGGAAATATGTTTTATGCACCAGCTTTACCATTAGCAGAAGTTTTTGATCCAACAGGAGCAGGAGATACTTTTGCAGGAGGTTTCTGTGGATATTTAGCAAATACAGAAGATATTTCTTTTGAAAACATGAAAAATGCTATTATTTATGGTTCTAACTTAGCATCTTTCTGTGTAGAGAAGTTCGGAACAGAACGAATGCAAGTGCTTACCGGTAATGAAGTTAATGCTCGTTTAAAGGCTTTTAAAGAATTAACACAATTTGATATAAAAATATCTTAATTTTAATCCGCGGTTTTTTGCTGCGGATTTTTTTTTACAATAACAACATAACACACTAACAACAAAATAACTAACATAAAATGAGTGATGCTATCAAACACGAATGTGGAATTGCACTTGTTCGATTAAAAAAACCTTTACAGTTTTACAAAGATAAATACGGTTCTGCTTTTTACGGAATTAATAAAATGTATTTATTAATGGAAAAACAACACAATCGTGGTCAAGATGGTGCTGGTTTTGCAAGCGTAAAATTTAATGTTGAACCTGGAACAAGATACATTAGTAGAGTTCGTTCTAATCAATCGCAACCAATACAAGATATTTTTGCTCAGATTAATGATCGTTTAAATGGCGTTTTAGAAGAAAATCCAGATAAGAAAGATGATGTTGCATGGCAAGAAGAAAACATGCCTTACATAGGAAACTTGTTTTTAGGTCATGTTAGATATGGAACTTTTGGTAAGAATAGTATAGAAAGTGTACATCCTTTTTTGCGTCAAAGTAACTGGAAACATAAAAATTTAATTGTCGCAGGGAATTTTAACATGACTAATTCCAAACAATTATTAGAAGAATTAATAGAGTTAGGCCAGCATCCAAAAGAGTTTACAGATACTGTAACAGTAATGGAAAAAATAGGTCATTTTTTAGAAGATGAAGTTTCTAAATTATATCTTAAAGCAAAAGAAGAAGGTTTTAATAAGAAAGACGCATCACCTTATATAGAAGAAAATTTAAGTTTAAAAAAAGTTTTAAAAAGATCTTCTAGAAATTGGGATGGAGGCTATGCAATGGCAGGTTTAGTTGGTCATGGAGATGCTTTTGTGTTAAGAGATCCAAATGGAATTAGACCTACTTATTTTTATGAAGATGATGAGGTTGTTGTTGTAGCTTCAGAAAGACCAGTAATTCAAACCGTTTTTAATGTTAATATTGAAGAGGTAAAAGAATTAGAAAGAGGTCATGCTTTAATTATTAAAAAAAGCGGAAAAACATCTATAAAATTAGTAAACGAACCTAAAGAAAAATTATCATGTTCTTTTGAAAGAATTTATTTTTCAAGAGGAAGTGATGCAGGTATCTATCAAGAACGTAAGAATTTAGGAAAATACGTGTTTCCAAAAATTTTAAAATCAATTGATAGTGATATCTCAAATACAGTTTTTTCTTATATACCAAATACAGCAGAAACTTCATTCTACGGAATGACGGAAGCAGCAGAAGATTTATTAAACGAACAAAAAACGGCTAAAATTTTAAAAGGAGCTAAACGTTTATCTGCAAGTCAAGTAACTGAAATATTATCAGAAAGACCACGTTTCGAAAAAATAGCCATTAAAGATGCTAAATTAAGAACTTTTATTGCTGATGATAGCAGTAGAGATGACTTAGTAGAACATGTGTATGATATTACTTATGGTGTTGTAAAACCTACAGATAACTTGGTTATTATTGACGATAGTATTGTAAGAGGTACAACTTTAAAGAAAAGTATTATAAGAATTTTAGACAGGTTAAGTCCTAAGAAAATTGTGGTAGTTTCTTCTGCACCCCAAATTAGATATCCAGATTGTTATGGTATTGATATGGCTAGAATAGATGCTTTTATTGCATTTAAAGCGGCAATTGAATTGCTTAAAGATACTAAACAAGAACATATTATAGAAGAAGTTTATAAAAATTGTAAGGAGCAACAGGCTAAAGATGATACTGAAATTGTAAATTATGTAAAAGGAATCTATAGTCCTTTTTCTGCGGAAGAAATATCGTCTAAGATTGCAGAAATGTTAAAAACAGATGACATAAATGCAGAAGTAGAAGTAATTTATCAATCTATAGAAGGTTTACATAAAGCATGTCCAGATAATTTAGGAGATTGGTATTTTACAGGGAATTATCCAACTCCTGGAGGTAGAAGGGTTGTAAATCAGGCTTTTATTAATTTTTATGAAGGAAATGATAAAAGAGCTTATTAATGTTTTACTAAAAATAAAACTACTATTTACCGTTTAACGATGTAATATTGTATATTAACGATACTAAGGTTCTTTTTAAATTAATTAACATAAAGTCTTTTTTTATTTTTTTATTTTTGTAAAGAATAAGCACGTCGCACTAATTAGTGTGGTAAAAGTATGGCCCCCCCAAGTATTTTAAGTGTAGTATTAACAAATTATAAATATGTTAAAACAAGCGCATTATACAATAATAATTCTTTTATTCTGGTCTTCATTTTTTTATGGACAAGAATGTACCGGGGGAATAACTTCATACCCTTATACTCAGGGTTTTGAAAATACATTTGGTTCTTGGACGCAATCTGCAACAGATGATCTTGATTGGTCTTTATTATCAGGAGCAACACCTTCAAGCAATACAGGTCCAAGTGCTGCTTATGCAGGGTCTTACTACATTTATGTAGAGGCCTCTGGTAATGGAACTGGTTACCCAAATAAAAGAGCAATAATTACTTCTCCTTGTTATGATTTATCTGTATTATCAGATGCTTCTTTTAATTTTTATTATCATATGTATGGTTCTTCAAACATGGGGACTATCGCATTAGAAATAAGTACAGATGATGGAGGAAGTTGGACCAGTATCTGGAGTCAATCTGGTAATTTAGGAAACCAATGGAATCCTCAGGTAAGTATAGATCTTTCTACTTATATAGGAGGCTCTGTACAATTTAGATTTAATAGGTTTACAGATAGCACTTGGCAAGCTGATATAGCAATAGATAACGTTTCAATAACTGGTACAGAAATCCCAACTCCAGATGGTTATTTAGGCCCTGGAGGTGTTGGTCATACAGATGGAACTTCAGATTTAGAATTGTGGCTTATGGCTGATAAAGATGTTGCAAGTAATGGAAGCAGTGTAGTTACAGGTTGGTTAGATAATAGTGGAAATGGTAATGATGTTTCTACAATTGGAGGAGACCCAACATATAGCGCAACAATTAACGGTTATGAAGTAATTTCTTTAGACGGTACAGATCATTTTTTAAGTAATGTAGCAAGCAATACAAGTACAAAAGCGTCTACATATGTAGCTGCAACTATAACAGGTGATAATGATGGAGCTAATGGTTGGGGAGGAGTTCTTTCTGGTTCAAAAAGTGGTCAATTAGATTGGGATAATACAGATCATGTTGTTTTTCTTTCAAGAAACGGTGATACGAGTAACTTATGTGCTCAAAGAGATGGAACAAAATCTAGTTTTACAGATGGTATTGTGCCAAATAGTAATGTTAAGATTATGGGGTCTGAGTTTAATGGTTCAAATAGTATTGTTAGATTCAACGGTTCAGCAGCAGCTGCAGTAACATCATCTGATGCTTTTAATTTTAACTTAATAGGTATTGGAAAAAGAATTACAGAATCTAAATACACAATTGGAAATTATGGTGAAGTCATTTATTTTTCAAAGGAAATAAATTTAGCAAAAAAAATTATTATTGAGAATTATTTACAAGCTAAATATGATGGTACAATAGATGCTTCAATAGATTTTTATGATGAAGATACTTCTGGAGAAAATTTCGATCATAAAGTAGCAGGTATTGGTCAAGCTTCAGATGGTTCTAATCATACAGATTCTCAAGGAACGGGTATTGTTAGAATAAATACACCAAGTGCATTAAGTAACGGCGATTTTTTATTTTGGGGTGAAGATGTTAAAGATGCAACTTATGAATATGCTTCGTCTACAGATTACTTAGAAAGATTAAATACAAAATGGAGAGTTAGTAAAGTAGGAGATTTAGGTACTGTTTCTTTATCTTTTAAAGATTCTGATATTGATTTAAGTGGGTACAATTGTGGAGACCTAAACTTAATTGTTAGTAATTCATCTACTTTTGCTACAAAAACAAGTTATACTTTAACATTAAGTGCTGGTATATATACTGCGACAGAAGTTAACTTTACCGATGGAGATTATTTTACAATAGAATACAGAGATTTAATTGTAGTAGATGGTACACAATTTTATAATGGAAGTAATCCAGTTTCAAACGTACCAAATACAACAGATGATTGTTATAAATTATTAGTAAAAAGTACAGCTACAGGCGCATTAACTTTAACTGAAGATGCAGATGTTAGAGAAGTAGAAGTAGAAGCAGGAGGGAAGTTAGTTTTAGACACTAACACTCGTTTACAGATTACTAATAATATTCAATTAGATGGAGATATAAGATTGGTTGGCTCTTCTCAATTGATACAAACTCATACTGGTGGGGCACAAATTACTGGTTCTGGAAACTTATATATAGATCAAGATAGTGATTTAACAAGTGTTTATCGATATAATTATTGGAGTTCTCCTGTAAAGGAAATTGGCTCATCTCAATATACAGTGGCAGGAGTTATGAAAGACGGAACAACTGCAACATCTGCAACTTCAACTCCAGCAGATTTAAATTTTACAACAGGTTATGATGGCTCATTAGGTCCATTAACTTTATCTAGTTATTGGATTTATGGTTATTTAAATGGAGATGATGGTGCTGCTTGGTCCCAAAAAGGAGAATTAGGTACATTTAATCCAGGAGAAGGTTATTTACTAAAAAGCCCAGGTGCTGCACAAAACTACACCTTTAAAGGAACACCAAATGATGGAGATATTTCTTTTACTATTGACGCAGATAAGACAAGTTTGTTAGGAAACCCTTATCCGTCTGCCATTGATGCAAACCAATTATTTATAGATAGCTCTAACTTAGCAACACTATATTTTTGGGAACACAAAAATGAAGAAACTACTGGAGATAATAATGAAGGACATTATGGAGGTGGTTATGTAGGTGGGTATAGTTACAGAAATGCAACTATGGGAACTGCAGCTGATGCTGATGTTGAAGGAACAGCTGGTTTAGGTGGAGGAACTTATACAGCTCCTGGAAGATATATTGCTGTAGGGCAAGGATTTTTTGCAGAAACTGCAGCAGGAGTTGCAGCAACAGTTAACTTTAAAAATAGTCAAAGATTTTTTGAAACAGAAGCTGGTGATTCTCACTTTTTTAGAAGTACCTCTAAAAAAGAAGAAGTTACTGATATAGATTATTCTATTTTAAAATTTGGTTTCGAAGCCAAAAATAACGAAGGAGACTATATACATAGCCAAGTAGGAATTTCTTTTTCTGAAGGAAAAACATTTTCTCTAGAAGCAGGTTTTGATAGCAGAAAAGCTGAAATTAAAGATTCTGATATTTATTTTCAATTTAACGATAGCGAAGAAAAATTAGTTATTGCTGGAGTTGAAGAGATTACAGATAATTTAATAGTACCGATAACACTTAAAATTGATACTTCAGAAGATATTTTTATTATGTTAGATGAAAAGAAAAACATAAATAATGAAGTATTTATTTTAGATGCTTCAGAGAATATTTTTTATAATATTGCTAACCCAATTCAATTAAATTTAGCCAAAGGAACATATAATAATAGGTTTTTCATAACCTTTAAAAGTAAAACCTTAACTGTAGAAGAAAACTTATTTGATAAAGATTTTAGTGTTTTTCAAGATATTTCTGCAAAAGAACTTATCATAAAAAACGTATCTTCTAAAACCATAAAAAACATATCGTTGTATACTTTAACAGGTAAAAGAATTGTTAATATCAACAATAAAAGTTCATTACAAAATAATGAAATAAGGGTTAAAACAAATAGAATTTCAACATCAGTTTACATTGCTAAAATTACAACTGAAGCTGGAGTTGTTACCAAAAAAATATTTATTGAATAATTAACAAAAAATCTTTTTTATCTTTAGCAAATGAGATTTTGTTTGCAAATATTTTTAAGCTTACTATTTTTAACTAATTGCTACTCTCAATCAAATAATGATTTTTACAATACTATTAATCCTAATTTTTCTAAATTAGAAATAGAAAATCAGTTTGTTTTTAGTGAGAAAGTACCTTCTAAAAATATATCAGATTTATTAAAAAATGATTCTTTATTTACTGCAATTCAGAAAAGACTTGTAAATCAAGGTATTTACGACAAACAACATTGGCTAAAAATCAATTTTATAAATACATCTAATAGTAGCGATTTTGTGTTTGAATTTAATCAAACAAATGTAGATTCTTTAAAGGTGTTTTTGGTAAAAAAAAATAAAATTGTAAAAACATTTAAAACCAAAGGGCTTCATTTTTCAAAAAATAATAAACCTGCTTATTTATCAAATAGATATGCATACGTTTATGATTTTCAATTAGAGAAAAATGACTCTTTATCAGTTTATATAAAAGCAAATGTAAATGATGATCCATTTAGAGTTATAAATGTTTTATGGAGCAAAGAGCATTACAAAATTAGAGAAAGAGATATAAAAACAAGAAGCTTTTATATGGCATCTTTTCTTGGTTTTGTAATTCTAATTCTTTTGTTGTCTCTTGCAATGTATATTTTTACTTTTAAGAAATTCTACCTTTATTATTTAGCATTTGTTTTAGTAATTTTTACAAATTTATTATGTCTTAGAAATTTTATATCGCCATTAATTATTGAAAAATATTTCTTTCTTGGTAATAATTTTTCTGACATGTATGGGTACGTGCAAGTTTTTTTTATTCTATTGTATACAGATGAGTTTTTCTCTCTAAAAGAGATTAGACCTAAGATTTCAAAATTGATAAAAAGACTTGCTTTTTTTACACTTATACTTTTTGTTTCGGCACTTTTTCTAAGAAAATATGAATGGTTTTATGGTTTTTCATATATGTTTTCTAAAGTATTTATGATTATTGTAAGTTTTGTAATTTATGGTTTGGCATTTTCTCTGCTTTTTAAAAAGAAAATAATGGCATTCTATTATTTGGCAGCTTATTTACCACTTTTAGCTTTTGTAATTCACTATATTCTTACTGCAATGAAGCTAACAAATTCTTACAATCCTTTAGAGTGGGAAGTTGTTATTTTTATTGAGATTACAGTGCTTACTATTGCAATGGCACACAGGTATTATTTAATGATGAAACAGAATTCAGATTATCAAAAAGCAATAATTAAAGAAAAAGAATTAGGCTTAAAAGCGCTGATTGAAGCTCAAGAATCTGAAAGAAGTAGAATAGCTAGAGAATTACACGATGGTGTTGTACAACAAATAGGAAGTGTAATTTTAAAATCTAGAAATATACTTTCTAAAATGAATCTTCTTCACACAAAAGATTCACAAGAATTATTAAATAGTTTAGAAAAATCGAATAAAGAGTTAAGAGTAATCTCGCATCAAATGATGCCGAGAGCATTAAAAGAATTAGGAATTATTTCTGCATTAAATGATTTGCTAGAAGGTAGTTTACCCTATGCAAATATTAAATATGATTTTGAGCATTATAATATGCAAGAAAGAGTAAACAATAAAATAGAAATTACTATTTATAGAATAACGCAAGAACTTATTAATAATATTATTAAGCACAGTAAAGCAACAGAAGTTAACTTCCAGTTATTTAAAACAAATAATACTGTTATTTTAATTGTTGAAGATAATGGTGTAGGTTTTGTGCCACAAAAAAGTAAAAAAGGCATTGGTTTGTTAAACATTTCTAGTAGGTTAGATATGGTAAATGGCGAAGTTAGTTTTGAACCAAGTCCAAAAAATGGTACATTAGTAACAATAAAAATTCCAGTTAAATAATGCCAATAAGAATTTTAATAGCAGATGATCATCCTTTAATAGCAGAAGGAATTAAAAATACATTCGAAAACAAGGATGATTTTCAAGTTTTAGCTGTTGTAAATAATGGAAAAGAAGCTATTTCTTTTATTGAAGAAAACACCATAGATATTGCATTGTTAGATATTAATATGCCAATAATGGATGGAATAGAATGCGCCAAAATAATTACATCAGAATTTACAAACGTAAAAGTTGCAATGCTCTCTATGTATCAAGAATCATCAATAATTAAAAATTTAATTAGTATTGGTGTAAAAGGATATATGTTAAAAACAATACCAAGTGATGAACTTATATTAGCGGTTAATAGCATTTACAACGGAAAAGAATATTTTACTTCTGGTGTAACAAAAGCATTAATTTCTGATACTAATTCTCCTAGTTTTCATCAATTTCATCAAAAATCCCCTTTATTAGAAGAATTAACTACTAGAGAAATAGAAATTATAAAATACATTTCTCAAGGATTAACCAATACTCAAATTGGAATAAAACTATTTATTAGCCCAAGAACAGTAGATACTCATAGAACTAATATTATGCGTAAAATAAACGTTCATAATGTGGCTTCACTTATAAGGTTTGCATTTCAAAACGGACTTACCTCTTAAAAATACGGTAATCACCGTAGTCTTTTACGTACATCACTCTATTTCATACACCTAAGCTTCAAACTACTTTTGAAGTGTTAATTCATCACATCCTAGAAATTTAAAATATTTTAACGAAACAGTATCTATTTCCAAGTGTTTTTAGGATGAATTAACATTTATAGGAAAGGGTACTGTTTTTTTAATTTAATTAAAAACTTCAATTATGAAAACTAGAATTTTAGTAATGCTATTATTAGCACCAATGTTAGTGTTAGCACAAGTAAAAGGTAAAAAGTCAAAAAAATCATTTAAAACATCTAACGGTACAGAATATAAAGTTGGTGATGTTTTAAAATTAGAAACAGCAAGCAACAGTGAGAAATTTGCTTATGCTTATGTAAGTAAGTCAATGTTATCATTAAAAAGTATAACTAAAGCTGTAAAATCTGTGAGAGATATTAAAAACATGGATGTAAATAATATAGATAATATAGCAAATAATTTAGAAACAGTAACCAATCTTGCTAATAATGAGATGATTAGTGGAGCTATGTCTCAATTAATGGGGCAAGCTGTGAGTGAAAGTTACGTATCTGAAAATGCATTAGACTCTACTATGAGTGGTGAAAAATATAAAATAAAAAACTTTAAAATTTATACAGATAATGATTCTGGAGAATCTATTGTGCATGCAATTGCTAAAGGAAATGGAAAAACAGTAGCCATATTGTTAGAGTTTGCTGAAAAAGCAGGAGAAATTTCTAAATAAAAACTCTTGATTTGGTTTTGAAGTTGAATTGCTTCAGAATCAAATCATTTTTAATTCATCCAAAAATAATTATCATGAAAAAACTACTACTACTACTACTACTATTATTCGTAATTACCTCTATACAGAGTTTTGCTCAAGCAACTTTAGTTGCAGATATTAATTTAGGAACTTTTTCAAGTAATCCTTCAAAGAAAGTTACCTTTAATGGACATACATATTTTATAGCAAACGACGGTATAAATGGTTCAGAATTATGGCGAACAGATGGAACAGAATCTGGTACTATGATTTTTAAAGAATTTATAGCTGGTTCAGAAAGTGGAATTGCAGGTATTACTCCTTTTGTTATTAATAATGAAATGTATTTTTTTGCTGCAGATGGTGGGGCAGATTATTATCTATGGAAAACAGATGGTACAATTGAAGGAACAGAAAAAATAAAACAATTTACATCCATTCAAGCTTTTCATGAAACCATAAACAATGAACTAATTTTTACTGCAGAAAATGGTTTATGGAAATCTGATGGAACAGAATCTGGAACTATAAAATTAGCAAATTTTCCAGTTTTTGGAACATCTAGGTTTGTGAAATCTGGAAATGAAATCTACTTTTCAGGTGAAGCTTCTTTTTCAATTGGTCAAGAATTGTACAAAACAGATGGTACAACTGTTTCTTTGGTAAAAAATATCTATCCAAACTCAAATAAAGACTCATATCCAAACAATTTTGCGGCTTTAAATGGAGTGGTTTATTTTTCTGCTACAAATGGTACAAATGGTTTTGAACTTTGGAAAACAGATGGCACAGAATCTGGAACAGTAATGGTAAAAGATATCAATGCTGGTTCTGGAAATACATTTTCTACAGATACTCCAATTGTTGTTTTTAACAACGAATTATTCTTTATGTACAACACAAAACTATGGAAATCTGATGGAACAGAATCTGGAACAGTTGAGATAAAAGATTTTGAAAATTATACAAAAGGAATTTTTGTTTTCAATTCTAAAATGCACATTTTTAACGGAAGAAATAGTTTCTGGGTTTCTGATGGAACTACAGCAGGAACCGCAAAAGTAGAAGTACCTGTAAACGAATTTTGGCATAATGGAGAATATGCTGTTGTTGGCGATAAGTTGTTTTTTCAAGGAAATAGTGATTTTGGATATGAAATTTGGGTTACAGATGGTACAGCAGCTGGTACAAAATTGTTAAAAGATATTCATCCAGAATTTGATGATAATAACATTGAAGATATTGTAGCTTTTAATGGAAATGCAATTTTTACAGCTTCAGATAAAAACTGGTTTGGAAAAGAATTATGGATTTCTGATGGAACCAAAATTGGTACAAAAATTTTGAAAGATATAAACGAACAAGGTACCAATTCTTCATCACCTCAAAATTATTTTTCTTTTGGAGATAAAATGTTGTTTTCAGCTGATAATGGAGAATATGGAAGAGAATTGTGGGTTTTAGAAAATGGAACTTCAACTTTATTAAAAGATATAAATGTTGGGCCAGCTTATAGCAATCCTTCAAATTTCATCGAGTTTAATGGAACTGTTTATTTTTCTGCATCAACACAAACAAATGGTAATGAATTATGGAAAACAGATGGAACAGCTTCTGGAACTGAAATGGTAAAAGACATCAACCCTGATGCTAATAATGGTTTGGCAAACAGCAATTTTACAATTTTAAACAACAAACTATATTTCTTTGCGAATGATGGATCAACAGGAATGGAACTTTGGGAAACTGATGGTACTGCTGTAAACACAAAACTAGTTGCAGATATTAATGGCACAAATGTTAATAGTGTTAATAATTCTAGTATAATAAAAATGAATAATGAACTATTTTTCGTTGCAAATGATGGCACAACAAATGTAGAATTATGGAAATCTGACGGAACTTCTTCAGGTACCGTTTTAGTAAAAGATATCAATCTTAATGGAGGAAGTTATGTTAATAATTTAACTGTACATCCCTATCTTAATAGTCTTTATTTTTCTGCTTATGATGGTAGTGAAACTACGCTCTGGAGTTCAGATGGTACAGAAGCGAATACAATAAAATTAGCTATAAAAAATGTAAGTAATTTTACGTTGTCTGGTTCAAGAGATATTGGTGAAAGAGGTGAGTCTAATATAATTTACGATACAGAATTATTTTTTACAGGAGAATCAACATCAAACTTTAATAAAAAAGGAACAGAATTGTGGACAGTAACTTATACAGGAACCGTTCAACAAGTTCACGACATAAATCCAGAAGCTGCAAGTAGTTACCCAAGTTTGTTAACCAATCATAATGGAATATTATATTTTATGGCTTATGAACCAACAAATGGTTATGAATTATGGAAAGCAAGTTATTATCAAGCTGAATTAGTAAAAGATATACAAGTAGGAACTCCGAATGCGAATATAAACGAAATAGTGAGTTTTGGTGATGTAATTCTTTTTGGAGCAGGTGATAACAGTCAGAATAGAGAGTTATGGAAATCTGATGGATCTTCCGAAGGAACTGCTCTGTTTCAAGATATAAATCCATTAACTCCACAATATGGAAATGGAAGTAATCCTTATAGTTTTTTTGTTCATAATAACACATTATACTTTTCTGCAAATAATGGTGTTACAGGCGCTGAATTATGGAAACTAGAACAAAGTGCTTTATCAATAGAAAAACAAGAATTTAATAATCTAGTTAATGTTAGTTTATTTCCAAACCCAACTTCAAATATCTTAAATATTAGAGTTGATAATCAGCAAATAGAATCAGTAAAAATATATAATCTATTAGGAAAAGAAGTGATACAGTTATCAGCAAAAAATGAAACCTTAAATAAAATTGACATATCACACTTTACTAATGGAATATATATTCTTCAAATAAAAACAGATTCAAATTCTTACACTAAAAAGGTTGTTAAAAACTAAAGTAATCACTCAAAAAGCAATCACTATGAATAAACTACTACTATTATTACTCGTAATTACAACTTTAGAAAACTTTTCACAAAACACCTATGTGCCAGATGATAACTTTGAACAAGCTTTAATAAATTTAGGTTATGATTCTGGTGCTTTAGATGATTATGTGCCTACAGCAAATATCAATAGTATTACAGAGTTAGATATCTCATCTAAAAATATTTCTGATTTAACAGGAATAGAAGATTTTACGGCACTCGAAAATTTTACCTGCAGTAATAATCCTTTTGAATATGTAGATTTAAGTAATAACATGCAACTAAAGTTGTTTTGGTGTAGTTCTAATTCATTGAAATTTGTAAACGTTAAAAATGGAAACAATACAAATCTAATATTTTACACAGTAGGTAGTTCTAATTTAGTATGTGTTAAAGTGGATGATGTGGCTTATGCCATTGCGAATTGGAAAGATAAAAACTATGTAGATGCTAACACCTCTTTTAGCTTAGAATGTGGAAATACTTATGTACCAGATGATGTTTTTGAACAAGAGTTAATTAATAAAGGTTATGATTCTGGTGCGTTAGATGATTATGTACCAACAGTTAAAATAGAAAACATAACCTTACTTAATGTTTCTGGAAAACAAATTACAGACTTAACAGGAATTGAGGATTTTACAGCCTTAAAACAATTATTTGCTAATAATACTTCTATTACACAATTAGATGTTAGTAAAAACACAAATCTAGAAACGTTGTCTTGTTACTCAAGTCAATTAACAAGTTTAGATTTGAGTAAAAATATTGCTATAAAAAATTTAAGAGTCGATCACAATAAACTTACCCAGTTAAATATAAAAAACGGAAATAACTCTAATATTAATGGCTCTAATTTTAATGCTTCTAGAAATCCAGATTTAACTTGTATAGAGGTTGATGATGTAAATTACGCAAGCACAACTTGGTTTTCTAAAGATACTGCTTCTACATATTCAGAAAACTGTCATTATCAAGATACGTACATTTCTGATGATAATTTTGAACAAGCTTTAATAGATTTAGGTTATGATTCTGGTACTTTAGATGATTATGTGCCAACAGCTAATATCAATACAATTACAACTTTAGATGTTTCCTCAAAAAATATAGCTGATGCTACAGGTATTGAAGCTTTTGTAGGTTTAACATCTTTAGATTTTAGTAATAATCAACTTACAAATTTAGATGTGAGTACAAATATTGCGCTTGTAAATTTACAAGTGAATAACAATCAATTAAAAAGATTAAATTTTAAAAACGGAGTAAATAATAGTATTGCAAGTGCCAATTTTAATGCATTAAATAATACTAATCTTACGTGTATAGAAGTTGATGACGCAACTTATTCAACTGCAAATTGGACAAACATTGATGCATCTGCATCGTTTAGTGAAAATTGTCATTATGGACAAACGTATGTGCCAGATGATTTATTTGAATCTTGGTTAATTAATTTAGGTTATGATACAGGTGCTTTAGATGATTATGTTCCCACAGAAAACATAAATACCATTACTACTTTAAGTTTATACAACAAGAAAATTGTTGATATTACAGGTATTGAAGATTTTACGGCATTAACTTCTCTTGAATTAGAAAGAAGTAATTTAGTTACTGTAGATTTAAGTAAGAATAAGGCTTTAGAAAATATCAATTTATCATACAATCAATTAACAACGTTAGATTTAAGTGCAAATACAGCCTTAACTTCCGTAAATGTTTACGGAAATAAATTAACGACTTTTACGATTCAAAACGGAGCAAATAGTAATATTACCAATGTAAATTTTAAAGCAGGATTCAATCCAAATTTAACTTGTATTAATGTTGATGATGTTTCTTATTCAAATACAAACTGGAAACAAATTGATACACATACATCTTTTAGTTTAAAATGTGGATTTACCTATATTCCTGATGATAATTTTGAACAAGCATTGATCAATTTAGGTTTTGACTCAGGTTCTTTAGATAACTATGTGCCAGATGCAACTATCAAAACACTAACTTCTTTAGATGTTTCAGGTAAAAACATTACTGATTTTACTGGTCTTCAAGATTTTGTTGCTTTAACTAATCTAAATTGTAGTAACAATAATTTATCTACTTTAAATTTAGATGCTAATATGTTATTGGAAAATTTAAATTGTAGTGATAACCAATTCACAAGTTTGGACGTAACATCTCATACTTCTTTACAAACTTTAATAGCTAATAACAATTTATTAACTACTATAGATATTAGTAAAAACACAAGTTTAACAAACCTAAATTTAGATGCCAATCAATTGACAGCATTGGACATTACTAAAAACACGTTATTAACAGATGTAAGTTGCAATAACAATCTTATTGCTGCTATAACTATGGTAAATGACAATAATATTTTAGCAAATTTAAATGTTAGTAATAATAAATTAGTTGCCATAGATGTTAGTGTTTTAGGAGGATTAAATAATTTAAATTTAGATAATAATTTAATTACAAATTTAGATGTTTCAAAAAATGATAATTTAACAACTTTCAATGCAAGTAATAATAAATTGACATTTTTAAATATTAAAAATGGCGCAAATAACAATATTACAACAGCTAATTTTGCTATAACGAACAACCCAAGTTTAAGTTGTGTTTTGGTTAGTGATGTAACTTACACAACTACAAATTGGACAAATATTGATGCAACAACTACTTTTAGTATAGATTGTGGTTTGGCTTATGTACCAGATGATAATTTTGAAAAGGCATTAATTAATTTAGGGTACGATTCTGGTGTAAGAGACAATTATGTGCCTATTGAAAATATAAGTGGTGTTACAACATTAAATCTCTATGGTAAATTTGTTGAAGATTTAACAGGTATTGAGTATTTTACAGCCTTAGAAGATTTAGATTGTGGTTTTAATAGATTAACAAGTTTAGATTTAAGTAATAACAAAGAACTTAAAACATTAAGATGTTTAAAAGGACAAATTAGTAATTTAAATATCAGCCAAAATACAAAATTGATTAGTTTAAATTGCTCTGAAAACAATTTATCAAGTTTAGATGTTAGTAAAAATGTAAACTTAACTTCTTTAATTTGTGGAACGAATAGCATTGAAAACTTAGATCTTACTGAGCAGTCAGGTTTAACTTATTTAGATTGTACTTCCAATAAATTAACGAGTTTAATACTATCACAAAACGCTCCACTTGAAACGCTTTATTGTGGTAAAAATGAATTAACTACTTTAGATGTAGATTCTTTTCCAAATTTAGAAGTGTTTGATTGTTCAGAAAATAATATTGTAAGTTTAGATTTAACAAACAGCATAGTATTAAAAAAATTATTTTGTAACATTTTTATTTGATGAACGTCTTATAGGTATAACATCAATCAAAAATTATAATCATGGAATTAGTATTAACACAAGTGGATTTTGATCCACTACCTAAACAGGAGCCAGAACCCTTTATTTTTAAAAATGAAGGTATTTTAACATCAACTTACAAGAAGGAGATTCAGAATAATTTCTTTCATTCTAAACCAACTTCAATATTTGGTATTAAACAAAGAGTAAAGAGTAAACAATACCAATATTCACCAAGTATAGATGCCATTTTAAAGCTTTCTGTTTTTGCAATCGCAATAGTTGCTACACTAAGTTAGTAGCGTTTTAATTTGACATTTAACTGTTGTTTCTGAGCATTTCAAAACACTTTTAGGAATTATGTAGTATGTTATTTATAGCATGACTATTCTATCGGGTTATTTTATAACTTAAATTTTTGAATTATGGGATTTGGTGGTTCAGGATCAATGAATGTTGT
>CBDUHF010000026.1:0-43114 GCA_965367085.1 uncultured Polaribacter sp.
AACCGGTTGTAAAACCTATTTCTACTAAAGGTATTGTTTTTAAAATTCAAATTTAAGCTTTTCAACAGTTATCAACATTCTATATTATAATTATATTTTTCTTTTAAAATTTAAAAAAACAATGATGGTTATAATAGTGTGTGAATAGCTACTATAAAAAAATCTCTTTTTATTTTTTAATATGAGTTATTAAAAAACATCTACATTTTGTTAGCTACTTAAAGTATTTAAAATCAATATAATTTTTAAGTTATTAACAATAGTTATAAACAGTAATTAACCTAAAATTCTTAATAGTTAACAATCTAATCTATGTAAATAAATTGTAAATTTTATGTTGATAAACTTTTATCAAAAACTCATAAAAAAAGTTGTGTCTGTCTAACTACTCACTGTATTGTAATAATAATTTAATCTACCAAAAATACTTGTAAAACTTTACCGATACTTCTTAACAATTAGATAATATAGCTAAAACCTTAAAAATTAAAAGGTTATTAAAAATGATAAATTTTTGATTGTTTATAACTGTTGATAACCGTTAGTTTCTGTATTTTTGTTCCGACAACTAAATTAAAATCAATCTATTATGACAATTGCAATAGGAAACGATCACGCAGGTACAGAATACAAATTCGAAATTATAAAACATTTAGAAGAAAAAGGGTATAAAGTTCTAAATTTTGGAACCGATACAAATGATTCTATGGATTATCCTGATGCAATTCATCCAACTGCAAATGCTGTAGAAAGTGGTAAAGCAGAGTTAGGTATTATTCTTTGTGGTTCTGGTAATGGCGCACAAATGACTGCAAATAAACACCAAGGTATAAGAGCTGCACTTTGTTGGAATAATGAATTAGTTGCACTTACAAGACAACACAACAATGCAAACGTTTTAACGATTCCTGCACGTTTTGTTTCTTTACAACAGGCTATAGGTTTTGTAGATATTTTCTTAAACACAGAGTTTGAAGGTGGAAGACACCAAAATAGAGTTGGTAAAATTTCTTGTGCTGGGTAATGAACTTCATCACAAAATCATTTTCCGAATTAAATACAACTGAATTGTATGCAATATTACAACTACGATTAGAAGTTTTTGTAGTAGAACAAGATTGTGTCTATCAAGATGTAGATTTTAAAGATCAAAAAGCATTACATGTTTTTGGAATTAAAAATGATAAAATTGTAGCCTACACAAGAATTTTTAAACCAGGAGATTATTTTGATAATGCAAGTATTGGTAGAGTAGTAGTAGTAGTTTCAGAAAGAAAATACGGTTTTGGTCACGATATAATGAATGCTTCAATAAAAGCTATAAAAGATCATTTTAAAGTTGATAAAATTACAATTTCTGCTCAAAAATATTTAAAGAAATTTTATGAAACTCATCACTTTATTCAAGTAGGAGAGGAGTACTTAGAAGACGGAATTCCTCATATTAGAATGGATAGAAATTAATTTTTATCACTCTTTTTAGTCATTTTATAAATTAGGTATCCAAAACCTACTACAAAGTGCAAAATTATAATTGCAGCTACTATATATAAAGTTGTATTAGAATTATTCATAGCGCAAAATTAGAAAGATAAATGTTCTTTTTTTGTGATAAATGTTACATTAATTTATCAACTTCTATAACACCACTAACTTCTAAGTTATCTAATTTTATATCACCAATTCTAAGTCTAATTAAACGTAATGTTGGAAAACCAACAGCAGCTGTCATTTTTCTAACTTGTCTAAATTTTCCTTCATTAATTATAATAGAAACCCAACTTGTTGGGCCATGTCTTTCGTCTCTAATTTTCTGACTTCTTAACTGAAATTTAGGATCTTCAATTAAAAAAGCTTTTCCAGGTTTTGTTATGTATTTTTTACCATCTAAACCAATTTCTACTCCAGTTTTTAATTTTTCTACAGCTTCTTGAGTTATAATTCCATCTACCTGAACGTAATATTCTTTTTCATATTTACTACTTCTAATTTCTTCAGATACTTTTCCATCTGTTGTTAATAAAAGTAACCCTTCAGAAGCAACATCTAAACGACCTATTGCCATTGTTCCTTCAGGAAAATCGTATAATTCTCCTAATAATTTTTTCTTCCTTTTTGCAGGATTTACAAACTGAGAAATCATTCCCCAAGGTTTATGAATTATAAAATGGCGGTGTTTTTTAATCAATTTATAAAACTTTAATTTCTACTGAAAAAATATTTTTTCCTTCGGATAAACTCATATTTTCTTCCGAGAATTTTTGATCTGTATAAGAAGTATATTGTGTAATTGGTTCAATACAAAGCATGTTGTTAACTTCTGTCCAAAGCATAAAATTATTAAAACCTTTTGTAGAAATTTCTACATCATTTCTATCAATATTTTTTAAGGTGATTTTATCAGTATTTAAAACAGGAAAAGCATTTGAACCCGCTTTATAAACATCAGATAAAGTAATTTTTTTATCATCAGAAATTAAAATTTCGTTTCCAGAATCAGATAATAAAAATGCAGGATGATAGCCTAACATAAAAGGCATTCCTTTTTCTGAATTGATAATAAAATCGATTTTTAAAACATCATTTTCTAACCTAAAATTCTTTTCAAAAGTAAAATCAAAAGGCCAAAAAAGATGTTCTTCAGTAGATTTTACTGGAAATTTACTATTCTTTATATGGGTGTTTTTGGTGTATTTTTTAGTAAATTTTGCGCTATTTTCATCCGAAGAAATTGCAGTATATTTTATTTCTCTTAATAAACCATGCTGATCTTGGATTGCATCTCCTTTTTTTGTGTGCACAATAAAGTTGTTTTTTGCAGTTGGCCCAATAACAGGAAACATTTCATCATCAGAATTACGCCAACCTTTATTTCCTTTTTGGTGAATGAATTCAAATCCGTTTTTTTTAAAACTTGTTAATTCTCCATTAATAATAATGGCAGCACTATTTAAATTTTTTAATTGTATTTCTGAATTCATTTTTTAAAATTTACTAACACAATAGTACAAAAATGTAGTTTATTTTTTTGTAACTTGTGGCACTTATTTAAAAATATACACAGAAAGATTTATGGCAGCAGATAAAGAAAAAGCAGCAAAACTAAAAGCACTTCAACTTACTCTAGATAAACTAGATAAGACTTATGGTAAAGGATCTGTAATGAAATTAGGAGATGTAGTTACAGAAGATATAGATGCAATTTCATCTGGTTCTTTAGGATTAGATTTAGCTTTAGGCGTTGGTGGTTACCCAAGAGGAAGAGTTATAGAAATTTACGGACCAGAATCTTCTGGTAAAACAACATTAACATTACATGCAATTGCAGAAGCTCAAAAAGCGGGTGGTATTGCAGCTTTTATTGATGCAGAACATGCTTTTGATAAGTTTTATGCAGAAAATTTAGGTGTAGACATAGATAATTTAATTATTTCTCAGCCAGATCATGGTGAGCAAGCTTTAGAAATTGCAGAAAATTTAATTCGTTCTGGCGCAATAGATATTGTTGTAATTGATTCTGTTGCAGCTTTAACTCCAAAATCTGAGATTGAAGGAGAAATGGGAGATTCTAAAATGGGTTTACACGCTCGTTTAATGTCTCAAGCATTACGTAAATTAACAGGAACAATTTCTAAAACAAAATGTACTGTAATTTTTATTAATCAGTTAAGAGAAAAAATTGGAGTTATGTTTGGTAACCCAGAAACTACAACTGGTGGTAATGCATTAAAATTCTATGCTTCTGTTCGTTTAGATATTAGAAGAAGAACGCAAATTAAAGATGGAGACAGAGTTATTGGAAACAGTACTAAGGTTAAAGTTGTAAAAAATAAAGTAGCACCTCCTTTCCAAATTGCAGAATTTGATATTATGTATGGGCAAGGAATTTCTAAAGTTGGTGAAATTTTAGATATTGGTGTAGAATTAGGTATTGTAAAGAAAAGTGGTTCTTGGTTTAGTTATGGTGAAACAAAACTTGGTCAAGGAAGAGATGCTGTGAAAGGATTAATTAAAGATAATCCTGAATTAGCAGAAGAGTTAGAAGGAAAAATAAAAGATGCTATTGAAAATCAAGATTAAGTTTTAAAGTTCTAACTATTATTATAAACTGCTATAGGATTAATCAATCTATAGCAGTTTTTATTTTTATAAAAATGATTAAAATATCAGAAAATATACAATTAACAACCATTTCAAATTCAGATTCTGAAAGGTTGTTTAATTTAATGAAAGAAGTTTATCCTTTGGCTTATAGTCATTTTTGGGAAGATGCTGGAGATTGGTATGTGAATTCACAATACTCAAAAGAGAATATTTTAAGAGAAATTTCTGAAGAAAAAGCGAGTTATTTTTTTATTCTTTTTAATGATGAAATTGTTGGAAACTTTAGAATTATTTGGGATAAAAAACTAGACGGTTTAACTGAAGAAAAACAAGTAAAATTACACCGTGTTTATTTACATCAGAAAACACAAGGAAATGGAATTGGAAAAAAATTACTTGCTTGGTTAGAAGAAACTGCGAAAGAAAAAGGCTATAAAATTATTTGGCTAGATGCTATGGATGAACAAGAACAAGCATTTCAATTTTATAAAAAACTAGGATATAAATATCACTCTCATTGTTTTTTAGAATATGATTTATTGTTTGATAAGGTTCGTAAAATGAGTCAGATTTATAAAGAATTACACTAAAATTTTAAGATTTTACACATAAAAAAAGCCTCTTTTAAGAGGCTTTTTTTATGTGTAATGTAATTATTTAGAAAGTAATTTTACTACCCATAAAATTAAGTATAACCCTAATCCAAAACCTGCTAATAAAATACTTACGGCAAAACCAATTCTAATGTATTTTGCTTCTACATTTATTTTTGGACTTAACCAATCTGAAACTCCTAAAATCATTTTTTAATTTTTTGTTATTAGAATGCAAAAGTAAGAAAAATTAAACTCCTGTACTTCCAAAACCACCAGAACCACGTTCAGTTTCGCTTAAAACATCTACTTCTTTCCAATTAGCTCGTTCATGTTTTGCTATAATCAATTGTGCAATTCTTTCTCCATCATTTATAACAAAATCTTCATTAGAAAGGTTTACTAAAATTACACCAATTTCACCTCTATAATCTGCATCTACAGTTCCTGGAGAATTTAAAACTGTAATTCCTTTTTTAGCTGCTAAACCACTTCTAGGTCTAACTTGTGCTTCAAAACCAACAGGTAAAGCTATAAATAAACCCGTTTTTACAATAGCTCTTTCTAAAGGTTTTAGCGTAATAGCTTCTTCAATATTAGCTCTTAAATCCATTCCTGCAGCTCCTTCAGTTTCGTAATTTGGAGTTGCGTGTTTTGATTTGTTTATGATTTGTACGTTCATTTTTTATTTAATTATATAAGAATGTTACTACTTCTAAGAATTCATTTTTCCAAAAAGATTCAGAATGTGTTCCTTCAGCAACAATTTTTGTTTTTAAATTTTTTGATGGAAAACCAAGATCTAACAAAAGTTCTACCATATTTTCTGTGTCTACAACCATTGGTCCACTTTCTTTTTCACCTACTAAAAAATACAGTTTCGTATTGTTTTGTTTTCCGTATTTTGAAGCAAAATCTTGTACTTTAAGAGAAAACCAAAATGAAGTAGAAAGTGCACCAATTTTACCAAATACTTCAGGGTGTTTTAGTCCTCCATAAAAAGAAATCAATCCGCCTAAAGAACTTCCTATAATAGCTGTATTTTTTGCCTCGGGATTAGTTTTATAGTTTTCATCTATAAAAGGTTTTAAAGTTTTTACTAAAAAATCTACATAAATAGCACCTTTTCCACCACCATATTTTTTGTGTTTCCAAGGCGTATATTCTTCAATTCTTTTTTCACCACCATTTTCTACACCAACAACAATAAAACTTTTTCCTGTTTCATTATATAATTTATCTAAAGTTTCATCAACCTCCCATTCACCAGCATAAGATGTTTTGGCATCAAATAAATTTTGAGCATCATGCATATAAATTACAGGATATTTTTCTTTTGAAGTAGCATAATTTGGAGGTAAATACAACCAAACTTTATGAGAGATTGAATTTAATCCTTCAATAATAAATTCTTTATTTAGAATAGAAACTGTTCCTTTTTCATCAGTTTTTGTTACCTCTTTTTTTGTAGAAATTTCTTTTTTAGGCTGATTTACCTTGCAAGAAAACATCAAAAAAAAAGTAAAAAATAATAAGAAAATTCTTTTCTTCATAAGATTAATTCTAATTTAGACAAATATAATAAATCAACTTAGGATTCATTAGAAGTTAATAGTTTTCTTACTTTTGATTTTAAAATAGAATTATAATGAGCACACATCAAAAAATAGCAGTTTTAGGAGGAGGGAGTTGGGCTACTGCCATTGTTAAAATGTTGTCTGAAAACATAGAAACTATTGGTTGGTACATGAGAAGTGAACAAGCCATAGATCATATAAAAGAAAATAATCATAATCCTAATTATTTAAGCGCTGCAGAGTTAGATGCTACTAAATTAGATTTATCTAATGATATTAATACAACAGTAGAAAATTATGATATCTTAATCTTTGCAATTCCCTCTGCTTTTTTAATGAGTGAATTAAATAAACTATCAGCCTCCTTAGAAGGAAAAGTCATTTTTTCTGCAATTAAAGGAATTGTACCAGAAACAGGTTTAATTATTGGTGAACATTTTAATACAAAATACAATATTCCTCTAGAAGATATTGGTGTAATAACAGGTCCTTGTCATGCAGAAGAGGTTGCAATGGAGCGTTTATCGTATTTAACAATTGCTTGTCAAGATGAAAAGAAAGCTATAATAATGGCTAATTCTTTAAATAGTTGGTATATAAAAACCAAAATTTCTGATGATATTATTGGTACAGAATACGCAGCAATGTTAAAGAATATTTATGCAGTTGCGGCAGGAATTGCTCATGGTTTAGGTTATGGAGATAATTTTCAGGCTGTATTAATGAGCAACGCAATTAGAGAAATGAAACGCTTTATTAAGAAAGTGCATAAAATGAAACGTAACATTAATAACTCTGCTTATTTAGGTGATTTATTAGTTACAGGGTATTCTACTTTTAGTAGAAATAGGCTTTTTGGAAATATGGTTGGTAAAGGATACACTGTAAAATCTGCACAATTAGAAATGAGTATGGTTGCAGAAGGGTATTACGCAACAAAAAGTGCTTTTAATATTAAGGAAGAAAATGGTGCTAATACACCAATTATAGACGCAGTTTATAATGTTTTATACAATAATAAAGACGCTAAAAAAGAATTTAATAAGTTGACTGATAAATTAGATTAATTGTTTAATTTTGAACATTAGTATATTTTATTAAACAATTATCATGAAAACAATACAGGAAGTTGTAGAAAGCACAATTAGAAAAACACCTTTTATTGAAGAAGCTTTAAATGAAAAGTTGATAAATGTATCTTCTTTGGCAAGAATTATTTTACCAGAAGTTTCTAAGGTTTTAAAGAAGGATGTAAAAGTTGGCGCTGTAATGATGGCTATTAATAGACTTTCTCCTGCAAGTGAATTAAGAATAAGAAAGAATATTAAAAAACTTGCTTTAGATTTAGGAGATGTTATTGTTCGTTCAGATTTGTGTGATTTTACCTTTAAAAACACGCCTTCCTTATTAAGAGAAATTGCAAAAATATTAACCAAATCATCAGAAAATTCTGATTATTTCTTAACCGTTTCTCAAGGAATTTTTGAAACAAATATTGTTACTAGTAAGAATTTACAACCTTTTGTAAAAGAAATTTTTGAAGAAGAAACCTTAATTAGTAGTGTTTTAGAATTAGCTTCAATTACAATAAAATTACCAAAAGAAAATTTAGAACAATCTGGTATTTATTACTTTATTTTAAAACAATTAGCCTGGGCAGATATTCCTTTACAAGAAATTATTTCTACTACAAATGAAATGACAATTGTTGTAAAAGAAAAAGATATCAACCAAACTTTTGCCATTTTAATGGATATGAAATTAAGCTAATTAAATGGCAAAACAAGATCCTTATGCAGCACTTAGAATAAAGGAGTTCAATATTTTTTTATTTGTTAGATTTCTGCTTGTTTTTGGTTGGTCTATGCAATTTATTGTAATTGAATGGCAAGTATATTCAATTACTAAAGATCCTTTATCTCTTGGTATTATTGGTTTAATGGAAATTATTCCTGCTTTTACCATGGCTTTATTTGCAGGTCATATTGTAGATCAACGAGAAAAACGAAATTTATTTGCAATTTGTATTGCTGCTTTTTCATTTATTAGTTTGGGGTTGTTTTTGCTAACTACAGATAATATTGTAAACAGTTGGTCTACTAACTCGGTTTTATATTCCATTTATGCATTGGTCTTTTTTGGTGGTTTTTTACGTTCCTTTTTTGGCCCTACTATTTTTTCTTTAGTAGCATTATTGGTACCTAAAAAAATATATCACAATGCTGCAACATGGAGTACAAGTACATGGAAAACAGCATCTGTTTCAGGAGCACTTTTTGGTGGATTTTTTATAAGCTGGATTGGTGTTGATATGACATTATGTTTGGTTTTTGTCTTGGTAATACTATCATTAATTTTTACCTTTTTAATTAAAAAGAAACCAATTTTAAATAAAAAAATAGGCGAGCCAATAACTGAAAGTTTAAAAGCCGGTGTACAATTTGTATTTCAAAATAAAGCTATTTTAGGAGTCTTATCTTTAGATATGATTGCTGTTTTATTTGGTGGTACAGTTGCTATTTTATCTGTTTTTGCACAAGATGTTTTAAAAGTTGGTCCAGAAGGTTTTGGAATTTTAAACGCATCAATTTCAATGGGAAGTATTGTTACCATGTTTATAACTACTTATATACCTATTAATAAAAATACTGGTAAAAAAATGTTGATTTCAGTTTTCATTTTTGGACTAAGTATCATTGCTTTTGGATTGTCATCTATTTTTTGGGTTAGTGTATTAGCTTTATTTATAAGTGGAGCTGCAGATGGAATTTCTATGGTAATTCGTCAAACAATTTTACAATTAAAAACACCAGATGATATGAGAGGTAGAGTAGCCTCTGTTAATTCTATGTTTGTAGGTTCTTCTAATGAATTAGGAGCCTTTGAAAGTGGTTTAGCAGCAAAGATATTAGGTCCAGTAGCAGCAGTAGTTTTTGGAGGTACAATGACCTTAATTACTGTGACGGCAACAGGAATATTAAATCCTAAATTAAGAAATTTAGATCTAACTGAAGATATAGAAGAAAACGAAAAAGACGATTAATCTTTTAAGGCATAATTTTTGAAGTAAAAGAGAATAAAACTAACCATGAAAAAACAAATTACTATTCTTTTTTTACTAATAGCTACAAGTATTTTTTCACAAAGAATTACAGGTAAAATTTTAGATTTTGAAACTAAAATGCCTGTTGTTAAAGCACATGTTTTTTTTAAAAATAAAATTTTATACACCAATGATAAAGGTGAATTTTCTTTTAAACTAAATAAAATAGAAGGTTCAAGTTTTACGATTTCACACATTAAGTATCAAACTAAAAATATTGATTTTAAAAAAGAGGAAACTCCTTTAATAATTTATCTTCAAGAAAAACTCGAGGTTTTAGATGAAATTAAAATCAGTTTAAATAAGAAACTTAAAAATGGTTTAGATTTTAAAAAATTACAAGATTTACCTATTGCAGTTTATTCTTTTGCTTCCATATTAAAAGACGACAAAATTTATGTTTTTGGAGGTGATGCTTCTAATATGGTTGAAAAAAATAAAGCAGGTTTAGCGCAACTTCAGACAAGCACTGAAGATGAAATAATGAAATTTTTAAAAAGACCAAAACCCATAAGCTTTAATAAGTTTGTAGGATCTATTCAAGAATTTAGTTTAACCGACAAAGAATGGACTCTTAATAAAGATAAATTGATAAAAAGAGCACACATTAGAGCTGTTTTAAATCAACAAGAAATATATCTTTTAGGTGGAAAAAAACACTCAAAAAAGAAAGTAAGGGAATTGTTAGAAAATAATATTGAAATTATTTCTACTAAAGATTTTTCTGTTAGAAAAGATGCAACAAACCCACATCAAGCAGTAGATTTTGGAGCATTACTTCACGATAATAAAATTGTAGTTTTTGGAGGTTCAACAAGATTATATGATAATGGAAGGAAAAAATATTCAGATGATATTCATCTTTATGATTTAGAAAGTGGATATTGGTATGTACTTACAAAAATGTCTAAAGGGAAAGAGGTAAATGGAATTATTTTTGAAAATAAACTCTATTTATTTGGTGGTTTTAACGGTAAAAAACTATCAGAAATAGAATCTTATAATTTAAAAACAGGAAAATGGGAAAAAGAAGGAAACTTGTTTAGAGGCTTAAAAAACCCTGCAATTACAAAAGATAAGGATTTTATTTATCTATATGAAGATGGAAAATTTACAACCTTTAATCCTAAAAAAAGAGTCCTTAAAGAATATAAAATAGATCTAAATTTAGAAGATTTGGGCATGCATTTTCTAAATGAACAAATCTATCTAATTGGAGGTTTTCAAGTAGAAGAATTTAGAAAATTTCCCTCAAAAGGTTTTTATAGTTTAAATGTTTTAGAGTTTTTTAATACTAGACCTATTAATGTTAAGAAAATTTAAGATTGTTAGTCTAATACTTTAAAAGTTGAGATAAAAAATTAATATAAAAAAACCGTTTTTCAATAATAGAAAAACGGTTTTTTAAATGTTATTATTTAACTAAAGTAAGTTCAATTATAGATTTTCCTTTCTTTTTTTCTCCAGTTAAATCTCCATTTTCATCAGTTAACTCTATTTCTATTTCAGACCAAGTAAGTGTAAATTTTTTATCAATTAACTCATCATCATATAAATTGATATCTATATCTTCTTTAATATCATAAAAAAGAAATATCTTATTGTTATCGTCTTCAAATTTAAAATAATCATCAATTGTAAGACCTTTAAAAGTTGCTGTTAAAGTGTTGTCTTTTACATTAATTTTTGAAGTAAAAGATAGAGATACAGAAATAAATAGCACGAATGCTACAGAATATAATGTTTTCATAATTTTTAATTTTAAAGTTATTTTTTTACTAAATATAGTAGCATTTCTTTTTCCAAAAAAGAAGATGCTTTTTGTTGAGGTAATAGCGAACTATATTTTCATAAGCCTTAAAATTAATAATTGTTATATCAAATGTAATTTATTTTTTTAATTAAATGATGAAGCTAAACTAATTTTTTCATTCAATTCATTTAAGTGTTTTGCTGCAGTTTTTTCATCCCAATTAAAATGACTTATAAAAGCTGTCATCACCAAGTTTTTAAATAAATCTACAGAAGGTTTATCAAAAAATAAACGACCTGTTCTACGCATAAAAAAGTCTGTTGGAGTACAAACCATTTCATAGTTTAAAGTAAACCAAACCTCTGCTTTTATCATTTTTTCTTGCTGATTTTCATCAGTTAATTCATCAAATTTCTTTAAGATTATATCTGTTTGTTTTCCATAATTGTAAACTAGATATTCTGCATCTTTTTCAGAGAAATCTACTTCTGCAATTCTATTATAAATTGCATCTGTATAGCTTTTTACTTCGCTAGAATCTTTAAATGTTCCTCCAGAAAGTACAATTTCTTGAGTTTTAATATCATCAAATTCTTTCTCAAAACGACGTTTGTATTTTTTACCAACTAAATCTACAATTCGTTCTGCCATTTTTCTATAACCGGTTAATTTTCCTCCAGCAATAGAGATCAGTTCAGTATCAGAAACAAAAATTTCATCTTTTCTAGATAATTCTGATGCAGATTTTCCTTCTTCATGAATTAACGGACGTAAACCTGCCCAAGAAGATTCTACATCATCTAACGTTAAATTTATTTCTGGAAACATATTATTTACGGCAGAAATTAAATAAGTAGCATCTACAAGATTTGTTTCTACATTGTTTTTATCTAATTGATAATTGGTATCTGTTGTTCCAAAATAAGTTACTTTTCCACGAGGAATTGCAAACATCATTCGTCCATCTGGAACATCAAAATAAACAGATTGTTTTACAGGTAATTTGTCATGAGGAACTACCAAGTGAACTCCTTTTGTTAAGTGTAATCTTTTTCCTGTTTTAGAGTGATTAATTTGACGAAGTTCATCTACCCAAGGCCCACAAGCATTTACTACATATTTTGCTTTTATATTAAAATTAGCACCAGTAAAAGTATCTTTTACTTTTGCTCCAACAACTCTATTTTCTTCATAAATAAATTCAGTTGCTTCAGTATAATTTAACAATTTTGCATCATAATTTAATGCAGTTTTTAAGACTTCAATTGTTAAACGCGCATCATCTGTTCTGTATTCTGCATAGTAACCAGCACCATTTAAAATACTTTCTGGTAGTAAAGGTTCTTTTTCTAAAGCCTCTTCTTTATCTAACATTTTACGCTTGTCTTCTCCTTCTACAGAAGCTAAAATATCATACACTTTTAAGCCAATTGATGTTAGCCAAGAACCATAAGTTCCTCCATCAATTAAGGGTAAAATCATCTTTTCTGGAATTACTAAATGTGGCGCTAATTTGTGTACAATTGCACGTTCTGTACCTACTTCTTTAACCAACCAAAAATCGAATTGTTTTAAATAACGCAATCCTCCATGAATCAATTTTGTAGATTTACTTGAAGTTCCAGATGCAAAATCATTCTTTTCTATTAATGCAACTTTCATTCCTCTAGAAGCTGCGTCTAAAGCAATTCCTGCGCCAGTAATTCCACCACCAATAATTAGCAAGTCTACCTCGTTTGAAGATAGCTCTTTGGTAATATTTTCTCTTTCTGAATATGAAAACTTTTTCATAATTATTTTTTTATAATATTAGTTGGTAAACCATCAATACTTGTTTGATTTCTGTCTTCCCAATATTGTTCAATTTTCTCTTTTCCTTGTTCTGTTGCCCAATCATTTAATTCATTTCTTTCACCTTTATATTCGTAAAAAGGAATTGACATTCCACAAGAAGTTTGAGCAGATTCTATAGTAATATCAAAAATTTGACGCGTTCCAGGTGTTTCTGGAAACAGCGAAATTACGTTTTTCCATTCATCATCACTTGGCTTTATCTCTTTTCCTTTTCCGTATAAACGTAAAATATTTGGAGCGCCTTCAAAAGAGCAAAACATCATGGTAATTCGTTCATTTTCTAATAAATGAGCCGCAGTTTCGTTTCCACTTCCTGTTACATTTAACCACATTACTTTGTTTTCATTAATTATTCTAAAAGAATCCATTCCTTTTGGAGATAAATTAATTCTTCCAGAATTTGGAGCTGTTGTTACAAAGAATATTTTTTGAGCTTCAATAAATTTTTGAATTCTTGTTGTAAGTTTTGTATAAAATTTTGCCATATTATTTTCTTTTTAATCAATCCAGTCTTTAGATCGTTCAACGGCTTTTAACCATCTTTTGTATAATTTTTCTCTCTTTTCTGATGAAAAAGCTGGTGAGAATTTTTTATCAACTTTTCTAAATGATAATATATCTTCTTGCTTCCATAAACCTACACAAATTCCTGCTAAATAAGCAGCTCCTAATACAGTTGTTTCAGTTACTTTTGGTCTTTCTACAATTGTATCTAGAATATCAGATTGAAACTGCATTAATAAATCATTATTACTTGCTCCTCCATCAACTTTTAATGAAGTTAACGCCGTTTCTGCATCATTTTGCATTGCTTTTAAAACATCTTTTGTTTGATATGCTAATGATTGTAAGGTTGCTTTTATTAAATGGTTTTTACCTGTATCTCTTGTCAATCCAAAAATTGCTCCTCTAGCATACATATCCCAATAAGGAGCACCTAAACCAGCAAAAGCAGGAACTACAATTACAGGATTTTCTCCTTCAACTTCAGTTGCAAAAAACTCAGATTCTTCTGCCGAATTTATAATTTGTAAGCCATCTCTTAACCATTGAATTGCTGCACCAGCAATAAAAACACTTCCTTCTAAAGCGTAAAACACTTTATTATCTATTCCCCAAGCAATGGTTGTTAACAAGCCGTTTTTAGAAAACTCAACTTCATTTCCTGTGTTCATTAATAAAAAACAACCCGTTCCATAGGTGTTTTTTGCCTCACCTTTGGTAAAACAGGTTTGTCCAAAAAGTGCTGCTTGTTGATCTCCTGCAATTCCAGAAATCGGAATTTCTATTTCATCAATTTTGTAATTTCCAAAATGAAAAGATGAAGGTTTTACTTCTGGCAACATCGATTTTGGAATGTTTAATGCTGATAATAACTTTTCATCCCAACATAAATTTTTAATATCAAAAAGCATGGTTCTTGATGCGTTACTATAATCTGTTGCATGTATTTTTTTATCAGTTAAATTCCATAAAAGCCAAGAATCTATAGTTCCAAAAAGGAGATTTCCTTTTTCAGCTTCTTCTCTAGTGTTTTCTACATTTTCTAAAATCCAATTAATTTTTGTTGCAGAAAAGTAAGAATCAACGACTAATCCAGTAGTTTGTTTTACATGATTTTCTAAGCCTTTTTTCTTTAGATTCTCACAAATATTTGCAGTTCGTTTGTCTTGCCAAACAATTGCATTATAAACAGGTTTTCCTGTATTTTTATTCCAAACAATAGTTGTTTCTCGTTGATTTGTAATTCCGATTCCAACAATTTCTTGTGGAAGAATTCCAGCTTTTTCAATCACTTTTTTAAAAGTGGAAAGTTGTGTTTCTAAAATTTCTATCGGATTATGTTCAACCCAACCCGATTCTGGAAAAATTTGCTCAATTTCTTGCTGTTCAATAGCAACTACCTCTCCTTTTTGGTTGATAACAACCGAACGAGAACTTGTGGTTCCTTGATCTAAAGCGATGATGAATTTATTTGCCATTTTGATAAAAAATTGAAAAGCAATTTACAAAATAACACTTTACAAAACGAATTATAATTTTGGGTATTAATTACTACCTTTAGCTACTTAAAATTATTTTTATGGAGTATGGTTTTCTTTCAATTGTTCCGCCAATTGTTGCAATTATTTTAGCGTTAAGAACAAAGCAAGTTTATATAGCATTATTGTTTGGTATCTGGTTTTCTTGGTTGATTATTAAAGGTTGGAATCCATTAGACGGAACTTTAGCAATGATTGAAGGAATGGTAAACGTTTTTCAGTCTGCAGGAAACACAAGAACCATAATGTTTAGTGCTTTAGTTGGAGCGTTGTTATTGTTTATTCAATATTCTAGAGGAGTAGAAGGGTTTGTAAATATTTTAAATAAATTAATTGTAAAATTAGAGAAAAAGCACGCAGGTTATAGTAGAGTAATGGTACAGTTTTTAGCAACCTTAACAGGATTATTATTGTTTGTAGAAACAAGTATTAGTTCTTTAACTGTGGGAACTTTATACAGACCCATTTTTGATAAATTAGGAATTCCGAGAGAAAAACTAGCTTATATAGCAGATTCTAGTTCTGCTCCTTCATCAATTTTAATACCTTTTAATGCTTGGGGAGCTTTTATTATGGGGCTTTTATTAACCCAAGGAATAGACAAACCATTTTCTTTAATGATGTCTTCCATAAAATATAACTTTTACCCATTATTGGCGATTGTAATTGTTTTTATTGTCATTTTTTCTAAGAAAGATTTTGGTCCGATGAAAAAAGCCGAAAAAAGAACCAAAGAAACAGGATTATTAATGAATGAAGGTTCTAAACCAATGGTTTCAGATGAAGTAACTTCTTATCCGCCAAAAGAAGGAATTCCTGCAAGAGCATATAATATGATTGTACCACTTTTGGTAATGGTTTTTATGATGCCAATCAACTTAATTTATACAGGTTGGGAAGCAGTAAAAGAATCAACGTCATTTTTTAATCATGCTTCACAAGCAATAGGAAATGGATCTGGATCTTCATCGGTTTTATATGCCGTTATTACATCGCTTTTAGTAGCAATGGTGATGTATTTTATACAAGGAATTATGAAACCAAAGGAAATGGTGAATTTAACTTTAAAAGGAATTAGTGAGTTAATGCCTTTGGCTTTGTTAATGTTGTTAGCATTTGCTATTGGTGATGCTTGTAAAGAATTAGAAACCGGAATTTATGTGGCAAATGCAACTAAAGAATGGTTATCACCAGAATTATTACCAGCAGTTGTGTTTGTAATAAGTTCTTTTATTGCATTTTCTACAGGAACTTCTTGGGGAACTTTTGCAATTATGTTAGCTATTTCTGTTCCGATGGCAAATATACATGGCGCAGATGTAACAATTGTAGTTGCTGCAACTTTAGGTGGAGGAATTTTTGGAGATCATTGTTCACCAATTTCTGATACTTCAATTATTTCATCAATGGCTTCTGCAAGTGATCATATAGACCACGTAAAAACACAATTACCTTATGCTTTAGTTGGTGGTGTAATTACGGTTTTATTGTATTTAGTTATTGGATTTTTAGGTTAAAAAAAGTAAGATGAAAGATAAAAATATTCTTAAAAAAACAAGTAAATCTATTACTGATGGTGCAGATCAGGTTTTTGAACAATTTAAAAATG
The DNA here is from genome assembly GCA_965367085.1 of uncultured Polaribacter sp. Classification (GTDB taxonomy): domain Bacteria; phylum Bacteroidota; class Bacteroidia; order Flavobacteriales; family Flavobacteriaceae; genus Polaribacter. The sequence goes on from CBDUHF010000026.1 coordinate 16,636, forward strand.
GAATTTCAAAAATTGGAGATATTGGCACAAGCACAAAAGATAAATTTATAAACTACGTTAAAGATGTTTTTAATGTTTTACCTTTTTTAGAAAAGGCAGGTTTTAAAACCAACAGATTAATTGTTGGAGTTTCTGTTCCACCATCAATAGAAATTCATTTTAGTAGATTTAAAGAAGTATCAAAAGAAGAAATTGAAACCATGTATGAAGAATACAAAGAAAAAAAAATGTTTAAACTAATTTTAAAATCGCTATTAGTTGCTAATGATTTTCAGTCTAAATTATCTACAGATAGTTTACTATTTACAGAAACATGTATAGAAATTTCAATTCCGCCAAAAGTGAGTATTAAATATTTAAATAAAGATATTGCAAATATAAATAGGCTTGAAGCTGATTTTGATTAACCTAACTTGCTAATATTCCACGTTTTTTAAGTTCAGGAATCATTCTTAAAGCGCCTTCTTTAACAGTGTTTTGTTCAAATAAAAATGTTTTATCAAACAATTTATTATCAGCAAAAAAAGTAACCTGAAAACGATTATTTAAAGCAAATAATTCTGGTTGCATAAACTCAATCTTTGCATAAGAATTAGCGGGTAATATATCTAATTTTTTACGCATTAAAGAAGTTGTTTTTTTCTCAGAAAAACCTTGAGAAACAATAACCACCATTTCTAAATCTATATTCTTATTGTTAATGATGTAAACGTTCCAATCATTGGTATTATAAATATCATTGTATTCATATGCTACCGCAATTTCTACGTCTGTAACTTCAGGAATTTGAATGTCTTTTTTCACGTGTACTGAATTTATTTCAGGATTTCTAAACTATTTATTACCAAAGGGTATAAAAATCTTCTTTAGAAATACTAGTACCATCACAATCTTCAATTGTTAAAGTATGTTCTCCTAATTTACCAAATTCATCTTCTGGGTTTTCATCACTATATTTTAAAATCTTTTCGTTTTGATAAATAGTGATTTGTTTTAGAATTTCATCAGCATCATTTGTTTCAAAATACCAAGTAGAATTTCCCCAACTAGAGTATTTATCATCTCTTCCTTCGTCCCAAAATTGTGTAAAGTAATTCATTATAAAACAGATTTAAATTGCTCTAAGAAACGTTTGTCATTTTCATAAAACATTCTAATATCTGGTATTTGATATAATAACATGGCAATACGTTCAATTCCCATTCCAAAAGCATAACCAGAGTATTTAGTTGGATCTATATTTGCGTTTTTTAACACATTAGGATCTACCATACCACAACCCATAATTTCTAACCAACCTGTACCTTTGGTAATTCTGTAATCTGTTTCTGTTTCTAATCCCCAGTAAATATCTACTTCTGCACTTGGCTCTGTAAATGGAAAATAAGAAGGACGTAAACGAATTTTAGATTTACCAAACATCTCTTTTGTAAAATACAAAAGTGTTTGTTTTAAATCGGCAAAAGAAACATCTGTATCTATATATAAACCTTCAACTTGATGAAAAATACAATGTGCACGTGCAGAAATATCTTCATTTCTAAAAACTCTTCCAGGAGAAATAGTTCTAATTGGTGGCGTATTGTTTTCCATATAACGAACTTGCACAGAAGAAGTGTGTGTTCTTAGTAAAGTATCTGGATTTTTATCAATAAAAAAAGTATCCTGCATATCTCTTGCAGGGTGATATTCTGGTAAGTTTAAGGCAGTAAAGTTGTGCCAATCATCTTCAATCTCTGGACCTTCAGAAACTGTAAACCCAATTCTATTAAAAACTTCAATAATTCTATTTTTAACCAATGAAATTGGATGACGAGAACCTAATTCAATCGGTTCAGAAGGACGTGTTAAATCTCCATAAGCTCCTTTCTCTTCAACAGAATTTTCTAAAGCTTCGTTTAATTCAATAACTTTTCCTTCAGCAGATTTTTTTAAGTTGTTTAAAGCTTGTCCAAAATCTTTACGTAATTCAGCATCAACATTTTTAAATTCGGCAAATAAATCCTTTAAAAGACCTTTGCTTCCTAAATATTTAATTCTAAAAGATTCAACCTCTTCTTTAGAAGTTGCATTAAATGCCTTTACATCACCAATCAGTTCTTTTACTTTATCTAACATTTTCGAGGATAATTAAGCCGCAAATTTACTGTTTTTTAAAGAGTTTTGGAACGTATTTGTTAAGAAAACAACGAGTAGTTTTGAAATCGATTGAAATAAGGGAATTCTATTCATATTTTATGACACTTTTAATTTTGTGATATTGAAAATTTATTATCTTTACGCCGTTAAATTTTTATTAATATCATAAAAAAACATGGATAAAAATATTAAATCTAAAATTGATGAATTCATGGACTTGGTTAAACAAAGAAATAGCCATGAGCCAGAATTTTTACAAGCTGTGCATGAAGTTGCAGAAACTGTAATTCCTTATATCATTAAAAACGATATTTATTTCGGTAAAAACATTCTTTTAAGGATGGTAGAACCAGAAAGGCAAATTTCTTTTAGAGTTGCTTGGGTTGATGATAATAATGAAATACAAGTAAATAGAGGATATAGAATTCAAATGAATTCCGCCATCGGACCTTATAAGGGTGGTTTACGTTTTCATCCAACAGTAAATGCAAGTATTTTAAAGTTTTTAGCTTTTGAACAAGTGTTTAAAAATTCTTTAACAACTTTACCAATGGGTGGAGGAAAAGGAGGTTCTGATTTTGACCCAAAAGGAAAATCAGATAACGAAATTATGCGTTTCTGTCATGCTTTTATGAGCGAATTATTCAGACATATTGGTCATAACACAGATGTTCCTGCAGGAGATATTGGAGTTGGAGCAAGAGAAATTGGTTTTATGTTTGGAATGTATAAGAAGTTAAAGACAACTTTTACAGGAGTTTTAACAGGTAAAGGTGCTTCTTGGGGAGGTTCATTAATTAGACCAGAAGCAACAGGATATGGAAACGTATACTTTGCTCAAAATATGTTAATGAGAAAAAACAATTCTTTTGATGGAAAAAAAGTAGTAATTTCTGGATCTGGAAACGTAGCACAATATGCTGCTGAGAAAGCAATAGAATTAGGAGCAACAATTTTAACATTATCTGATTCTAGTGGTTATATTTTAGATGAAGAAGGAATTAATACAGAAAAACTAAAACACGTGATGTTTATTAAAAACGAAAAACGTGGAAGAATTGGTGAGTATTTAGAAAAATATCCGAACGCAAAATTTGTTGCAGGAAAAAGACCTTGGTCTGTTCCTTGTGATATTGCCTTACCATGTGCAACTCAGAATGAGTTAAATGGTGATGAAGCAAAAGAATTAGTTAAAAACGGATGTATGTGTGTGTCTGAAGGAGCAAATATGCCTTCTACACCAGAAGCAATTCAAGAATTCCAAAAAGCAAAAATCTTATTTGCTCCAGGAAAAGCATCTAATGCTGGTGGAGTTGCAACTTCTGGTTTAGAAATGAGTCAAAACTCATTGCGTTTAAGCTGGTCTCGTAAAGAGGTAGATGCTAAACTAAAAGACATTATGGAAGATATTCATGATTCTTGTGTGGAATACGGAGAAAGAGAAGATGGTACTATAGATTATATTAGTGGTGCAAATATTGCAGGTTTTGTAAAAGTTGCAGACGCCATGTTAGCTCAAGGAGTAGTTTAAATATCAAATTAAATAAGTTATTAAAACGCATTAAATTTTTTTGATGCGTTTTTTTGTACAAACTGTTTTAAAAAGTAATCTTTACATAAATTAAATGACGAATTAGTTTTAAATATTTATGATTTTTATTTCTCACCTTTTATTTGGCTTTCTTTTTTCTTTTCTTGGTTCTGTTACACCAAGTATGTTAAATATGACTGCACTAAAAATTAGCTTAGAAAAAGATGAAAATGAAGCTAACAAATATGCTTTAGGAGTTTCGTTAATTGTTTTTATTCAGACTTATATTGCAGTTGCCCTAACAAGTTACATTGCACAAAACCCGAGTTTTTTAGAGAATTTAGAAAAAGGCGGAATTATAATATTTATACTACTTTCAATATATTTTTATTACGAATCTAAAAAAGAAAAAAATCAAGTAAAAGCAAGCAGTGTAAGAAAGGGAAGTTCTTTTTTATCTGGATTAACTTTATCGATGTTAAATATGTTTGCAATTCCTTTTTTTTGCGGAATAGTTGCAACTTTAGATCTTTTTAATTTGTTTAGTTTTGATACATTTCCAATATTATTTTTTGTGATAGGTTCTGTATTAGGAACCTTTTTTATATTATTTTTATACGGAAAATATGCAAAGAAACTTCAGAAAAAAGCAGGAAGAATAACAAAAAATATAAATTTAGTTTTAAGTATTTTAACAGGACTAGTAGCTGTTATTACACTTTTTAAACTATTTGTTTTAAATGATTAAAAATGAACATTTCTAAAAATATAATTCTAGAAGGAAAACACGAAAAACCAATTCTTACAGATGTGTTTTTTGAAGAAAATAATAAACAAAAACAAGTTGTTATTTTTTGTCACGGATATAAAGGTTTTAAAGATTGGGGCGCTTGGAATTTAATGGCAGAAGCATATGCTAAAGCAGGTTTTTTCTTTATAAAATTCAATTTTTCTCATAATGGAGGAACTGCTGAACAACCTATAGATTTTCCAGATTTAGAAGCTTTTGGTAATAATAATTATACGAAAGAATTAGATGATTTAGAATCAGTAATCAATTGGATTTCTACGAGTGCTGATTTTAAAAATGAAGTTGATTTAGAAAACATTTCATTAATAGGACACAGTAGAGGTGGAGGAATTGTTCTTTTAAAAGCGAATGAAGATACGCGTGTAAAAAAGGTAATTACATTAGCAGGAGTTTGCGACTTTGAGAAAAGAACAGCAACAGTAGGAGATTTAAATCAATGGAAAAAAGAAGGCGTTAAATATGTTTTAAACGGAAGAACTAAACAAAATATGCCTCACTTTTATCAGTTTTATGAAGATTTTATTCAGAATGAGGAGCGACTAAACATTAAAAAAGCAACTGAAAAATTAGAAATTCCACATTTAATAATTCATGGAAATAATGATACTTCTGTATTAATTAATGAAGCGGAAAACTTAAAGAAATGGAACCCTAAAAGTGTATTTGAAATTATTAATGGAGCAAATCACGTTTTTAATTCTTCACATCCATGGAAAGAAGATTCACTTTCTAATGAGTTAGAAAATGCAACACAAATTTGTATCGATTTTTTGAAATAATATCACACTCAAATTCCGTATTTTCGAAAGATGGAATTACAACCTCCTTATAGAAAAATAATTCATGTAGATATGGATGCATTTTATGCATCTGTAGCGGAGCTCGATAACCCAGAATTAAGAGGGAAAGCAATTGCAGTTGGAGGAGAAGGAAGAAGAGGTGTTATTTCTGCGGCAAGTTACGAAGCCAGAAAATTTGGTGTAAAATCTGCAATGAGTGGCACTTTAGCAAAACAGAAATGCCCACATCTTATTTTTGTGAAAACAGATTTTGCACGTTATAAAGAGATTTCATCAAAAGTTAGAGAAATATTTTATGAATATACAGATCTGGTAGAACCACTTTCTTTAGACGAAGCTTATTTAGATGTTACAGAGAATAAGAAAGGAAATCCGTTTGCAAATGAAATTGCCAGAGAAATTAGAGAACGTATTTTTGAAGAAACTGGTTTAAGAGCCTCAGCAGGAATTTCTATAAATAAGTTTATTGCAAAAGTAGCTTCTGATATTAATAAACCTAATGGACAAAAAACAGTTCATCCAGATGAGGTAATTCAGTTTTTAGAAGAATTACCCGTCAATAAATTTTACGGAGTTGGTAAAGTTACTGCTGCAAAAATGTACAATTTAGGAATTTTTGTTGGGAATGATTTAAAGAAAAAATCATTAGAAGAATTGATAAAACTCTTTGGAAAATCTGGAACACATTATTATAATATTGTACGTGGAATTCATAACAGTGCAGTAAAACCAAATAGAATTCGAAAATCTATTGCGGCAGAACGTACTTTTTTCGAAAACATTTCATCAGAAATTTTTATGCTAGAACGATTAGAAAAAATTGCAGATGAAATTGAAAAAAGGATGATAAAATCGGAAACCAAAGGGAAAACCATTACTTTAAAAATAAAATACTCAGATTTTACCCAACAGACTAGAAGTAAAACAGTTGCTAATTTTATGCAACAGAAAAAAGAGTTTTTTCCGATAGTAAAAGATTTATTATTTCAAGAAAAATTACATAATTCTGTACGTTTATTAGGCTTGTCTTTTGGAAACTTAAACACAGAAAATAAGGAACCTATTTGGGTTCAATTAAAGTTTGATTTTAACGAACAACATTTTTAAATATTAAAAATTTGATATCTGGTTTCGTGCAGTTGAACCTAATTAAAAAAAAATGATTAAAATTATAAGAACAAACTCAGAAAATATAGATTTTATCAATTTGGTAAAAGAGCTAGACGCATATTTAAAAATTACTGATGGAGATGAACATGATTTCTATAATCAGTTTAATAACATTGATGTTTTAAAGAATGTTATTGTAGTTTATATTGGTGAAATTCCTGTTGGTTGTGGCGCGATAAAAAAGTTTGAAAACAATGCTGCTGAGGTAAAAAGAATGTATGTTTCACCAAAAAATAGAGGAACAGGAATCGCACAAAAGGTATTGCAAGCATTAGAAGTTTGGGCCAAAGAAATTGGTTATAAAAAATGTATTTTAGAAACGGGTCTTAGACAAGTAGAAGCCGTAAAATTTTATAAAAAATGTGCTTATAAAGTAATACCAAACTACGGACAATACACAGAAATGGATAATAGTATTTGTTTTGAAAAAACGCTCTAAATGAACTACAGTTACTGGGAAGTAAAAGAATGGTTTACCAACGTTGATTTTACAATTGTTGGTAGTGGAATTGTTGGTTTAAATTGTGCCTTAGAACTCAATAAAAAACATCCTAAAGCCAAAATTTTAATTCTCGAAAAAGGAATGTTACCTCAAGGAGCCAGTTCTAAAAATGCTGGTTTTGCTTGTTTTGGAAGCTTATCTGAAATAATTGATGATCTTAAAAGCCATACTGAAGAAGAAGTTTTTAATTTGGTAGAAAAAAGATGGAAAGGCTTAGCGCTTTTAAGAAGTAATTTAGGCGATAAAAACATCGATTTTCAACAAAATAAAGGGTTTGAACTTTGTAAAGATGAAGCTTTTTTTGAAGATTGTATTTCACAGAAAGCAAAGATAAATCAGCTTTTAGAACCCATTTTTAAAGAAAATGTCTTTTCAGTTTCTGATAATAATTTCAAATTCGATAACATTCATTCTAAATACATCGTCAACAATTTTGAAGGTCAAATTGATACTGGAAAAATGATTACTCAATTACTTTTAAAAGTTCAAAAAGCCGGAATAAAAATTCTAAACAATGTTACAGTTGAAGAGTTTATTCAAAAAGAAAATAGCGTTAGTGTAAAAACCAATCAAATAGAATTTACTACTAATAAATTATGTATTGCAACAAATGGCTTTGCATCTCAACTTTTAACAGCAAAAGTAAAACCTGCAAGAGCACAGGTTTTAATTACAAAACCAATTAAAAACTTACATATAAAAGGCACTTTTCATTTAGATAAAGGATATTATTATTTTAGAAATATAGATAATAGAATTCTTTTTGGAGGAGGAAGAAATCTCGATTTTATAACGGAAGAAACTTCCCAATTCGGACAAACAGAAATCATTCAAAATCAGTTAGAAAAAATTTTAAAAGAAACCATTCTGCCAAATACAGGTTTCGAAATAGAACAAAAATGGAGTGGAATTATGGGTGTTGGTTTTAATAATCTTTCAGGGCAGAAAAAAGCAATTGTAAAGCAGGTCTCTAATAATGTGTTTTGTGGAATTCGTTTAGGCGGAATGGGAATTGCAATTGGTAGTTTAGTTGGTAAGGAATTGGCTGATTTACACTAAAATAGCAACACATATTTAATTTTTGTAGTAAATAATCTTTCATTACATTTACAGAATATAAATTGGTTAACCAATTTAATGTAAATAAATTATGATTTCTCAGATTTTTAAAACAACAACGCTTTTTATTGCGCTATTTAGTTTTATAGCACTACAAAGTCAAACATCAGTAAATAATCAATCAGAATTAAATGCAGCAATTTCTAGTGCTACAGCAGGTTCTGAAATTATTTTATCAGATGGAATTTGGAATAATATCAAAATAAACATTAACAAAAACGGAACAGCTACAAACCCAATAACAATTAAAGCAGCAAACCCAGGAAATGTTTTTTTTGAAGGAAATACAAACATCAGTTTAGGAGGAAAATATATTTACTTTGAAGGTTTTGTATTTAGAAATCCATCAAACTTAATTACTTCTAGCAGTAGAATAGAACCAATAATTGAGTTTAGAGATTCTGGTAATAACAATTGTAATAATTGTAAGGTTTCTAATATTAAAATAGATAGTTATAATGGTACTTCAGCTCAATCTACAGATACTTTTAAATGGATAATTTTGTATGGACAATACAATGAAATTAGCAACAGTTCTTTTGTTGGTAAATATGGTGTTGGTAGCATTATAAATGATAATAGAAATGATGGAATTGCAAACTATAATAAAATTCACCACAACTATTTCGCGTCTAGAACTGCTGTTGGTGTTGTAAATGATTTGAACGATCAAGATGCAATTAGAATAGGAAATAGTAGCACATCTTTGTCAGATTCTTATACAGAAATTTATGATAATTTATTTTATGATTGGTCTGGTGAAGTAGAAATAATTTCTAATAAAAGTGGAAAAAACAAATTCTATAACAATACTTTTAGAGATTATCAAGGTACTTTAACGTTAAGACATGGAAATGGTTCTGAAGTTTTTAACAACTATTTTTTCGCAAATAATAATCTTCTTTCTGGTGGAATTAGAGTGATTGGTGAAGACCACAAAATTTATAACAATTATATTGAAGGTGTAAACTCTATAAAACCAAGTGGAAGTAAAACAAATACTGCAGGTGCAATTAATATTACAAATGGAAGACCAGATTCTGAATTAAGTGGTTACTTTCAAGTAAAAAATGCCACAATTGTAAACAATACTTTTGTGAATTGTGATTATGGATTAAGAATTGGAACTAAAGTGAAATCTGATTTAACTTTAGCTCCAGAAAACATCATTTTAGCAAACAATATCATGTTAAATACAAGCATTAGTGCTTATGATGTACAAACGAATCCAACAGGAAATTCTATATCCGAAGGAAATATCAATCAAGATGGAAATTGGGATTTAACCAATGGAGTAAACAATAACCAAACAGTTTCTGCAGATTTATTAGAAGCTGGAACTAATTTTTATAGAATTTCTTCTGCAAGTGCTGCTGTGGATTCTGGTATTGGTAGTTATTCCTTTTTAAGTGATGATATTTTAGGAGGAACAAGAGATGCTAATTTTGATGCAGGTGCAGAAGAGTTAAATTCAAACGGAACAAATTCACCTTATAAAGTTGAAGATGTTGGTGTAAAAATTGGTTTTCTTTCTTCTGCGGCTCCATTTTTATCAAGTTCAACAACCACACTTAATTTTAATATTGATGCAAGCAGTATTAATTTTAACGTAACATCTAATTTAGATTGGTCTATTTCAGATGATGTAGATTGGTTAACATTAAACACATCAAATGGAAGTAATTCAGCAACAATTTCAGCCACAGTTTTAGAAAATAATTCTGGATCTGAAAGAATAGCTACAATTACCATTTCTGAAAACGGCGGAGGTTTATCAAAAACTATAAACGTAACACAATCTTTAGCAACATTTAATTCTAATAATGCCGTTTCAATAACAGGATTAACTGTAACTGGCGTTGGAACACAAGAACCTAATATTCCAGAGAATACTTTAGACGATATTGATGATACACGTTGGTCTGCAAACTCAAGCGATGGTTCTGCGTATTTAACCTATGATTTACAATGTAAAAGAACAGTTACAAGTGTAAAAATATATTTTCATAAAGGAGATACAAGAACATCTAGTTTTAAAATTGCTACCTCAGAAAACGGAACTTCATTTACAGATATAACATCAATTTTAACAAGTTCTGGAACAACAACAGGTTTTGAAAATTTTGATTTACCAACAAACACAAATACGAGATATATTAGACTTTTTGGATATGGTAATTCTGAAAGTGGTTGGAATAGCTATGAAGAAGTTCAGATTTTTGGCGATGAAAATTGTGCTTCTTTAAATGTTGAAGATGTTGCTTTTAATGATGCTAAAATTAATGTTTATCCAAATCCAACAGATTCTAAGAGTGTGTATTTAAAATCTCAAAATTCAACAATCGGTAAAGTTGAAATTTATAATTTACAAGGAAAATTAGTTCTAAAAAAGCAATTTACAAAGCAAGAAGCAACTATATTGCTTATTGGTTTTTCTAGAGGAATTTACTTTATTAAAAACAGCAATAAAGTTTATAAACTTATTGTAAATTAAAAATAAATGGACATAAAACAAGAGCTTTTTAATCAGTGTAAAAATTTTATAGATGTTCGTTTACAAACGGTAGAAAAGATTATTTCTTCCAACCAAAATGCATTGCAATCAGAAACCAAAAGTTCTGCTGGAGATAAGCATGAAACAGGGCGTGCAATGTTGCAATTAGAAATGGAAAAAGCAGGCCAACAATTAGCTGGAATTAACCAAATGAAATTGGTTTTAGCAAAAGTAGATGTCTCAAAAAAATCTGAAACTGCTCATTTAGGCAGTGTTATTTTCACTGATAAAGCCAACTATTTTTTAAGTATTTCTGCTGGGCAATTAACAATTGCAGACAAGCAATTTTTTGCAATTTCTATTTCTTCACCTATTGGTAAATTATTGTTAGGAAAAAAAGCTGGTAATGAGTTGACTTTTAATAATATAAAAACCAAAATTATAAGCATTAAATAAAAATTAGTATTTTAGGAAGCTAAACCCCTGAAATAAAATGTCAAAAAACACAGTTAAAACACATAATTTTCAAAAACTTCAAAAATCTAATTTTGATATTGTAAGTTTTAAAGATTTGATAAGATTTGAAAACGAAGAAACGCTTACAAAAAATCATAAAGTAAATTTTTATGCCTTATTTTTTATAACAGAAGGTAGAGGTAAACACTCCATAGATTTTACTGATTATGAGTATTGCAAAGGAACTATTCTTGCCATTAGAAAAGACCAAATGCATAAGTTTTATTTAGATGATGAAACAGAAGGTTTTTTATTGTGTTTTAAAGAAGAGTTTTTAAACAGTTATTTAAATGAAATTGAGGTTGCAAATGCCATACAGATGTTTAATGAGCTGCTTATATCTCCAAAAACACAATTACTAGAAGAGGATTTTGATGGCATTTTTCGTTTAATAAAAGGTATAGAAAAAGAGGTTTTAATAATAAACGATATCTATTCTTTTAAGCTTATTAGAAGTCTGTTGCATATTTTAATTACATTAATATATAGGTTAAAATCTAAAGGATATAATCTTGCACAGCAAAGTAAATATTTAAAAGATTTTATTAAGTTTCAAAATCTTTTAGAAGAAGATTATTCTAAAACTAAAAAGGTTTTTGATTATGCTACTAAACTTGGTTTTTCTACTAAAAAGTTAAACACAGTTGTAAAATTTATTGCAAATAAACCTGCAAAAGAATTTATAGATGACACCGTTATTATAAAAATAAAAAGATTGCTTTTACAGTATAACCTCTCTATTAAAGAAATAGCTTTTAAAGTTGGTTTTAAAGACCCAACAAACCTACATAAGTATTTTAAAAAACATACAAAACTTACGCCAGAAGAATTTAGAAAACAGTTTATAAGTTAGTTTTTCCCATTTTTACATCTTAAAAGAGTGTAATTACCTTTTTGATATAGTAATTCAATTTATTTTTGCATTCGAACATTTAATGTTTAAATGAGAAAATTATATTCCCCCAATTTTTTCGTGAAATTCAATTTTTATGAAAAGATGTATAATTCAATCACTTTAATTCTATTATAGAATTAAAGTGATTCTTTTTTTAGAAGATATTTTCTAATTAAAAAGAATAAAATGTGATATTGGAAGTAAATTCTAATTACTTCTTTTGAAACGTAAAAGAGATATTTATTTCTTTAGAATTTTTTAATTGAGAAGAGTGATTCAAAAATACTTTTTGACCTTTAAAATCAGCTTCAATTAACCAATAAGAACCTTTAAAGTAAGAATTTAAAACAGTAGCTTTTAATTCTGATTTTTGTACAAACTTAATTTGATGTGGATATAATAGAACAGTTTTTTTATCAATAATAATTTCATTTACATCATCAAACAAAGCAGCAATATATTTTTCTTTTGGGCGGTTGTAAATTTCTTTTGGAGAATTGTTTTCTAGTATTTTATTGTCTTTTATTACAATTAATTTATCAGCAAAAGAAAGTGCATCATTTTTATCATGAGTTGCTACTATACAAGCAATATTTTTCTCTTTTAAAAAGCTAAATAAGTTTCTTCTTAAAGAGTTTTTTTTAAAGTTATCTATTTGTCCAAAAGGTTCATCTAGTAATAATAATTCTGGTTCTTTTGCCAAAGCTCTAGCGATAGCTACGCGTTGTTTTTGTCCGCCACTTAAGTTTTTTACTTTTGTGTTTTCAAAAGCTGTCATTTCTATTACTTCTAATAATTCTTGCGTACGTTTTTCACTTTCTTCTGGATAAAAACGAGACAAGAACTTTTTAATATTTTCTGAGACAGAAATATAAGGCATTAAGTCAAAATCTTGAGCAACATATTTAAAGAAATCCATTCCTGGAACTAAATGTTTTTTGGGACCTAAAACTTCGTTTTCATTCCAAAAAATTGTTCCTTTTTGTAGATCTAGTAAACCGTAAATTGTTTTTAAAAGTGTCGATTTTCCACAACCACTTTCTCCCATAACACATAAATGTTCTCCTTGTTTTAAAGAAAAATTAAAATTTTCTAAAACAGGTTTGTTTTTACTGTATTTAAACGAAATGTTATTCACTTTTAACATGTTGCAAAAATAGGTTTTCTATTTGATTTGTTGATGAAAAAAATGGCAAGTACACCTGCGTTAGCGATTGTAGCATTTGTTTGAGCTCTTTGGAGAGGAACGAACCAAAAGCGAGTACGAAAAGCGCGACTTGGTTCTGAATGCTTTCAGAATAAAGTAACGCCCAAAAAAAAACCGACACTTTCGCATCGGTTTTACAAATTATAATTAGTTATTTTAAGATTTAATTTTACTCTTTGGCGGATTTGGTAATTGATCAAATCCCATATTAAATAATGTAAAGCCAAAAATATCTGAATACTGTTCTATTGTTTTTGCAACCGGTGTTCCAGCTCCATGACCAGCATTTGTTTCAATTCTAATTAAAACAGGATTTTCTCCTGCTTGTTTTTCTTGTAATTCTGCAGCAAATTTAAAACTGTGTGCTGGCACAACTCTATCATCATGATCTCCTGTTGTAACCATTGTTGCAGGATATTTTGTTCCTTCTTTTACGTTATGTACTGGCGAATATCCTTTTAAATAATCGAACATTTCTTTGCTGTCATTTGCTGTTCCATAATCATAAGACCAACCAGCTCCTGCAGTAAATGTGTGGTAACGTAACATGTCTAAAACACCAACTGCTGGCAAAGCAACTTTCATTAATTCTGGTCTTTGCGTCATTGTTGCACCCACTAATAAACCACCATTAGAGCCTCCTCTAATTGCTAAATAATCTGAAGAAGTATATTTTTCTGCAATTAAATATTCTGCTGCAGCAATAAAATCATCAAATACATTTTGCTTTTTAAGTTGGGTTCCTGCGTCGTGCCATTTTTTACCATATTCTCCACCACCACGTAAATTAGGAACTGCATACACACCTCCTTGTTCCATCCAAACTGCGTTTGCAATACTAAAACTTGGAGTTAAACTGATATTGAAACCTCCATAACCATATAAAATAGTTGGATTTTTACCGTTTAATTCTACACCTTTTTTGTGGGTGATAATCATTGGCACTTTTGTTCCGTCTTTAGAGGTATAAAAAACCTGCTTACTTTCATAATCATCAGCGTTAAAAGCAATTGAAGGTTTCCAATACGATGCATACGTTCCGTCTTTTGGATTGAATTTATATGATGAATTTGGTGTGTTGTAATTTGTAAAAGAAAAATATAATTCTTTGGCTTTTGTTTTTCCTCCAAAACCACCAGCAGAACCAACTCCAGGTAATTTTACTTCTCTAACTAAGTTTCCATCAAAATCATATTGTAACACTTTAGAAACTGCATCTACCATATAAGTTGCAAAGAAATATCCTGCACCAGAATTTAAACTCAATACATTTTCTGTTTCAGGAATAAAATCTTTCCAGTTTTCTTGTGATGGATTTTTAGCATCTACAGTAACTACTTTTTTATTTGCAGCATTTAAATTGGTAACTAAATATAATTTATTGCCTCTATTTTCTGTTACATACGTATCGCTATCAAAATTGTTTATAATTGTTATTAATTTAGAATTATCATCAGTTAAATCTTTGATAAACAATTTGTTTCCAGATGTAGATGTTGAAGCAGAAATAACTAAATATCTATTGTCTTCTGTTAAATAACCACCAACATATCTGTGTTTTTCAGAAGCTTTTCCACCAAAAATTACAGGATCGTTTTTTTGAGAAGTTCCTAGTTTGTGATAATATAATTTATGTTGATCTGTTTTTGCAGAAAGCTCACTTCCTTTAGGTTTGTCATAACTAGAATAGTAGAAACCTTCGTTTTTATACCAAGAAATTCCAGAGAATTTTACATCAACCAACGTATCTTCTTTAATAAGTTTAGATTCTGCATCCATTATAATTATTTTACGCCAATCAGAACCACCTTCAGAAATTGCATAGGCAACTGTTTTTCCGTCTTTAGAAAAACTTAACGAGCCTAAAGAAGTTGTTGCATCATCAGAAAACGTATTAGGATCTAAAAAAACTTCTTCTTTATCGTCTTTTTTTCTGTACACTACATATTGGTTTTGTAAACCATCATTTTTGTAAAAATACGTGTAATCTCCTTCTATAAAAGGTGTTCCTACTTTTTCGTAATTCCATAATTCTGTTAAACGAGATTTTAGTTGTTCTCTGTATGGAATCTTACTTAAATAATCGAAAGTAACTTCGTTTTCTGTTTTTACCCAAGATTCAGTTTCTTTACTTCTATCATCTTCTAACCACCTATAATTATCTACTACTTCTGTTCCAAAAATTGTGTCTACGACTGCCATTTTTGTTGTTTCTGGGTAATTCACTTCTATGTTTCTTTGTTTAATTTCTTCTTTACAAGAAACAAAAATTGCACTTGCAAAAAGAACTGGAATGAGTATTTTTTTCATTTGTTTAAAATTTGGTAAATCACTCAAAGTTAGCATAAAAAAAACCTCTTACATAAATTTTGTAAGAGGTTTTAATAGTTTTAACGTTTATTTAATCAAAAAGCGATTTAAAACGATCCCAATTTGCATACATAAGCAAGATGTTTAAAACAGCAACTAATGCCGCAGCAACGATTCCTGCTGGGTCAAATTTTAAGTGAAAAGCTACAATATTAATAGAAACAGGTACTAACATTGCCAATGCAAAAGGCACAGCTTTATTTAATGCTAAGCATAATCCAACTATAATGTAAACAATGCCTAAAACAGGAAAAATGTAACCACTACTTCCTAATGCGCCCATAAATGCACCTGCATCTGCTGGTAAAGGTGGCATTGGCATAAAATTAAAAAATTTATTGGCCCCAAAGACCAACATGATTAACGCTAATAAATAGCGAGCTACTTTTGTTACTGTAGAATTCATAATGTAAGTTATTAGTTAATAATTAGTTAAGTGTAAAAGATACGAAATTTAAACCGAACTTTTTATGGTTGTAATTTTAGAAGATTAAAAACGACTATTTTTACAGAAAATTTAATTTAAGATGACAGAAAATTTAACAAAAGAAGCTTTTTTAGAAAAGGTTTTTAATTTTGAAAACAACCAAGAATGGGTTTTTGAAGGAAAAGTACCAGCAATTATAGATTTTTATGCAGATTGGTGTGGACCATGTAAAATGATTGCGCCAATTTTAGAGCAATTATCTGAAGAATACGGAGACAAGATAAACATCTATAAAATAGATACTGAAGCAGAACAAGAATTAGCTGCTGCATTTGCAATTAGAAGTATACCTTCTATGTTATTTTGCCCAATGGAAGGACAGCCACAAATGGCAAATGGCGCTTTACCAAAGCAAGAATTAGAACGAATTATTGCAGATGTTTTAGAAGTAGAAAAATAGTTTTTACAACTTTATAAAATAAAACAAAAACCCTGAATTTTTAAATTCAGGGTTTTTTTATGTTTAAAAAAACAATACATAAGAATTTTATACATAAGAAAATTATGTATATATTTACAATATGGGAAATCAGAAATTATACAAAGGTTCTTTACAAACTATCATTTTAAAGTTATTAGCCCAAAATGATAAAATGTATGGTTATGAAATTACGCAACATGTAAAAGAATTAACAAAAGGCGAACTGCAAATTACAGAAGGTGCATTGTACCCTGCTTTACATAAATTAGAAGCAGATGGTTTGTTAGATGTTGAGGTTGCAAAAGTGGGTAACCGTCTTAGAAAATATTACAAGTTAACAGAAAGTGGTACAAAAGAAACAGCAAACAAATTAGCAGAAATGCAAGAGTTTTTAAAAACGATGCAGCATTTGGTAAACCCTAAATTTAGTTTGGAGTAATATGGAACTAACAAAAGAACAAATACTTCTAGTTGAAGGATATTTACAAAAAAAGAAATTTGATTTTCTAGATTTAGAAAATGAAATTTTAGATCATATGATTTCTGATATTGAAGCAAAAATAACAAAAGAAAATCTTGATTTTGAAATTGCTTTTAAAAATGTAACTCAAAAATGGAATAGTTACTTAAAGGAAACATCTAGTTGGGTTTTTGGTATTGGATATTCTGCACCAAAAATTATAATTCAAAAAGCAAAAAAGGTTTATTGGAAACAATATGTATTTTTATTAGCTTCTTATTTTATACCTTTTTTATTGTTAACTCATTATAATTTTGAAATTCAAAACCCAACTGAGTTTATTTTTTTTATGATTTTTAAAGGAATTCTAATATTAAGTTTTGTAGCTTTTATATACATGCTACTTACCAAAAACAATAAAACTAAAACTACTTATGGCTTTATACTGAAGTCACAAAGCTTAGGAGCAATTACAGGTTTAATATTACTTTTAGTATTTTTTACAAGACTAAAAGAGTTAAACGGAATTTATATAGGAATGTTTTGTTCTTTTATTTTCATGACATTTAGTTATTTCCATTTCTACAAAAAACACAAACAAGCTATTAAAAAGTATAAAGTTTTATAAGCCATGGAATTAACAAAAGAACAAATACTACAAATAGACAATTACCTAAAAATTTGTGGCATCAAGTTTTACGATGTTAAAGCAGAAATTGTAGATCATTTTGCCAATATTTTAGAACAAAAACTAGATAAAAATCCGAATTTAGATTTTAAAAAAGAAATTGAAAATATTCATAAAGATTTTTCTGACCATGGGTTTCAAAAATTATTAGAAGAAAAAACAAAAGCAGTAAAAAAAAGGTTTTACAAACAGTCTTTTAAATATTTAATAACATTTTTTAAGTTACCTAAAATCATACTTACTTTCATTGTTTTTTTTGCACTTTATTCAGTTATGAATTTCTTGGATGATAAAGAAATCTTTTTTGCAATTTTAAGTTTCATTTTAATTTTTTTAGGACTCCGTTTATTATTCAATGTAAATATGAGAGATACTAAAAAGGAAACTTTTTTATCATTAAATACCACTATGGATTTTTTTAATGCTTTTTATTTTTGTGTAATGATTTTCAACTTTTTCACAAGAAACAGAAGTGATGAAAGTTATTTAAGTACTACTAATAACAATTTAGAGTTGGGTGTTTTTATGTTGTTGATACTTTTTTATTGGTCTGGTGAGGACGTGTATTATCAAACAAAAAAGACAGTAAAAAAACAGTATCCAAACGTAATTATATAAGCGATGGAGTTAACAAAAGAGCAAATAAAATACATAGATCATCGTCTTGAAAACGAAGGGATAAAATATTGGGATATCAGGATTGAAATGTTAGACCATGTAGTTTCTGATGTAGAAGAACGGATAGAAATTGGAGAAGATTTTAAAAAATCTGTGCAAAATTCTTTTATTTCTTTAGGTTGGAATGGAAATTTTGAAGATTTAACGAAAAGTAGATTGATTGGAATTAATAAAGTTGTGAGAAAACAATATTTTAACCAAATAAGGTTATTATTTACAAAAATAAGATCAATTTTTCTTATACTTTTTCTATCAAGCATTTATTACTTAGTTTTCTTGACATTTAGTTTAAAAACTTTTAAAGTAGTTACAATGATTATATTATTTTCTCCAATTATTTACGGAGTTTTTTTACATTTTTCTGAATTTGATAAAAAAGGAAAATCAGGTTATTTAACTTATAGTAGCTTTTATATTTTCTTTTCATTCTTATTTTTAAATGCAGTTATTCAATTTGCAAAACCAAATGGAATTATACCAGTTACAAAAGATATTCAGTTATTTATTTGGCTTATAGTTACCTGTTTAAATAGTGTATTTTCAATTGCAGGAATTTTAGTTCATTTACAAAATTTGAAAAAGATTAAAAACATTAATCTAAAGTTAAAAAGTGTATGAAACTAACCCAATCTTACATACAACAACTCTACAAATTCACTAGAAAACATTATGTAGAATATTATGATGTACAATCAGAATTGGTAGATCATTTAGCAAATGATATTGAGCAAATTTTAGAAGAATATCCAAAATTATCTTTTAAAGAAGCTCGCGATAAATCCTTTAAAAAATTCGGCATTTTTGGTTTTATGGATGTGATTGAAGCTAAACAAAAGGCCATGAATAAACGTTACACAAAAATATTGTGGCGTTTTTTTAAAGAATGGTTTACACTGCCTAAATTAATAATAACTACAAGTGTTTTCTTAACATTTTTCTTGCTTTTAAAAATTCCTTTTTCAGAGTATATTTTACTTGCAGGACTTTTACTTATAGTTACTTATGACTTAATTAAGCAATCGAGAGCAAAGAAAAAACATAAAAACAAAGAAGCTCAAAAAGAAAAAATATTTTTGCTAGAATCTATGATTGGAGATACTAGACAAGGGTTTTCTGGTTTGGCATTTATCAATATATTTAATTTTTTAAATTTAATAAAAGTTCCATTTAGCTCTCTAGAGAACCATTGGTTGCTTTTAATTTCTTTTTCAATAACCTGTGTAATTCTCTTATTCTATGTTACTGGTTTTATGATACCAGAAAAAGCAGAAGAATTGTTAGAAGAAACCTATCCAGAATATAAATTATCTAAAACTTTGTAACAAAACCATTTTTTAAACTACTTATTATCAAATCAAACTAATTACTAAAATATGATTTCACGTTTTTTAAAACTAGAATGGAAGCAATTTACTCGCTCAGCTTCCTTTGGAAAAAGTATTGCTATAAAAATAGTTATGGGGTTTTTTGCCTTGTACTTTATTCTTACTTTTCTGGCAATTGGTGTTGGAGGTTATTTTCTTTTAAGGAAACAGTTTCCAGAACAAGATCCGCTTCAAATAGTAAATTCATACTTGCTTTTTGCAATTCTTGGAGATTTAATTTTCAGGTATTTAATGCAAAAATTACCAATTATGAATATAAAACCCATGCTTGCTTTACCAATTAAAAAAAGTAAGTTGGTGCATTATGTTTTAGGAAAATCATCTTTCTCGTTTTTTAATATTCTGAGTTTGTTTTTTTACATTCCTTTTGCAGTTGTATTAATTAAAGAAGGATATAATACAGCAGGCGTTTTAGGGTGGTTATTTTCTATGGTATTAATTATTCAATCTTCAAATTTCTTAAACTTTCTAATCAATAAAAATAATATTGCTCTAGGTGTTATTGGTGCAACCCTATTGTCTTTAATAGGTTTGCAAAAGTTTAATATTGTTGATGTTGTTAGTTATGGAGGTCAAATATTTGATGCAATTTATGCAAATCCTATATATTCTTTAATAGGCGTTATAGTATTAGCTGTTTTGTATCAGTTAAATTATAAACAATTACGTAATCAGGTTTATTTAGACGCTGCAGTTGCAGATAAAGTAGAAGAAGCAAAATCTGCCGATTTATCTTTTACAGATAGGTTAGGAGATGTTGCTCCGTTTATTAAAAACGATATGCGTTTAATTTGGAGAAACAAAAGAACTAAAACAGTTTTTTTAATGTCTTTTCTGTTTCTTTTTTATGGATTAATTTTCTTTACAAATGAAGTGTATGCAAAAATGCCAGCAATGTTAATGTTTGCATCGTTATTTATTACAGGAGGATTTGCATTAAATTATGGACAGTTTATACCTGCTTGGGACAGTGCACATTATAAAATGTTAATGAGTCAGAGTTTTAGATATCGTAAGTTTTTAGAGTCTAAATGGATTTTAATGGTATTTATGACTTCATTTTTATATATTCTTAGTTTCCCTTATTTATATTTTGGAGTAGATGTTTTTTTAATGATTACTGCAGGAGCCATATTCAACATAGGGTTTAATTCACTTTTCTTATTGTTTTCAGGTTCATTTAATAGAAAAAGAATTGATTTAAACAAAAGCGGATTTGGCAACACACAAGGTACAAGTGCAACTCAATTTTTAATTATCATTCCATTAATGTTATTTCCAATGTTACTTTTTTGGTTATTTAACAAATTTGTTGGTGGTAATTCTGGTTATATAGTTGTAGCTGCAGTAGGTGTAATAGGTATTCTTTGTAAAAACTATGCTATGAATTTTATAGAGAAAAAATACATCAAAGACAAATATGTTATGATTAACGCTTTTGGAAAAGAAGCATAATTAAATTTAAAACACACAAAATGATTACAATAGATACTATTTCAAAAAAATACGGAAAAGCAGAAGTATTAAACGTAGAATCAATAGAAATTCCAACAGGACAAAGTTTTGGTTTGGTGGGTAATAATGGAGCAGGAAAAACAACGTTATTTAATATTTTATTAGATTTAATAAGACCAACAACAGGTAGTATTACCAATAATAACATTGTTGTAAATCAAAGTGAAGAATGGAAAAACTTTACAGGTTCTTTTATAGATGAATCTTTTTTAATTAGCTATTTAACGCCAGAAGAATATTTTGAGTTTATTGGAGATTTAAGAGGAATGAATAAAGCCGATGTTTCTAAATTTTTAGCTCAGTTTGATGAATTTTTCAATGAAGAAATTATTGGAAAGAAAAAATATTTAAGAGATCTAAGTAAAGGAAATCAGAAAAAAGCAGGAATTGTTGCTGCAATGATGGGAAATCCACAAGTTGTAGTTTTAGATGAACCTTTTGCAAACCTAGATCCAACAACACAAATTAGGCTTAAAAAAATTATAAAAGATCTTACAGAAAAGAGAGATGTTACTGTTTTAGTTTCTAGTCACGATTTAAGTCACGTAACAGAAGTTTGCGAAAGAATTGTGGTTTTAGATAAAGGAAGTGTTGTAAAAGATATTAAAACATCTGAAGAAACTTTAAAAGAATTAGAGAGCTATTTTTCTGTATAAGCGTTCTATTCTTATTTTATTACTATTTTTACACTCTTATTTATAATATATTTCTCAAAAATCTGTTGTAATTAAGAGTTTTTAACTTTATGAAACATACAAAAAAAATAGTTTTATCGCTAGCTGCATTTGCAGTGCTATATTCTTGTAGTACAAGAAAAGACACTGTAATTAACAGAAATTACCACGCACTTACTACAAAATTTAATGTACTTTTTAATGGTAAAGAATCTTTTAAAGACGGTATTAAAGAAATTAATGACGGTTACAAAGACGATTATTTTAAACAATTACCAATAGAACCTATTGATTTTGATGATGATAAAATTATAATTCCTAAATATTCTAATAATGGTATTGGTGCTGGTTTTGGAGATGAAAAAGAAGAAGTAGAAAAAGCAGCAACTCCTTTTGAAAAAGCTGAAGAAAAAGCAGTAAAAGCAATTCAGAAACACGGAATGAATATTAATGGTTTAGAACGTAATTCTCAAATTGATGATGCGTATTTACTATTAGGAAAGTCTCGTTATTATTCTCAAAGATTTATTCCAGCAATAGAAGCATTTAATTATGTAATTGCTAATTATCCTGATGCAGATTTAATTGCAGAAACCAAAATTTGGAGAGCCAAAGCTAACATCAGAATAGACAATGAAAAACAAGCAATAGAAACCTTAAAATTATTATTGGTTGTTAAAGATACTTTAGAAGTTGGTTTTTCTGATGAAATAAAAGAACAAGGAAATACCGCTCTTGCAATGGCTTATGTTGCATCAGATAGTATTCAAAAAGCTAAAAAACATTTAATAAAAGCAACCAGAACTTTAAATAATAGAGAGCAATCTGCAAGAAACCTATTTATTTTAGGTCAGATTTATAGTAAAGAAGATAAAAAAGATTCTGCTTTAGCGGTGTTTTATAAATTGGCAGACTTTAAAAAAGCGCCATATAAATTTAAAATACACGCCAATATAGAAATCGCTAAAAATTCTACAAACGACTCTACATCTGTAGTAGTTTTAGATAAATTAGAAGAGTTAATTAAAAACAGAGACAACAGACCTTTTTTAGATGAATTGTATTTTCAATCTGGAGTTTTACATGAAAAAAACGATAGTGTACATACTGCAATAGATCTTTATAATAAATCTTTAAGAGCAAAAGCTGGAAGTGATAAACAAAAAACTTTCACATATGAGAGATTAGGAGATTTGTATTTTAAAGATTCAGAATATCTATTAGCAAGTTCTTATTATGATAGTGTTTTAAATATTGCAGGAGAAAGCAAAGAACTAAGAATTAGAAGAATTAAGAGGAAACATAAAAATTTAGCTTCATTAATTAAATTTGAAAATGTTGTTACAGTAAATGATAGTATTATAAGAATTGCCTCATTATCAAAAGAAGATCAGGAAAATTATTTTCAGAAATATATAGATGATTTAAAAAAGAAAGATGAAGAAGCTGCCCAATTAAAGTTAAATCAATTGGCTTTTGGAGGCGCTTTTGGTCAGAGTTCTTTACAATCTAATAAGAAAGGAAAATGGTATTTTTATAATTCACAATCTTTAGCATTTGGGCAAACAGAATTTCAAAAAACTTGGGGAAATAGAAAACTAGAAGATGATTGGCGTTGGTCTGAAAAAATCAGTTTAAATTCATCTACCTTAGATTCTGTTGAGGTAAACAAGAAAGATGCACGTTATGATTTGGCAAGTTATTTAGAAACAATTCCATCAGCAAAAGAACAAATAGACAGTTTAAAAGTAGATAGAAATCAAGCTTTATATGAATTAGGATTAATTTATAAAGAGCAGTTTAAGAATTCAGCATTAGCAATTAAAAGGCTAGAAAGAGTAGAAGATTTGCAACCAAAAGAAGAATTAATTTTACCAATTAACTGGCATTTATATCAAATTTATACAAATTTAGGAGAAGAAAATAAAGCAAGTAAGCACAAAGAAATTATTCTTACAAACTATTCAAATACTGTTTTTGCTAAATCAATATTAGAACCAAATAAGAAAGCAGAAGAAGAAACAGCTGTTGATGAAATAGAAAAAAAATATAAAGAAATATACTATTTATATAAAGAAAATAAGTTTCATGAAACTGTTTCTGAAGTGGTAGATATTTTGCCTACTATTCAAAATTCAAAATTAATCCCTAAATTTGAACTCTTAAGAGCTTATGCATTAGGTAAATATACTAATGAAAAAGTATATAAATTTGCTTTAAATGCAATTGCAATAAAATATGCAACTACAGAAGAAGGAAAGAGAGCAAAAGAAATTTTAGAACAATTAAGTAAGTAAAACATGTTTAGTACTAAAGATAAAAAAACGGAAAAGCCAAAAACTATGGAAAGAAATGTTATCGCTAAAAACACAACAATTGTTGGTGATATTAAATCTGATGGAGATTTTAGAATTGATGGTACTTTAGAAGGAACATTAAAAACTAATGGCCGTGTAATTATTGGTGTAGATGGTCTTATTAAAGGAAATGTAGATGCAGCAAATGCAGATATTGAAGGTAAGTTTTCAGGTCAATTATTAGTTTCTAAAACATTAACCGTAAAAAGTACAGCTAACATTTCTGGAGATGTTGTTATTGGTAAACTTTCTGTTGAACCAGGAGCATCTTTTAACGCAACTTGTTCAATGAAAGGTGCAATTAAAGAATTGAATAAAGGCAATGAGCAACAAAAAATCTCAGAAAAAACCGCTTAATAAAGCACTTCAACTTTCTGGAGCTGGCTTACAAATGGGCCTTACTATTTATGTAGGTTTTTTACTAGGTGAATGGTTAGATAAAAAATTTGAATTAGAGTTTTTAACGGAAACAATTACGTTGCTTGCTATCTTTTTATCTATGTACTCTTTAATTAAACAAGCCAATAAAATTAATGAATAAAGACATCTTTACCTATATTGTAGCGTTTGTTGTTTTGTTCTTAATTGGCTTTTATTCACACCAAACTATTTTATCACTTAAGGATATAACCTTGAGTTTTTCTTTAGAGAAAATATACCTATTTCACGCCTTTTTTTCAGCACTAGTTTGCATCAATTTAAGAGTTGTTTCTACTGTTGATAAACTCTTTCCACAACTTGGTTTTATTTACTTAGCTAGCCTACTAATTAAGTTAGTTTTATTTTGTGTTTTTTTCTACAACGCTATACTCACAATAGAAACCTTCACTTTTCCAGAAAAAATATCGCTGTTAATTCCAATATTTATTTTTTTATTAACAGAAGTTACTTTTGTTGCAAAGACCTTAAACAGAAAAGTTTAGAAAACAATTCTAAAAAATCGTTTGTAGTTTTGAATTATTTCCTACCTTTGCGCGGAATTTAGAAAGCGTATTTTTACAATGAAGATTGCACAAAAAACAATCAAGTTTCTTACAATAGCAGCAATAGCCTTTTTTACGGCTACAACTTTTGCGTCAGAATCTGATAAAAAACACGATAATCAAGATAATGGAGGTCGTGTAGACACCAAGGAAAAAGTAGATGCTTATATTCTACATCACATCAAGGATTCTCATGATTTTTCTTTATTCTCTTACACAAGTGATGAAGGAGAAAGAAAACATGTTGGTTTTCCTTTACCAGTAATTCTTTGGACAAGCGAAGGTTTAGTTACTTTCATGTCATCAGAATTTCACCATAATGATGATGGTCATGTAATTGTAGAAAAGAAAGGTTTAAAATTTGCTAAAATTCACAGCAAAATTTATGAATTAGATAAAGGAGCTTCAACAGTTTCTTTTGATGAAACTCACCACGCTACAAACGCACACAAAACATTAGATTTTTCAATTACTAAAAGTGCTTTTGGTATTTTGTTAATTGGTTTATTAATGCTTTTATGGTTTTCTAAATTAGCAAGACAATACAAAACTAAAAGTGTTCCAACAGGTTTTGGACGTGTTTTAGAGCCTTTAGTATTATATGTTAGAGACGAAATAGCAAGACCAAACATTGGTGAAAAACATTATAGAAGATTTACAGGTTATTTATTAACAGTGTTTTTCTTTATTTGGGCATTAAACTTATTAGGATTAACTCCTTTAGGATTTAATGTTACAGGTCAATTAGCAGTTACTGCTTGTTTGGCAATTTTTACACTAGTAATTTATACAGTAAGTGGTAATAAAGATTATTGGATGCACATGTTGTGGATGCCAGGTGTTCCTGTTTTAATTCGTCCAGTTTTGGCAATTATAGAATTAGCTGGGGCTTTAATCATTAAACCATTTTCATTATTAGTACGTTTGTTCGCAAACATATCAGCAGGTCATATTGTGGTAATGAGCTTAATAGCAATTATGTTTACACTAAAAGAATCTTTAGGGGTTGTTGGTGCAACAGGATTGTCATTAGTATTATCATTTTTTATAACATTAATTGAAGTTTTAGTAGCTTTCTTACAGGCGTATATCTTTACAATGCTTTCAGCATTATTTATAGGTATGGCAGTAGCAGAGCCTGAGCATCATTAATACAAATTTGTTTAATTTAATAAAAATACATTTATTATGTACAATTTAATTGGAGCAGGATTAATCGTAATCGGAGCAGGAATTGGTTTAGGTCAAATTGGTGGAAAAGCAATGGAAGGTATTGC
>CBDUHF010000027.1:0-40452 GCA_965367085.1 uncultured Polaribacter sp.
ATCAACATTTTAAACCCAGAAAATTCTATTCACAATGATGCTTTTGTAAACACTTTATATGAAGCTCGTAAACATAAAGGAATGACAGAAACTTCTGCACAAGATTTAGTCGCAGATGTTTCTTATTACGGAACTTTAATGATTATGAATGGTTTAGCAGACGGAATGGTTTCTGGTGCTGTGCATACTACAATGCACACTATAAAACCAGCATTACAATTAATTAAAACAAAACCTGGAGTTTCTGTAGTTTCTTCTGTTTTCTTTATGTGTTTATCAGATAGAGTTTCTGTAATGGGAGATTGTGCTGTAAACCCAAATCCGAATGCAGAACAATTAGCAGAAATTGCAATTTCTTCAGCTGCATCTGCAGAAGCTTTTGGTATAGAAGCTAAAGTTGCAATGTTATCATATTCTTCTGGTAGTTCAGGAAAAGGTGAAGAAGTAGAAAAAGTAAGAAAAGCTACAGAAATTGTAAAAAATCTTCATCCAGAATTAAAAATTGAAGGACCAATACAATATGATGCTGCAGTAGATATGTCTGTTGCAAAAACAAAAATGCCAGATTCTGCAGTCGCAGGACAAGCTTCTGTTTTAATTTTTCCTGATTTAAATACAGGAAACAATACTTACAAAGCAATACAAAGAGAAACTGGAGCTTTAGCAATTGGACCAATGTTACAAGGGCTAAACAAACCAGTAAATGATTTAAGTAGAGGTTGTACTGTAGAAGATATTTTTAATACAGTTTTATTAACCGCAATTCAAGCACACCAAGGATAGATAATATGAATATTTTAGTATTAAACGCTGGTTCTTCATCATTCAAATACCAGTTAATAGAAATGCCTTCACAAATTGTAAAATGTGTAGGGCTTATTGAAAGAATTGGGATGGAAGACGCCATCTTTTCTCATGAAAAAGGAGATAAAAAACACTCAGAAATTTTACCTATAAAAAACCATGAAGTTGGTTTGCGTAAAATTGAATCTATTTTAATGGATGAAAATTTTGGTGTAATTAGTTCTGTTGATGAAATTGAAGCTGTAGGTCATAGAGTTGTTCATGGTGGAAGTAAATTTAGCAGTACAACTATAGTTACTGATGAAGTTAAAAAAAGTATTCGTGAATTATTTGATTTAGCACCATTGCACAATCCTGCAAATTTAACAGGAATTGAAGTTGCAGAAACTATTTTTACATCTGCAAAACAGATTGCTATTTTTGATACTGCTTTTCATCAAACAATGCCAAAGGAAGCTTACCAATATGCAATTCCGAATTCATATTTAGACGATCATAATATTAGAGCTTATGGTTTTCATGGAACAAGTCATAAATACGTTTCAGAAAAAGCAATTGAGCACTTAGGTTCTAAGTCTAAAAACATTATTACAATTCATTTAGGTAATGGTTGTAGCATGTCTGCAATTAAAGATGGAAAAAGTATTGAAAATTCTTTAGGTTTTGGACCAATGAATGGGTTGGTAATGGGAACTCGTTCTGGAGACATCGACCAATCTGTTATTTTCTTTTTAATGAAGAAATTAAATAAATCTGTAGAAGAGGTTAATACTTTGTTGCAGAAAGAATCTGGAATGAAAGGTTTAACTGGTTTTTCTGATTTACGTGAAATTCAAGAAAATGCAAATAATGGAAATGAAGCATGTAAAAACGCTTTAAATTTAGCAGGTTACAGAATTAGAAAATATATTGGTTCTTATGCTGCTGCTTTAAATGGTTTAGACGCTATTGTTTTTACAGCAGGTATTGGAGAGAATTCTAGTTTAATGAGAGAATTAGCTTGTGAAAACTTAGATTTCTTAGGTATAGATTTAGACCTAAGCAAAAACGATATTAGATCTAAAGAAATTAGAGAAATTCAAAAAGAAAGTGGAAAGGTTAAAATATTAATCATTCCTACAAATGAAGAAATTGAGATTGCTAAACAATCTTACAAACTTCTTAAATAATTATTTTTCTATTAGTAATCAAAACAGAAAGTATATTCAATAAAAAAAACCTCAAGATTAAAATCTTGAGGTTTTTTTATGTTATTAAACTATTAAAATTAGTTAGCTCTCATTTCTTTATAAATTGGCCTTAAAGCATCTGCTTTAGTTTCCATTTCTAAAGTATCATAAAGATTTAAAAGTACTCTTACTGTATCTAAATTTCTATTAAGACTATCTGCTTTCTCTAAAAAAGGAATTGCTTTTTTATAAAGTGCTTTCTGCTTTCCTTCTAACTCAGTATACTTTTTGTTATTACTTAAATTATTATTCATTTCGTCAATAATTGCTTTTTCTTCACTCAAAATAACAACTGCTAAATTCATATAAGCATCTGCATAATTTGGATCTAATTCTATTGCTTTTTTGTAAAAACCAATAGCCTCTTCTTTTTTATCTTGACCAGCATTAACTACTCCTAAATTAAAAAATAATTGTGGATTCGTTGGATCTAATTTTACTGCTTCTTCCATCAGTTCACCAAATTTATCCATCTTTTCTAATTTGATGTACATTTGAGCTTCATTTAATAATAAATTCAAATCTTTTGGGTTAGATCTTCTAGCTTCTTGTAATGCAAGAATAGCATCTTCTGTTCTACCTAAATTCACCAAGTTATAACCAATATTTTTTATAATCTCAGACTGCTTAGAAGGCGAACTTTTTTGGCTAGGACTATTATATTGACCTGATTTAACCATTAAATCTCTATTAGCTTTAGCTCCTAAATTTTCTTCTTTACCAGTTGCTTTATTAACTGCTAGGTATTGAGTTGTAATTCCGGTGTAACCAATTTCTTTTAATTCATTATAATAACCTAAAGAACCTTCGTAATCTTTATCTAAAGAAGCACTTACTGCTGCATTGTATAAAAATGAAGTATCTTTTGGACTTAATTTAAAGGTTAAATAAAAGTTTTCTGCTGCAGCTTTATAATTCTTATCGTCATTATAAAATTTTATTGCTTTGTTAGATACTTTTTGAATAATATCATTTAACATTGGTTGAGCAGCTTTGGTATATTTTGCTTTTCCTGTTTCTTTCTCATATGCAAATAATGCATTAAAAGCATCTGCTGCTTTTGAAAAGTTATTTTTACCAGCTAAAGACTGACCTTTAAGGTAATAATATTTTGCTTTATACTTAGCATCCATAGAATCTTCCATGCTAGCGATAGAGTTAATTGCAGCTATTGCCGTAGGGAAATCTTTTTTCTTAAGAGCCTTTTCTGCGGCTTTTAATTCATCTTTTTGTGCAAAAGCTCCCATAGTAATCAATCCTAAAGAAAGAGCTAATATTTGATTTTTCATTTTTAACGTATTTAATTTATTATTGTTCTTGATTTTCGTTTGAATCATTTTCAATTTCCGTGCCATTCTCTACTTCTGAATCGTTTTTTTCTTCATTTTCTTCAACAGATTCTTCTTCATGCATAACTTTAGCAACTGCAGCAATACTATCAGAATCTTTAATGTTAATTAAACGAACACCTTGCGTTGCACGTCCCATAACTCTTAAGTCTTCAACTGCCATTCTAATTGTTAATCCA
This sequence comes from uncultured Polaribacter sp., assembly GCA_965367085.1. GTDB lineage: Bacteria > Bacteroidota > Bacteroidia > Flavobacteriales > Flavobacteriaceae > Polaribacter. The sequence goes on from CBDUHF010000027.1 coordinate 3,562, forward strand.
GATTTATTTATAATCATTAAATCGTTAGAATCATCTACATTTTTAATAGCTACTAAATCACCTGTTTTCTCTGAGATATTTAAAGTTTTAACTCCTTTTCCACCTCTATTAGTAACTCTGTAATCTTCTAATTTAGAACGTTTTCCATACCCTTTTTCAGAAACTACAAGAATATTGCTCTCCATATCATTTACAGCAACCATACCTATAACCTCATCCTTATCATGTTGTAAAGTAATACCTCTTACTCCAGAAGCAGTTCTTCCCATCGGACGCGTTTTAGCTTCCTCGAAACGAATAGATTTACCAGATTTTAAAGCTAACATTACTTGACTGTCTCCAGTTGTTAACTTAGCTTCTAGTAACTCATCTCCTTCTTTAATTGTAATTGCATTGATACCATTTGTTCTTGGACGAGAATATTGCTCTAAAGAAGTCTTTTTAACTTGACCTTTTTTAGTTGCCATTATTACATAATGACTATTGATATACTCTTCGTCTTTTAAATCTTGTGTAACTAAGAATGCTTTTACTTTATCATCTTGTTCTATATTGATAAGGTTTTGCATTGCTCTTCCTTTGGTGTTTTTACCACCTTCTGGAATTTCATAAACTCGCATCCAGAATACTTTACCTTTTTGAGTAAAGAACATCATGTATTGGTGATTTGTACCAACAAATAAATGCTCTAAGAAATCTTCATTTCTAGTTGTTGCACCTTTTTGACCTCTACCACCTCTATTCTGTACTTTATATTCTTCTAAGTTTGTACGTTTTAAATATCCTGCATTAGAAATTGTAACCACAACTTTCGTGTTAGGTATCATATCTTCGATACTCATATCTCCACCTGCATATTCTATAACAGATCTACGATCATCACCATATTTATCTTTAATAAGTGATAACTCGTCTTTTATAATTTCATAACGTCTAGATTCATTAGATAAAATATCTTTTAAATCTGCAATTGTAATCATAATTGCATCAAACTCTGCACGTAACTTATCTTGCTCTAAACCTGTTAACTGACGCAAGCGCATTTCTACAATTGCTTTTGCCTGAATTTCTGTTAACTCAAAACGTTCTATTAAACTTTCTCTTGCTTCATCTGCATTGTTAGAAGCTCTAATTATTTTAATAACTTCATCTATATTATCTGAAGCAATAATTAATCCCTCTAAAATATGAGCTCTAGCTTCTGCTTTCTTTAATTCGAATTCTGTTCTTCGAACAACAACCTCATGTCTATGCTCTACAAAATAATGAATTAATTGCTTTAAGTTTAATTGTTCTGGACGTCCATTAACTAGTGCAATATTATTTACACTAAATGAAGTTTGTAATTGTGTATACTTAAATAATTTATTTAAAACGATATTTGGAATTGCATCACGCTTTAAAATATAAACGATACGCATTCCGTTTCTATCAGATTCATCTCTAATATTAGCAATACCCTCTATTTTTTTATCATTTACAAGTTCAGCAGTTTTTTTTATCATTTCTGCCTTATTCACTTGGTAAGGAATCTCAGTAACAATTATACACTCACGTCCCTTAACTTCTTCAATAACAGCTTTAGCACGCATTACAATACGTCCACGACCTGTATGAAAAGCATCTTTAACACCATCATAGCCATAAATTATTCCTCCTGTAGGAAAATCTGGCGCAGTAATGTGTTGCATTAACTCATCAATTTCAATATCTCTATTATCAATATAAGCAAGCGTACCATTTATAACCTCTGTTAAGTTATGAGGGGCCATATTTGTTGCCATACCTACAGCAATACCAGAAGCTCCGTTTACTAATAAATTAGGAATACGCGTAGGTAAAACTGTTGGTTCTTGTAAAGTATCATCAAAATTCAATCGGTGATCTACAGTATCTTTTTCAATATCAGCTAACATATCTTCTGATATTTTCTGCATTCTAACCTCAGTATAACGCATTGCTGCTGGCGAATCTCCATCTACAGAACCAAAATTTCCTTGGCCATCAACCATCATATATCGTACGCTCCAGTTTTGAGCCATACGAACCATAGAATCGTATACAGAAGTATCTCCATGAGGGTGATACTTACCTAAAACTTCCCCAACAATTCTTGCTGATTTTTTATACGATCCAGTCGCTTTAATTCCTAACTCATGCATTCCAAATAAAACCCTTCTATGTACTGGTTTTAGCCCATCTCTTACATCTGGTAATGCTCTCGAAACAATTACTGACATTGAGTAATCAATGTACGCAGCTTTCATCTGATCTTCAATGTTAATCGGAATTAACTTTTCTCCGTCTGTCATATATATTTTCTATTAGTATTTAGTCACTTTTTTTAAACAAGGCAAGATACTATTTATTGTACTATTTACAAAGGTTTTAAATAACTGAATTGATTAGAGTTATCAACATTTTTTAATAATTTTAAACATTGTTTTATCTACCTGATTTTCAAGACTTTTTAACAGCTTTTTTCTACGTATTTTGTCAGTTTTTAAGTATTGGCATATTTTTTGTTTTTATCTAACAAAAAAAGAGTTAAATTTACCACTATATACACTTAATTATGGACGATAATTTTTCACCAAAGGTTAGAGATGTTATTGCTTTCAGTAAAGAAGAAGCGCTTCGTTTAGGGCATGATTTTATTGGAACAGAGCATCTTCTATTAGGTTTAATTAGAAAAGGAGATGGAAAAGCAATTGAAATCTTAACGGCATTTGATGTTGATTTAAATTTATTGCGCAAAAAACTAGAACAATTAAATCCTGCAGATCCTACTTTTATGGAAAGTGCAGACAAACCTAGTTTACGACTAACTAGGCAAGCTGAAAAAGCATTAAAAACAACTTTTTTAGAAGCTAAATTATATCAAAGCGAATCTATAGATACTGCGCATTTATTGTTATGCATTCTTAGAAATGAGAATGACCCAACAACAAAACTAATTCATAAATACCATGTAAACTATGATGAAGCAAAAGCTTTATACAAACAATTGCATGTAGATGATGATATAGATTTACCTTCTAACCCAATTGCAGAAACACCATCTGATGACGAATTTGCATCAGAAAAGCCAAATCCTTTTGATCAACCTCAAAAAGGAAAAGCTGTAAAGAAATCTAAAACTCCGGTTTTAGACAATTTTGGTAGAGATTTAACGGCTTTGGCAGAATTAGGTAAACTAGATCCTGTTGTTGGTAGACAAAAAGAAATTGAGCGTGTTTCTCAAATTTTAAGTAGAAGAAAGAAAAATAATCCGATGTTAATTGGAGAACCTGGTGTTGGTAAATCTGCCATTGCAGAAGGATTAGCGCTTAGAATTGTAGAACGTAAAGTATCTAGAATATTATTTGATAAAAGACTGGTTTCTCTAGACTTAGCTAGTTTAGTTGCTGGTACAAAATACAGAGGTCAGTTTGAAGAACGCATGAAAGCGTTAATGAATGAACTTGAAAAAAATGACGACATCATTTTATTTATAGATGAAATTCATACCATTGTTGGTGCTGGAGGTGCAACAGGTTCTTTAGATGCCTCTAACATGTTAAAGCCAGCTTTAGCAAGAGGAGAAATACAATGTATTGGTGCAACTACGTTAGATGAATTTAGAACAAATATTGAAAAAGATGGTGCATTAGAGCGTCGTTTTCAAAAAGTAATTGTAGAGCCAACAACGGTTGTTGAAACCATTGAAATACTTAATAATATTAAAGGTAAATACGAAGAACATCATAATGTGGCCTATACAGATGATGCTATAGAAGCTTGTGTAAAATTAACGAATCGTTATATGACAGATCGTTTTTTACCAGACAAAGCAATTGATGCTTTAGATGAAGCAGGTTCTAGAATTCATATTACAAATATTGTGGTTCCTAAACAGGTTTTGGAATTAGAAGCACAATTGGTAATCATCAGAGATCGCAAAACTAAAGCAGTAAATGGTCAGAAATATGAAGAAGCTGCCAAATTACGTGACGATGAAAAAAACATGGAAGCTGCATTAGATTCTGCCCAAAAACAATGGGAAGAAGATTCTAAATTAAATAAAGAAATTGTTACAGAAGACAACGTTGCAGAAGTAGTTTCTATGATGACAGGAATTCCTGTAAATAGAGTTGCAGAAGCAGAAACACATAAACTACACGAATTACCAGATTTAATTAAAGGTAAAGTAATTGGACAAGACATTGCTGTAACCAAAGTGGTTAAAGCAATACAACGTAATAGAGTTGGATTAAAAGACCCAAACAAACCAATTGGTTCTTTTATTTTCTTAGGACAAACTGGTGTTGGTAAAACACAATTGGCTAAAGTTTTAGCTCGTGAGTTATTCGATTCTGACGATTCTTTAATTAGAATTGACATGAGTGAATACATGGAAAAATTTGCTATTTCTCGTTTAATTGGAGCGCCTCCAGGTTATGTTGGTTATGAAGAAGGTGGACAATTAACAGAAAAAGTAAGAAGAAAACCTTATTCTGTTGTTTTATTAGATGAAATAGAAAAAGCGCATCCAGATGTGTTTAATATGTTGTTACAAATTTTAGATGACGGTCATATTACAGACAGTTTAGGTAGAAAAATAGATTTTAGAAACACTATAATTATTATGACTTCTAATATTGGTGCTCGTCAATTAAAAGATTTTGGTGGCGGTGTTGGTTTTGGTACTGCAGCTAAAAGCGAACAAGCAGATGCAAATGCAAAAGCGGTTATAGAAGGTGCTTTAAAGAAATCTTTTGCGCCAGAATTTTTAAACAGAATAGATGATGTTATTGTATTTAATGCTTTAGAAAGAAAAGATATTCATTCTATTATAGACATTGAGCTAGATAAATTGTTACACAGAATAGCAGATTTAGGTTATACATTAGACTTAAGCGAAAAAGCAAAAGATTATATAGCAGACAAAGGTTTTGATAAAAAGTACGGAGCAAGACCTCTTAAAAGAGCTATACAGAAATATATAGAAGATGCTTTAGCTGAAGAAATTGTAAACTCTAAACTAAATGAAGGTGATACCATTACCATGGATTTAGATGAGAAAGCTAACAAGCTCACCATCAAAATTAAAAAAGGTGTTAAAAAACCTGAAACAAGAACTGAATCAGAAACATAATCTTAATATACAAATCCCAAACTAAATAGTTTGGGATTTTTTTTTAGGCATTTAAACATCGTATTGCTACCCATAAATGCCAAATTAAAAACCACTAACTTCACTCACAAAGAATATCGATTTTTTTATAATTTATTATTTTACAATAGATTACATATAAAATCGGTGTTGTTTTTGGAGACCAGAAACCAAAATAAACGGGGAGTTATCAGAAAAGCCTAATGAGTATGAGTTCTAAATATATAAACAATGAAAAAAGGAATGACTAAAGTTAGTGTCTTGTATCCTAATGGAGAAAACAAAACTTTTGATATGGATTATTATTGCAACACGCACCTACCAATGGTTGGTAAACTTTTAGGAAGTGCACTTAAAGGTGCCACTGTGGAAAAAGGTTTGGGTGGTGCAATTCCAGGTTCTCCTGCTCCTTTTGCAGGAATGGGAAATATGTATTTTGACTCTGTAGAAGATTTTGGAAAAGCGTTTGGGCCAAATGCCGATAAAATTATGGGAGATCTTCCTAATTTCACAAATATTGAACCTATTGTTCAAGTAAGTGAAGTGCAATAACAAACGTAACTCTCTTTTAAAAAATCAATCCTCGAACAAACTAGTTTGAGGATTTTTTTTGACTTTTAATCAGATTCTTTTTGGCGTAAAATCCTTAACTTCGGTATTCCATACAAAAACTAAAATTCTACAAATAAAATAATAGAATTTTTACCCCAACAAAGCACTACTATGAAACTGAAAACGTTCTTATTTTTATTTTTAATTGCTAGCTTCAACACCATATTTGCACAAGAACAATTAATTACAAATGTGTACAATAGAGAAACCACTTCTTTAAATGGGTATTGGAAATATATTGTAGATCCATATGAAAATGGATTTTACAATTATAGATATGAACCTTTTGAAAATCAAAAAAAACCAGGAAAATCCGCCTTTTTTACAAACGCAAAAAGAGAAAGTAAAGCTGAATTACTTGAGTATAATTTTGATAAAATGGACAGTCTTAAAGTTCCAGGAGATTGGAATTCTCAAAAAGAAAAACTGTTTTATTATGAAGGAACTGTTTGGCTAAAAAAATCTTTTCAGTACAAAAAATCTAAAAATACAAATAGAGTATTTGTGTATTTTGAAGCCTCAAACTATGAAACAGATGTGTATTTAAACGGAAAAAAACTAGGAAAACACATTGGTGGCTTCACTCCTTTTAACTTTGAAATAACGCATTTACTCAAAGAAAAAGACAATTTTTTAGTGGTAAAAGTTGATAACAAAAGAAAAAAAGAAGCTGTACCTACTTTAAATACAGATTGGTGGAATTATGGCGGAATTACAAGAGATGTAAAATTGGTAGAAACTAGCAATACGTTTATAGCAGATTATTTTATTCAATTAGACCCAAATAACAACAAAAGTATTTTGGGCAAAATCACTTTAAACGGAACCCAAACAAAAAACCAAGAAATTCAGATTCAGATTCCGGTTTTAAACATCAACAAAAAATATAAAACGGATACAAATGGTAAACTGAGTTTTAACATCAATGCTAAAAACATACAATATTGGTCTTTAGAAAACCCGAATTTGTACACAGTATATATTCAAACAAAAGATGCTAAAATTACAGATCAAATTGGTTTTAGAAGCATTACCACTAAAGGTGCAGAAATTCTGTTAAATGATACACCTGTATTTTTAAAAGGAATTTCGATTCATGAAGAAAGCCCTATAAATGGCGGAAGAGGACACTCTAAAGAAGATGCACAAAAACTATTAAAATGGGCCAAAGAATTGGGTTGTAATTATGTTCGGTTAGCACATTACCCGCATAACGAACACATGTTGCGTCTTGCAGATAAAATAGGCATTATGGTTTGGGAAGAAAACCCTGTGTATTGGACCATTTCTTGGGAAAACGAGCAGACTTTTTTAAATGCAAAAAACCAACTAAAAGAAGTTATAGACAGAGATAAAAACAGAGCAAGTGTAATTATTTGGTCTATGGCAAATGAAACACCTACAAGTACTGCTAGAAATGTATTTCTAACAAAATTGGCAAATTTTACTAGAAAAAAAGACCCAACCAGATTAATAAGTGCAGCTTTAGAACAAAGTGATTATAAAGGAAACCCTTTGGTAAGAACCATTAACGATTCTTTTGCAGAAGTAGTAGATGTACTTAGCTTTAACCAATATATTGGTTGGTATGATGGTGCCATAGAAAAATGTAAAACCATCAGTTGGAAAATAGATTACAACAAACCTGTTTTAATTTCTGAATTTGGAGCTGGTGCAAAGTTTGGGTTACATAGAGACAAAGATACAAGATGGACAGAAGAATACCAAGAATTTTTGTACGAAGAAACCTTAAAAATGATAGACCAAATAAAACAATTAAAAGGGTTTTCTCCCTGGATATTGGTAGACTTTAAATCTCCGAGACGTGTATTACCAGAAATACAAGATAATTACAACAGAAAAGGATTGATCGATGAAAATGGCAACAGGAAAAAAGCCTTTTTCACTTTAAAAAAATATTACGATAACAAAAATAACTAAACGTTCTTTTGAAGTTTAAATTCTTTAAAAACAGGTGTTTTTACTGTTGATATTTTGACTCAAAATAGCTAACTTCGTAATCGTTTTAAGTTCTGCTTAATGAAAAAAAAAGATTGAAATTTGAATTAAAAAATATAAAAATCACTTGTAGCTATGAAAAAAATTACCCTATTGTTGATACTTATATTCCATATAAGTTGCAGCACTACAAACACTAAAAATCCTGTACGACATCCTTCTTTAGAAGAGAAAATTGATTTATTAGAATATAATTTGATATTACCTATTCAGTGGCATCCATATTTAGATATTCACAGAGAAATCGCTTTCACTCCTTTAAACCAATCCGATAAAAATTTTGGTGTAAGAATTCATATTATGAAAATTCCGCCATCTGAACATAATAATATTTCATTAAAAAAAATTGCTGAAAAAGGAAATAAATATTTGGCCAAATTTTTAAATATTCATTCTATAAAAATCAATTTAATTCAATCTAAATTTGGAGAAACTTGCATCAATAACTATAGTTATAGTTGGGAATCAAAAACTATAAAACTCGAAAGAATCTATTTTAAATATAAAGAAAATTATTTCTGTTTTACTTATTCTTCCAATGAAAGATTGTTTCATAAATATTACCATGATTCTAAAAAAATATTTGAAAGTTTAAAATTTAAAGAATAATTATAATAGATAGTTAAACAATAAAACAATAAGCACAACACTGTCTAAATTTTATACTTAAATTAGTACAAAATTGAAACAATAAACATTTTAACAAGCTATTTGTTTCGTCAAAAATCTCTGATTTTTCTAACGCACAAATCTTAATATGAAACCGTTAGCGAAATTTCATAATTCCCCTAAAAAAATCCATGAAAAAAATAATTCTATTTTTAGTATTTATAGCTGTTGTTTTTACAACAAATGCACAAAGCAACATTATAAAAGCAAACCCTTTAGGTTTGGCTTTTGGTATTGCAAACATTGGTATAGAATTGGCTGGTAAAGGAAACCAGTCTACTACAATTTCTGCTTTGTATTACGATAAAGATGACGTAAAAGGTGGAGGAATTGGTTTAGAAAAACGTTTTTATTTTACAGCAGACCAATCTTTAAAAGGGTTTCATGCAGGCCCAAGTGTAGGCTTTTTTAAGTTAAGTGAAACAGATCATTTTGATGACAGTTACAATGTTTTTGCAGTGGGTGCAGAAATTGGGCATCAATGGTTTTTAAGTAAAAATTTTACAGCAGATATTTTTACAGGGCTTAGTTTTTTAGTGGCAGATACAAGTGAAGAACAATTTTCTATTGGTCTTGGTTTCTCATTAGGCTATGCTTGGTAAGTAACTAAAACAACTCACCAGCATCTATTTCTAAACTATCTATAAATTTAGAGGCATTTACAATATCATGATGCATTACTCTGTCTTCTTTTACAATAGAAACTTCTTGTCTAAACATTTTTACAATGGCTTCTAAAAACGGAGAGCTTTTTCCGTTTCCAAAACTCAATGCTTGAGAAGCTGTAAACAACTCTATTGCAAGAATGGTTTGAATATTATCTACTATTTTTTTACATTTTGTAGCGGCATTTGCCCCCATAGAAACATGATCTTCTTGCCCATTACTAGATTCTATAGAATCTACACTTGCAGGCGTTGCATATTGTTTATTCTGGCTTACAATACTTGCTGCTGTGTACTGAGGAATCATAAAACCAGAATTCAACCCAGGATTTGCCACTAAAAAAGGAGGCAAATGTCTGTGTCCAGAAACCAATTGATAGGTTCTTCTTTCAGAAATGTTTCCTAATTCAGACAATGCAATGGCCAAAAAATCGAGTCCTAATGCTAAAGGTTGTCCGTGAAAATTTCCTCCAGAAATAATTTCATCTTCTTCCACAAAAATATTAGGATTGTCTGTAACAGAATTTATTTCTGTTAAAAACGTCTTTGTTACAAAACGAATGGTGTCTTTTGTTGCTCCATGTACTTGAGGCATACATCTAAATGAATACGGATCTTGTACATGTTGTTTTTCTTGAGAAATCAACACGCTTTCTTCTAAGAAATCTTTTATTTTTTGTGCCGTTTTTATTTGTCCATTATGTGGTCTTGCAAAATGAATTAACTCGTTAAAAGGTTCTATTCTACCATCAAAACCTTCTAAAGAAATAGTACCAATTAAATCTGCTAAATAAGATAATTTATGTGCTTTTAGTAAGTTAAAAATTCCATATGCAGACATAAACTGTGTTCCGTTTAACAATGCCAAACCTTCTTTAGATTGGAGGTTTATTTTTTTCCAAGAAAAGATTTCTAACAATTTTTCTGTGGCCATTTTTTTCCCTTTATAAACTACTTCTCCTAAACCAATTAACGGCAAAGACAAATGAGCTAAAGGCGATAAATCTCCTGAAGCACCTAAAGAACCTTGTGTATAAACTACTGGTAAAATATCATTATTATAAAAATCTATCAATCTATTTACCGTGGCTAATTGCACACCAGAATGCCCATAACTTAATGCCTGAATTTTAAATAAAATCATCATTTTAACAATTTCATTTGGCACTTCATCTCCTGTACCACAAGCATGACTCATTACTAAGTTTTCTTGTAATTTCTGTAGGTTATGACCATCAATCTTAACATTATACAATGCTCCAAAACCAGTATTTATTCCATATAAAGGCTTCGAAATCGATTTCGTTTTTTCATCTAAATAAGCTCTACATTTTTCTATTTTCTGAATAGCTGTTTCAGACAATGCTAACTTTACATCCGAAGAAATAATTTCTTGAATTTTAGTTAAATCTAAAGGAAAAGCATCTATATAATGAAGTGAGTTCATAATTATTTTTTTCGGTTATCAAAAATGCAAATTCGCATCTGTTTATACAAGTATTTTAACTATTATTCTACCGTAATATTTTTTATATTTGCTCCTAAATTTAAAAATAAAAAAATGAAGAATCTAAGTATCGTTCTTATTGCATTATTAATAATAACTTCTTGTAATAAAGAACATTCTAAAGAATTTGTAACTCTTTCTGGAAAATTAGAAAACAATAAAGATTCTTTAATTACAATTTCTGGAAGAACAGGAGCTGTAAAAACAATAAAATTAAATGAAGACGGATCTTTTAAAGATACTTTAAAAGTAGCTAAAGGAGATGTGTTTACTTTTCAAACAAGTGCTACTAAAAGAGCTCCTATTTATTTAAAAAATGGTTTTGACATTAATTTAACAGGGAATGCTGATGAATTTATGACTAGTTTTAACTATGAAGGTGAAGGAGCTGAAAACAGTAAATTTATTTTGTCTCAGATAGAATTAAGTCAAAGTATTGGAAATCCTGCTGCTATTTTAGCCTTAGATAAAGAAGCTTTTGACCAAAAATTAGCTTCTTTAAAAAATAGTTTTGATAGTATTTTAGGTTCATATAAACGTTTAGATACTATTATTATATCTAATGCAAAAAAACAAAATAAACAAATGGTTAGTTATTTTGAAAATGCATATGCTAATAACCTTAAAATGGGAGTTGGAAAAGCGTCTCCAAAATTTGAAGGCTATATTGATGCAAAAGGTGGAAAAAAATCTTTAGATTCCTTTAAAGGAAAGTATGTGTATATAGATGTTTGGGCAACATGGTGTGGACCTTGTATTAGAGAGATTCCTTCTTTACAGAAACTAGAAAAAGAATATCATAATAAAAATATTGAGTTTGTAAGTATTTCTACAGATGAAACAAGAAGAAGTGGTGGTTCTTGGGAAGCAGCAGAAAAAAAATGGAGAGATTTTGTAAAAACAAAACAATTAACAGGTGTACAACTTTGGTCTGGACAAGATATTTCGTTTCAGCAAGCGTATCAAATTACTTCTATTCCTAGATTTATTTTAATAGATCCAAAAGGTAATATTGTAAATGCAAATGCACCAAGGCCTTCTGACCCAAGTTTAAAAACATTATTTACAGATTTAGGTATTTAAGAAGTAAACAAACAGCATAAAAAAAGCGAAATCTAATTTAAGATTTCGCTTTTTTATTTGTCTTAATTTCTAAGATTATTACTCTTTATAAACACCCATATTAGCGTATTTATCCATTCTCTGAGCTACTAAATCTTTCTCAGATAAATCTTTTAATTCATCAAAAGCAGCAACAATTTGGTCTTGAACAGCTGTAAAAGCGTCTTTTCTATTTGTATGTGCTCCTCCTACTGGTTCTTGTATAATTCCGTCAATTAACTTTAGCCTTTTCATATCTGTTCCTGTTAATTTTAATGCTTCTGCTGCTTGTTCTTTAAACTCCCAACTTCTCCATAAAATAGAAGAACAAGATTCTGGAGAAATAACGGTATACCAAGTATTTTCCATCATATATACTCTATCTCCTACTCCAATTCCTAAAGCTCCTCCAGATGCACCTTCACCAATTACAACTGTAATAATAGGTGTTTTTAAACGTGTCATTTCAAGAATATTTCTAGCAATTGCTTCTCCTTGTCCACGTTCTTCTGCTTCTAATCCAGGATAAGCTCCAGGTGTGTCTAATAATGTAACCACAGGAATACCAAATTTCTCTGCCATTTTCATTAAACGCAACGCTTTTCTATATCCTTCGGGATTTGCCATTCCAAAATTTCGGAACTGGCGCGTTTTAGTATTGTATCCTTTTTGTTGTCCAATAAACATATAAGATTGGTCTCCAATTTTACCTAAACCACCAATCATAGCTTTATCATCTTTTACATTTCTGTCTCCATGAAGTTCCATAAAAGTGTCTCCACAAATTGCTTTAATGTAATCTAAAGTATAAGGTCTGTTTGGGTGCCTAGAAAGTTGAACTCTTTGCCAAGGCGTAAGATTTTTATAAATGTCTTTTCTAGCTTTATCTAGCTTTTTTTCAATTTTTTTACAAGTGGCACTTACATCTACATCACTCTCTTCACCAATTATCTGGCACTTATCTAATTGATCTAGAAGCTCTTTAATAGGCATTTCAAAATCTAAATATTCCATATTGTAGTAATTTGGTTTTCGTTGTTTGCAAGAACAAACATACTATAAAATTAATTGTTTTTTTTAAAAAGAAGTTACTTTTTTCTAACAGTTTTTTCTTTAATTTTATTTTTAATGGTTGTTTTATTTTTTAGAATTCCGTTTAATAAAACCACAAACAAAACAATACCAGCACCAAAATAAAAGGTAGGATTCATTTTTTCTTTGTCTCCAAAAATAAATAATGCCAATATAATTGCATAAATAGGTTCTAAATTTATGGTTAGCATTACTGTGTAAGGAGATAAATATTTCATCACTTTAACCGAAGCAATAAAAGCATATGCAGTACACACACTACTTAATAAAATAAGGTAGAACCAATCTGAACTATGTAACTGAAAAAAAGACACAGTAAAGGCTCCGCTAAAAAGTAAATAAACGGTTATAAAGAGTGCTCCAAATAATAATTGATATACAGAAATAACACTTGCATCGTATTTTTTGATGAAAAGTCCGTTTAAAACAGCAAATAACGCACTCAAAAATGAAGAAATAAGGGCATAAATTATCCCTAATTTATACTGACTTTCGAAATTGAAAATAATAGACAATCCAACAATTACAAATAAACCTAATATAATTTCTATTGGTTTTATTTTCCTTCTAAAAAAAAGAGGTTCTATTAAAGATGTAAAGAACGCACCTGTACTCATAGTTACCAAAGCAACAGAAACATTAGAAACCTTTATAGCTTTAAAAAAGAAAATCCAATGTAGTGCTATAATAATTCCGGTAATTAAAAACTTTGTAAGTCCTTTAGCATCAACTTTAAAAGATTTATTTTTTATGATAAAATAAATGACAATAAAAATAACTGCCAACATCATTCTATACCAAACTAACGGAATTGCATCAATCGTAATTAATGCTCCTAAAATAGCAGTGAAACCCCAAATAAAAACAATGAGATGTAATAAGAGGTAGTTTTTTAATCTACTTTCTTGCATTTAAGTATAAGTAAATTGCTAAACAGCCAAAGAAAATATTAGGAATCCAAACATATAATAGAGCGTTTACACCTGCTACTGCTCCTAAAACCTCTGCAATTTTCATTAAGAAAACATACATAAACATAATTCCAATTCCGATAGCTAAATTTACTCCAGTACCTCCTCTTCTTTTTCTAAATGCCAAAGCAACGGCAATAATTGTTAGAATATAAGAAGCCACTGGCAAACTTGTTCTTTTATGAAATTCTACCAAATAGGCATTCAAGTTTTTAACACCTCTTTTTCTTGATATTTCTATGAATTTTAATAATTCATTTGATGGCATTTCTTGTGCCAATGCCGATTTATAAATTAAATCTTTTGGTGTAAAATTAAAAACAGTGTCAATTCTATTTCCAGAAAAAATACTATCGCGATTTTTGTAAATAAGTCGCTTTCTCCATGTAGTTAAACTAAAAGTAGAATCTTTATCATTATATTTAATAGAATTTGATACTAATTTAGATTTTAGTTGCAAGCCATCATACACTTCTGAAGTAAAATCGTACCCAGAATTTGTTGAAGTATTAAAACTTCTTATAAAAATATATGTACTATCTGTTAATTGTAAACTAAAATCGTTTACATATTTTGCTTTGTTCTTTTGATGCTTACTTTTTATATAATCTTTCTCGAATTTCTTTCTTATTTTACTACTACTTGGCACTACAAAATGATTCATTCCTAAAGAAATAAGAGTTACTAAAGTTGCGCCAATAAAATACGGATATAAAAATCTTGTAAAAGAAACTTTTGCATTTGTAATTGCAATGATTTCTGTATTATTAGAAAGTTTAGACGTAAATAAAATTACAGCAATAAATAATGCCAATGGCATAAATGTATTGGTATAATAAATAATAAAGTTCTTGTAATATTCTTCCACGATTTGGTAAAAACCTAAATCTGCGTGTTCTAAAAAGTTATCAATTTTTTCAGATATATCTATGGCAATTGCAATAGGAATCAAAATTAATAAGGTAAACACAAAGGTTACCAAATAACGTTTTAATATATATCTGTCTATTATCTTCACTTAAAATGTTTAATCGTGTAATTGCTTACTTATGTAACTGTTTACTTTTTTTATAGACGCTTGTCCATTTGTTTTACCATTTTATCTTTCCATTCTCTAAAATCTCCTGCTAAAATATGTTTTCTTGCTTCTCTTGTTAACCAAACATAAAAACCTAGATTATGTATAGATGCAATTTGTTTTCCTAACATTTCTTTAGCAGCAAATAAATGACGTAAATATGCTTTAGAATACATGGTATCTACCCAAGTAATTCCCATATCGTCTATTGGAGAAAAATCATCTTCCCACTTTTTATTTTTAATGTTGATAGAACCATGAGCTGTAAACAACATTCCGTTTCTTGCGTTTCTAGTTGGCATTACACAATCAAACATATCTATACCCAAAGCTATGTTTTCTAAAATATTTATTGGCGTCCCAACTCCCATTAAATAACGTGGCTTGTCTTCTGGTAAAATTTCTGTAACAACCTCTGTCATTGCATACATTTCTTCTGCTGGCTCACCAACTGAAAGACCTCCAATTGCATTTGCTTGCTGTCCAGCATTTGCTATGTATTCTGCAGATTGTCTACGTAAATCTTTATAAGTACTTCCTTGAACAATTGGCATAAAGGTTTGCTCAAAACCATATTTATAAGGTACTTTTTCTAGGTGATTGATACATCTATCTAACCATCTATGCGTCATATGCATAGAACGTTTTGCATAATTGTATTCACAAGGATAAGGTGTACACTCATCAAAAGCCATAATAATATCGGCACCAATTGTACGCTGAGTCTCCATCACATTTTCTGGTGTAAAATGATGCATAGAACCATCTATATGACTCTTAAACTTTACGCCTTCTTCGTTAATTTTTCTTCTTCCAGAAAGAGAGTATACTTGGTAACCACCAGAATCTGTTAAGATATTTCTATCCCAATTCATAAACTTGTGTAATCCACCTGCTTTTTCTAGAATTTCTAAACCTGGACGTAAAAATAAATGATATGTATTTCCTAAAATAATATCCGGATTTATTTCGTTTTTTAGTTCTGTTTGATGAACACCTTTTACAGTTCCAACAGTACCCACTGGCATAAAAATTGGCGTTTCAATATCTCCATGATCAGTTGTTATAACTCCTGCTCTTGCCTTGCTCTTTGGATCGGTAATTTTTAAGTCGAATTTCACTCGTTTAAATTTATTAAAATGAAAATTAAAAAATAAATTTTCGTTTCATTGGTGGCAAAGATACTATTATTTAAGAATTGAAAAATAAAATGACTGTTATATAAAACCAAAAGTTTTTTCAATGATTTTACAGGCAAAAATATGGGTTTAGGATTGAACCTTTCGACTTCGCTTAAGACAAGCTATATGTTTAAGCCCTTTTTGTTTTTTTTACAAAAAATCTAGTAGTGAAAGCCTGACCTGAAAGGAACGCCAAAAAATATTACCAACGTTTCTTTTTGGAGGAAAAGATAGCACTATTTCTTTTACTTTTTGGCGATGACTTTCTAAAGGAAGCACTTTTTTTATTAAAGTCGTTTTTTGTTGGCGCTGTTTTCTTTTTCTTAGGAGTCTGCTTTTTTGTTTTTTCTTTAATTACAGATGCTTCTTCTGTTTTAGAAGACACTGAAATCATTTTATTGATTTCTTTCATCTCTTCTTCTGTTAACTCTCGCCAATCTCCTACTTGTAAATACCCTAACTCAACATTCATTATTCGAGTACGTTTTAACTTGGTAACTTCGTAATCTAAATATTCGCACATTCTACGAATTTGACGATTTAAGCCTTGTGTTAAAACAATTTTAAAGATTTTATCGCTTACTTTTTCTACTTTACATTTTTGAGTTACAGTGCCTAAAATTGGAATTCCGTTACTCATTTTTAAAATAAAATCTTCTGTTATCGATTTATTTACAGAAACAAAATATTCTTTTTCGTGGTTATTTCCTGCTCGTAAGATTTTATTGACAATATCTCCATCATTTGTCAAAAAAATTAAACCTTCAGATGGTTTGTCTAAACGCCCTATTGGAAAAAGTCTTTCAGGGTAATTTACATGCTTTACAATGTTGTTTGGTTCTCTATCATCTGTAGTAGATACAATACCAACCGGCTTATTCAAAGCAATATACAGTACTACATCTTTTGGTTTTACAATACGACCATCTAATTTTACCACATCTTTTTTACCTACTCTATTTCCTAATTGAGTTGGTTTTCCGTTAATAGTAACTCTGCCTTCATTAATAAATTTTTCTGCTTCTCTACGAGAACACATTCCAGAAGAACTAATGTATTTATTAAGGTTTGTAGATTGTTGTTTATTCGTATCCAAAAGAAAATATTTTGCTGCAAAAGTACTTATTAGATTACAATTCTATGGTTCTAAACGTTAAATTTATTCTTGGCGATTGTACTTTCTTGGTTGGAGGTAATCGATGCAACCAATTGGTTTGAGTTCCTTTTTTCATTACTAACAGGCTACCATTTTCTAAAACTACATCAATTCTTTGTTTGTTTATTTTATGTTTAAATGAGAATTTACGTTCTGCTCCTAAAGATAATGAAGCTATTGCACCGTTTTTCTTTAACATTTTTTCACCATCAGAATGGTAAGCCATTCCTTCTTCTCCAGAATGATATAAGTTTAGTAAACAAGAGTTAAAGGTTTCTCCACTTTCGCTTTCAACTATTTGTTTAAGTTCTAATAGTTCTTTAGTAAAAAGATTTGCCGTTTTAGTTACTCCAGAATATGAATAAGAATATTTAGATGCTCCATACCACGCAACTTTTCTTTTTGTTATAATCTTTTTTCCAAAAATGATAGCTTCATCGTTTTTCCAGAGAATACTTTCCATTAATTTCTGATAATAAAAAGCGCATTGTTTTTTATTTAAAATGAGCCCATGATAATTAGTAATTCCATCAAAAGGTAGAATGTTTTTTATTGTTTCTGAAGAAAATAAGTCCATAAAAATAAAAGTAAGTAAAAAAACTTTTTTTAATTAAATTTTAATAAAAATAATATGTGACTATATAGCATAAATGGTGTCTAAATAATAATGCCTGAAATTATTAAAACGACAAAGAGCCAATACTTTAATGTAAAATATGATGTTTTGACATCAAATTTTACATACGTCTAAATATAATTTTTATTTTTTTAAAAATCTAATCATATAATGTATAAATTTTTAACTATTTTTGCAATTCCCCCAAATTATTTAATATACAAGTACATGAAAAAAATTATTTTTCAAGTGTCTGAATTTTGGGGAATTCTACACTTATCTAAGAAAACGAAAGGAATTACAACTTTATTGTTTTTATTTCTTTTATCCATAAGCACCCAATCTTTTTCACAAACAATACCAAGTACAGGTACAGGTACCACTAATTGTGGAGACTGTACTCCTACAGGTTGGATAGATACAGGAGGAACTCCAGATATATCTAATAGAAACAATGCTGGTGGACAAGGTACTGTTGGTGGTGGTGCATCTTGGGCTTCTCAACTTCCTTTGCCTCCTACAGGAGATTTAACGTGGATTTCTATAAGGGATATTGGTGATGGTACCAACCCTACTGGTTCTGAAGAATCTGTGGGAACAATTATGGGGGATCTTGTTGCAGGTAAAGTTTATGTACTATCTTTTTATACACTTACAGCAAAATCAAACGCTAATGGTAGCGATCCAGCAAACACCTATTATTCTGGAGAATATATTGAAAAATATAGTTATGAAATTGATAATTTAGGTCTTCAAACAATTTCTACTATTTCACAAGACGAATGGGGCGAGCAAAAAATTGTTTTTATAGGACAACCAGATGGAAGTGGTAATATGGCACTTACTTTTTATCCAGGTACGGATGCTACACCTGGTAATTCCCCTTTTCCTGGTTTAGAAAGTTTACAAATTGTAGTTGAATTAAATGCTTTAGATGAATTAGACTCTGACGGAGATGGTATACCTGATGTTGACGATGTTGACGATGATAATGATGGTATTTTAGATACTGTAGAATACAATGGTGCTGGAGATCCTTTAGGAGATGCAGATGGAGATAAACTTCCTAACTACTTAGATCCAGATTTTGGAACAACAACTGGTAATGGTGGTATTCCAGATGAATTTGATTTTGATGATGATGGTATTCCAAATCATTTAGATTTAGATTCAGATAATGATGGAATTCCAGATAATATAGAAGCACAAACAACTGCTGGTTACATTGCTCCTAGTGGAGCTGTTGGTGCTGGTTTTACAGATCTTGATGGTGATGGTTTAGATGATAATTACGACCCAACAGTTTCTGGTGGAACACCTGGTACTGCAATTACTCCTATCAATTCAGATAGTGCGTCAGTATCAGACAATCCAGATTATTTAGACTTAGATTCAGATGAAGATAATGTAAATGACACTACAGAAGCTAACTTATTTTTAAGTGGTACCGTTGGTTCAAATGGTTTAGATAACATTTATGACAATGAAGATAATTATACGGATGTAAATGGTAGTTTTGATAATACACAAACAGATAATTTTCCAGATGATGGCAACAACGCTTCTTCTGGTGGTGATGTAAACTGGAGAGATGTTAATGTTGCAGGAGCTCTTGATACTGATGGAGATGGAGTACCTAACGACATAGACGTAGATGATGATAATGATGGAATTTTAGATACTTTAGAAGGTGGTGGTTGTGTTATTGATGAAACTTTTGAAGGACCTTTAAAAGCAGACGATACTGTTCAAGGTCATTATTTAAGTAATTTTTATGAAACGAATTCTACACCAAACCTTACGCCTATTGCTTCACCAGATTATGTAGTAGAAGGAGATGTTTTTCCTGGTAATCAATGGTTTGCTCCTATAGAAGGGGGAGCCTTTTTAGTATTAAATGCACGTAATGATAATGCTATATTTAATTCAGGCCTTAGTAGTGATAATGATGGGGTTTTAATTAAATACTCTTCTGCAGAATTGAGTGCTCTTGGCGTTTATATTGGAGATAAAATTACTTTTTCTTTTGATTATGCCCCAGGGCATAATTATGATGGAGATGGTAGAAGTTCTTATGCAGATTCAAATTTAAAAGTTTGGTATTTAAGTACTGCTGATGGATCTTCTTTGCCAGACCCAAGTGGTTCTCCTAGTACTATTTCTGTTGCACCAAACAATACTTTATTACCTGGAGCATGGAATCCTATAAGTAGTGCAGGTACTGACGTTATGAATCCTAACGACTGGAAATCTTTTACTACAGAAGTTACCTATAATGGTGGTGAATTACAAATAGGAATATTAGCAGGTACTGGAGCTGTTATTACTGATGGAAACGAAAATATTTTTGTTGATCAAATTAAAATCTGTATCAGTGTAGACGCAGATGGAGATGGAATTCCTAATAGCTTAGATTTAGACTCAGACAATGATGGAATCCCAGATAATATTGAAGCACAGTCTACAACTGGGTACATAGCTCCAAGTGGATCTGTTGGCGCTGGTTTTACAGATTCTGACGGAGATGGATTGGATGATAACTATGATTCAACAGTTTCTAGCGGAACTCCAGGAACAGATATTACTCCTGTAAATTCTGATGGTACTGATAATCCAGATTTTTTAGATTCAGATTCAGATAATGACGGAGTTATAGATAGAATAGAAGCAAATCTTTCTTTAAGTGGTAATTATGGAACAAACGGATTAGATGCAAATTATGATAATGGAGATGGTTACACAGATGTAAATGGAAATTTTGACACTACACAAACAGATAACTTTCCAGATCTTGATACTGATGTTTCATCTGGTGGTGATGTAGATTATAGAGATTCAGATTCTTTATATCAAGACAATGATAATGATGGTGTCCCAGATTCAATTGACTTAGATGATGATAATGATGGTATATTAGATACTGAAGAAGGCTTAGTTAATTCATGTACAGGTTATGGGGCATCTTTACTATCAGAATCTGGTGTTGTAAACCCTAACAATGTAATTGGCAGTCCTGATGGTGTTTATGCTGAAGTAAATACTAACGGAAATGTTTTCACATTAGATTTTGGTACAGAATACCCAGCAGGTACACAATATAATATTATTTGGAAAAGAACTACTTTAGAAACTGGAACTGCAATTATGGTTTTAAGTGAATCTGCAAATAATTCTTCATATACAACCCATCCTAATCCACCAAGTTCATCTCAAAGTACAACTTTTGAAACAGATCTTATAACTTCTAATGTTGCTTTTAGATATATAAGAATTACAAAAGCGAGTCCTAATAATACAGACTTTTTTGTTGATGCTGTTGGTATTGTTGGTAGTATTTGTTCTATAGATACAGATGGAGATGGAATCCCAAATTATTTAGATTTAGACTCAGATAATGATGGTATTCCAGATAATATAGAAGCTCAAACCACAGCAGGTTATATTCCTCCGAGTACAACTTTTACAGATGTAAATGGAGATGGTGTAGATGATGCCTATGCAGGTGGTTTAACCCCTGTTAATACAGACGGAACAGATACTGCAGATTATATAAATACAGACTCAGATAATGATGGAATACTAGATAGCGCAGAGGCTGGACTATCTTTATCCGGAGTTTATGGAACCAATGGATTAGATAATAATTACGACAATGGAGATAATTACTCTGATGTAAATGGAAGTTTTGATAATTCTCAAACAAATAATTTTCCAGATGCAGATGGTGATGTTCTTGGTGGTGGTGATGTAGATTATAGAGATGATACATATTCTTTAGATTCTGACGGTGATGGTATAGGAAACGAAACAGACTTAGATGATGATAATGACGGAATTCTTGATACTGTAGAAATTGGTACTTGTAATACTAGTGATGCAAGCTTAAATTGGGATGCCGAATATATAGAAGGGACTACATTTAATACAGGTGAAGATCCTATTAATACAGGCGATGCTAGTATTACAACAAATAACATTGTATTTAAAATGACTAGAACTACAAACGTAGGTAGTGATAGTAATTATCTTATTAACGATGGTATTACAACAAATAGCTCGTATAATTTTAGACAGAGAGCCGCTTTTGGAGCAAATTCAAGACATATTTTTGACCTTAGTTCTCCTATATATAATTTATCATTTACAATTTATGATGTAAATAGAGATACAAATTCTACTTCTACAGATAATGTAGAAATCATCTTAACGAAGCAAGATGGTACAACGTATGCTTTACAGCCTGGAGATTATACTACAGGAGCAACTAACACATATAACGGTACTTCTTTTATTGGTACTGTATCTGGTAGTACTTCTAATGTTGTAATAAACACTATTCCTGCTTGGATTATTAAAATACAGATTGTTTACAAGAATAACGGTACAGGTTCTGTAACTGATAGTCAAGATATTGCAATCGGTAATTTTACATTTTGTACACCTTTAGATTCTGATGGCGATGGAGTTTTTGATTATTTAGATTTAGACTCAGATAATGATGGAATTACAGATGTTATAGAAGCTGGTGGTACAGATGCAAATTTAGATGGTATTGCAGATGGAACTATAGGTTCAACTGCTACTACAAGTGGTATCCCTAGTTCTGCAGCTACTGGTACTACACCAACAAGTACTTTAGATGGAGATACATTACCAGATTATTTAGACATAGATGCAGATAATGATGGTATCCCAGATAATATAGAAGCACAAACTTCTACAGACTATACTGCACCAAGTGGAGTTGGCTCTGGAGTAAACGGAATTACGGACGTTAATGAAAATGGTGTTGATGATAATTATGAAAATGGTGCTGTAATTGGAGTTAATCCGGTAAATACAGACAATACAGATACACCAGATTATATAGATACTGATGCAGACAATGATGGTATTCCAGATATTGAAGAAAATGGAGATACTGATAACGTTCTTGCTGGTACAGATATAGATAATGACGGTTTAGATGATAATTTTGATGATAATAACGATTCAGGTATTGCTGGTTCAACTGTAAATGATGGTTTAGGAACTGGTAATAAAGTTACCGATATTGCTACCCTAGAAACCGCTTATGGAGACAATGATAGTGATTTTAACCCTGGAAATGGAGATTTAGATTATAGAGATTTTCCAGATAATGATAATGATGGAATTATAGATTCTTTGGATATTGATGATGATAATGATGGTATTTTAGATATTGAAGAAGGAAATGGTTTTGATCCTGATGGTGATGAAGATGGTGATGGTATTCCTAATTACAAAGACACTTCAGATGCCAATACAGGTGATGGAAATACGGGTACAGATTATACAGATTCAAATTCAGATGGTATTCCAGATGTATTTGATTTTGATAATGATGGTATTCCTAATCATTTCGATTTAGATGCAGATAATGATGGTATTCCAGATAATATAGAAGCACAATCTACTACTGGTTATGTTGCTCCTACTGGAACAGATTCAGATAATGATGGTTTAGACGATGCCTATGATACTACACCTGATGGAAATATTGATGGTTCTGGTTCTATAGGTTTAACACCCCAGAATACAGATAGTACAGACAATCCAGATTTCTTAGATTTAGACTCAGATAATGATGGTACTTTTGATGTTGTAGAATCAACAGGTGTTACACTTCCAAATGATGGAAATGGAACATCTACAGGAACTTTTGGAGATAACGGGTTAAATGATTTAGTAGAAACTGGCGGAACAGATTTAGGTTATACAGACATAAATGGAAGTTTTGATGATACTCAAACTGATAACTTTACAGATACAGATGGAGATGTAAACCTAAGTGGTGGAGATGTAGATTATAGAGATATTCCTGGTGATGATTCTGATGGAGATACTATTGCAAATGCTGATGATTTAGACGATGATAATGATGGTATATTAGACTTAGATGAAAGTAATGGAAATGATCCAGATGGCGATGCTGATGGAGATGGAATTCCTAATTATAAAGACACAATATACACAACAGGTGGAACTAGTGATGGTTCTATTACCAACTATACAGATGCAAATTCAGACGGAACTCCTGATGTATATGATAACGATGGAGATGGTGTACCAAATCACTTAGACTTAGATTCTGATAATGATGGTATTCCAGATGTTATAGAAGCTGGTGGTACAGATACTGATAAAGATGGTAAAGCAGATGGTCTGGTAGGTACAACAGTTACAACAAATGGTGTCCCAACTTCAGCAGGTACAGGTACTACTCCAACTAGTACTGCAGATGGAGACTCTTTACCAGATTATTTAGATATAGATGCAGATAATGATGGTATTCCAGATAATATAGAAGGTCAAACTTCTGCTGATTATATAGCGCCAAGTGGTGTTGGTTCAGGTTTAGACGGAATTACAGATGTTAATGAAAATGGTGTAGATGACAATTATGAAAATGGAACTATAATTGGTGTAGACCCTGTAAATACAGATAATTCAGATACTCCAGATTATATAGATACAGATGCAGATAATGATGGTATTTTAGACATCCTAGAAAATGGAGATACAGATGATGTACTTGCTGGAACAGATGCAGATAATGATGGTTTAGATGATAGTTTTGATGATAATAATGACGCTACTATTCAAGGTTCTACTGTTAATGATGGTTTAGGTATTATACCAGATGACGGTATTGGTGTTGGACATAAAGTAACAGATTCTGCTTCATTAGAAGTAGCATTTAATGATAATGATGATGATTTCCCTGGAACAGGAGATGTAGACTATAGAGATTATCCAGATAATGATAATGATGGTGTTGCAGATAATATTGATTTAGATGATGATAATGATGGAATCTTAGACCTTGCAGAAAGTAATGGAAATGATCCTGATGGAGATGAAGATGGTGATGGTATTCCTAATTACAAAGACACTTCAGATGCCAATACAGGTGATGGAAATACGGGTACAGATTATACAGATTCAAATTCAGATGGAATCCCTGATGTGTATGACAACGATGGTGATGGAACTCCAAATCATATGGATTTAGACTCAGATAATGATGGAATTCCAGATGTTATTGAAGCTGGTGGTACAGATGCAAACCAAGATGGTAAAGCAGATGATGATGATAACAATACAAGCAATATTGCCACAAATGGAATCCCTACTTCTGCAGGTGCAGGTATTACTCCAATAAATACAGATTCTTCAGATGGAGATACATTACCTGACTATTTAGACATAGACTCAGATAACGATGGTATTCCAGATAATATTGAAGCACAATCTACAAATGAATATGTTGCTCCAAGTGGAACAGGTGCTGCAATGTTAGATGCAAATAATAATGGTGTAGATGACAATTATGAAACTGGTGCTTTAGTTGGTATTGATCCTGAAAACACTGATGGTGATGCTAGTGCAGATTATGTAGATGCAGACTCAGATAATGATGGAACTTTAGATATTGTAGAAAATGGAGATACAGACAATGCTATTTCTGGAGGTGACTCAGATGGAGATGGTTTATATGATATTTTCGATGACAATAATGATTCTAGTATTCAAGGAGCTACTGTTAATGATGGTATCAACCCACCAAATGCTAGTAATTTAGGTGACGCTGATGGTGATTTAAATACTGGTGGTGATGTAGACTACAGAGATATTCCTGGAGATTCTGACGGTGATGGAGTTTCAGATGATGTAGATTTAGATGATGATAATGATGGTATTTTGGATGTTATTGAAAATGGTAATTGTTCTATTTCCGATAAAGAAGAAATTGTATTGCTATATGAGAATGATTTTGGTACAGGAACTACGAGAGTAACTGACACTAATGTTAAAAACCATAGTTACGCAACTGGAACAATACCAGATGGTTCTTATGCTGTTGTTTCGTCTTTAACACCAAATTTAGGACATTACAATAGAACGGATGCAAATTCTGACTTAGATGCTAACATAGATCAATTTACAGGTCCAGCAGGTGGTTCTAGTAATGGTAGGTTTTTATCCATTAATATTGGAAGTACTAATTCTGATCCTGAATTCTATCGTCAATCTCTAAGTAATTTAATAATAGGAGCAGATTATAGATATAGATTAGATTTAGCGGGACTTTGTGTTGGTTGTGCTGACTTACCAATCTTCAGACTAGAAGTACAAAATACAGCTGGTACCGTTCTAGAATCTATTTCTTCAGCTTCTCTCGGAGTGTTGAATGATGATATATGGAAAAGAGTAGTTTTAAATTTCACAGCAACAGTTACTGATATAAACATCGTAATTATAAATGAACAACCTAATGGTGGTGCTGGTAATGATGTAGGAGTCGATAATATTGTTTTTGGGCTTTTACAGTGTAATCCTGCTGATAATGACTTTGATAATGATGGAATCATAAATAGTTTAGACTTAGATTCAGATAACGATGGATGTCCAGATGCATTAGAAGGAAATGGAGGTTTTACATTTACTGATTTAGATGCAAATAACAGAATTGACAACCCAGTTAATGCCAATGGAATTCCTATTAATCCTGGAACTATTGGTGGTAATACTGGACAAGATGATGTAAGCTCCGTAAATACTTCAGTTCAATCTGCAGAATGTGATTCTTGTAATATTAATAGCTCTCAATTTGTAGACTCTGACTCAGATTCTGTTGCAGACGCTTGTGATTTAGATGATGATAATGATGGTATTTTAGATTCAGTAGAAAGTGGAATTTATACTCCTAATGGTGATGAAGATGGTGATGGAATCCCGAACTATAAAGATACTTCAGATGCTGGAAATAATGGTGATAGTAGTTCAACAGATTATACAGACAGTAATTCTGATGGTATTGCAGATGTTTATGATACAGATGGAGATGGAGTACCAAATCATTTAGACCTTGATTCTGATAACGATGGTATTCCAGATGTTATTGAAGCAGGTGGTACAGATGCAAATAGAGATGGAAGAGCTGATGATAATGATGATAATGTAAATAATACGGTTACTAATGGTATCCCTACTTCTGCAGGTGTTGGTAATACTCCTACATCTTCAGATGGAGATTCTTTACCAGATTATTTAGATATCGATGCAGATAATGATGGTATTCCAGATAATGTTGAAGGACAACCTACAATTGGATATATTGCTCCTAGTGGAACTAGTTCTACGATGATTGATGCTAATAATAATGGTTTAGATGATAATTATGAAACAGGTGGTTTTGTAGGTATCAATCCTGAAAATACAGATGGAACAGACAATCCAGATTATATAGACACAGATTCAGATAATGATGGTATATTAGATATTGAAGAAAACGGAACGAGACCAGACACACTTTCTGGTATTGATACTGATGGAGATGGATTATATGATATTTTTGAAGGTGCAGATAACAATGATGGTTTTGATGTAAATGATGAAATTAATACGCCTAATAAAGCTAGTCTTGGAGATGCAGATAATGATGCAACTTCTACTGGTGATTTAGACTATAGAGATACAACAGATGATGGAGTTCCTATGATAACGCAAGTTTATCATTTAGGTACAGAAAAATGGATAGAAATTACAAATATTCATACCTCTAATAGCATATCTGCAAATGTAATTAAGATACAATTATATAAAGATAAGACAGGAGACCAAACTGGTGTAGTACCTGATGTTACTTATACAGTATCAACACCTTTAGCTCCAGGAAAATCAGTGTTATTTAGAAACAGCTTAGTAAGTACAATAACTAATTTAGATATAACTGCTATAAATATCAATGACATTTTACTTACAGACATAGGTGGTGCTAATGATATCATAACGTTATCTACTCAAAATGATGCAACTTCTTGGGAGAACAGATATGATGTAATATCAGGGTTTAAAGACAATACTTCATATGTAAGAATTGATGAAACATTAGAACCTAATGCAACCTATACTCCTAGTGAATGGGTATTATTTTTAGATGATAGAGAATCTCTTGGATTAGATCCTTACAGATTTTTAGCAGCTGGTGGTGCAGAAAGACATCCTCATGACCCGCTTATATCTGAGATAGAAAATGCAAATCCTGAAGCAAATACAAGATTAGGATTGCATAGAATAGATATTACTACTACTGATGGTAGTGGAGATTGGGAAAATGGATATCCAGATAGATCTCGTTTTGTTGAGATTGATGATGATTACAACCACACTTCAGCAAGATTAAGTGCAAGAAAGTTAAGGGTTAATACTAATAAAAAACTATCTGTTACAGATAATTTATTAGTAGTTACAAATAATATTTTCTTAAATGGTGATATTCGTTTGGTGAATCCTAGTAAAGATGGTTCTGCACAACTTATTCAGACACATACTTCGGCAAGTTTGGTAACTTCTGGTGCTAATGGTAAATTGTTAGTAGATCAAAATTCAGTTGTACCTAGTAAGTATAGATATAATTATATAGGTTCTCCTGTAAAAAGTAGTGATGTTTCTGCAAACTATACTGTTGCTGATATATTAAAAGATGGTACAAATCCAACAAGTCATGATGGAGTAATTAATGCAAATACTTCTACTGGAATTGCAAAAGACATTAATTGGATTGGTGGTTATGATGGTAATTTTACTAACAGTCCTACAGATCCTATTTCTCTTGCTAAGTATTGGATTTATACCTACGCTGCAAGTGCAGGTACAAGAGCTAGTTGGGATCAAAAGTTTAGCGATGGAGAAATACCAAATGCAGATGGGTTCATCTTTAAAGGTCCTGGAAGAGCTCAAAATTACACGTATTTAGGAACTCCTAAAGACGGGAATATTACAGCGGTTGTAGGTAAAGAAGAATCTTATTTAGTAGCGAACCCTTATGCTTCTGCTATTAGCGTAAAAGAATTTATTGAAGACAATGTAAACTCTATTAATGGAACACTTTATTTCTGGGAACATGCAAGTGAAACAGCTAGTAGTGAAGGTAGTAGTGTTGGACATAATTTTGCAGGATATATTGGTGGATATGCTTCTAGAACCATAGCTACAGGAGTTACTGCTAAAAATGCAGCAGGTACTGAGATTGATGTAAATATGCAAGCTGAAACAGCTACTTATAATGGAATATCACAAACGATTTCTAATACAGATGTTGTAACACTTAATCAGTCAGGTGAGTTTGTTACCTTCAAAAGCATTGCTTCTGGTGTAGATACATTAAGAATTAGATATAAAGCAGATGTTGCTAAAACTCTTAGAATTAAAGAAAATTCTATCATCAAAAAAGAAATTGAATTGCCTGCAACTGCTGCTGGTCAATTTGGAATTGAAAATATAGTAATGTGTGTGGTAATTGGTAGTGATATTACGTTTGAATCTATAATGGGAGATGATGATATACATATAGACTACTTAAACTTAAAAGATGATGGTAAAATTACTTGTGCCCCTAATGTAGGTGATGAAACCATAATCTATACAGAACCTAAAGACTATATTGCTATTGGACAAGGATTCTTTGTACAGGGTGATAATGTAGATGGTGGTACTATTCAATTTAACAACAGTCAAAGAGAATACATAAAAGAAGGTACTGAATCTGTCTTTTTAAAGTCTACCAAAAAATCAGATCCTAACAATATTAAAAATTTACCGGTTATTAAACTAGGTATGAATTTTAATAGTCTTGAAGATGGTAAAAAATATCATAGACAAATTGCAGTTTCTTTTAGTGAGTATACTTCTTTTAATTATGACATTGGTTATGATGCAGAAATATATGATATAGGTAGTACAGATATCTATTGGAAATTCCCTTCAGATGATATAAAATATGTGATTGCCGGTGTACCTGCTATTTCTAATGACTTAGAAGTACCTGTTGAAATTACAATTGGATATGCTGGAAACATAAGTCTTACTATTGATGAAATGAAAAACGTAAACGGAGAGGTATTTATTACAGATAAACTTACCAATACCTCATACCCTATTATAAAAAACGAAGCTTCATTTACTTTAGAACAAGGTACTTATACAGATAGATTTGTTTTAACATTTATAGAAAGTAATGCACTAAGTGTAGAAGATGAAAATGTACTTTCTGAATATGTAAATATGTATGCAGATAATGAAAATCATCAATTAATGATTTCTAAAAATGATGAAGTAAGTATCAATAATGTAGAATTATTTAATATTCTTGGTAAAAAAGTAAGCCGCTGGAATATTAAAGAACAAAAAACTTCTTATCAATTAAAAATTAAAGAACAACTTCCTGCTGGTATTTATGTCGTTAGAATAAACGCCAATAAAGGAAAAATTAATAAGAAAATTGTAATTGAATAATTAATAACAATTATCTTAAAACCAAAAAAACGCATACGTAAAGTATGCGTTTTTTTGGTTTAATGGAATACGTCATAAGGAATATTTCATCTATATAATACTTAATTTTAAAATTAACTTTAAGGTAACATTATCATCTTCCATCTTAAAACACTGAAATTGAATGCTGTTGTATATAAAACTACACTCTAACAAAGACAATACTTATTTTGGTCCATAGCAATTGGTAATTCATCTATTTATTTTTAAACATTATTAATTCTGTAATATTTTTGGTTCAAAGATTAAGTTAAAACAAACTTAATAGGCATAAAACCTATGTCAATCCCATACGAACCCTAAACTTTAAAAATGATGTCTCCCTCGACAAGTTCATTCAATTTAGTTAAAAGGATATTAATTATTCTTTTATTTATTGCCATTGGAAAATTAAATGCTCAAACAATTTTCTTAGAAGATTTTGGGCAAACAACCACAAGGCAAACCTCGGTATATATGCCTGCTGATTCATTTAATTTTGCAGACCCAAATGGGTCTTCTAATGAAATGCAGATAGAAAATAATCACTATGCTGTTATAGACCCAAACCATATTAAAGACGCTTATCCTAGTAATGGATATTGGTTTTGGTCTGGTAATATACCTCAAGGTGTTAGTAGTGGATTAAATAGTCCAGATACAGATGATCGTACAACAGGAGATACCAATGGAGCAGTTATGGCAATAAATGCAGGTAGTACCTTAAATTATTTTTATGTAAGATCTGTAAATTTAACTGCCGGAGATTGTTACAGGATTTCTTATTGGGTATATCTTGTAAATAAAGATGCACAAATTGAAATAGATTTAAGAGATGTTTCAGATCAATCTGTTTTAAATAATGATAATGACTACCAAACTAATCGAATAACTTCTATTGATAACTGGATACAATATTCCGTAGATTTTAAGGTACCTAGTGGTTGTAGTAGTACAGATTTTGAACTTACTTTAAGAAATGATTTTTCTCAAAACTCTGGAAACGACTATTATGTAGATGATATAAAACTTGAAAAGTTAAGTACATGTACAGCTTCAGAAATTGCTAATTGCCCAACTGGAGTAGCTATTTTAGATACTGATGGAGATACAATTGCAGATGATAATGATCTAGATGATGACAATGATGGTATTATAGACACAGTAGAAAGTGGAGGATATGATCCTGATGGTGATGAAGATAATGACGGAATTGTAAATTACTTAGATAATTCAGATGATGGAAATGGTGGTCCAGGTGGAACAACTATCTATACAGACACAAATTCAGATGGTATACCAGATATATATGATTTTGATGGTGATGGAATTCCAAACCATTTAGACTTAGATTCAGATAATGATGGAATCTATGACATACTTGAAGCTGGTGGAACTGATTCTAACAACGATGGAATTGCAGACAACTTAAATGATTTAGACAATGATGGTTTAGCAGATATATATGATGGTACTTGTACTTCTGTTGGTTCTTCTACCATTAATGCAGTAGGGGCAAATACGGTTACAGGTTCATTTTCAAATCCTAATAATGCAATAGGCCCAACTGGTTTAACAGACACAAATGCCGCTACTTCTGGGACTGGAACATCAAGTTTAGTTTTAGATATGGGAACTAACATACCTTCAGGTTCTACTGTTACAGCTTATTTGGCTCATGCAAGTGGTGGTCAACAGAGTGGTCAAATACACCAAACAGATGCTGCAGGTAATGACATTGGAATTGGAGGTCAAATACTACAGTATACAGTAAGTGGAAGTGCAATTACTGCTTTTGTTGCTACAACTAATGTAGACACACAATATCTTAAAGTTACATCATGGTGGGATAATGTACAAATTTTTGGAATTGAAGTTGGCGGTAGTTCATCAAGTGATTGTTCAGGAACAGCTTTAATACCAATAGAAACAACTTCTGGAACTCCCGATTTTTTAAGTCTTGATTCAGATAATGATGGTTGTTTTGATACTTTAGAAGCGGGTTTTACAGATGCAAATAATAACGGTGAAATAGATGGAAGTGGTTATTCTAGTAATGGTATTGTTCTAAATAGTAATGGTTATAATGGTACTTTAGCTGCTGTAACAGATATTTCTAACAACGCCGCTTGTCAATCTCTTTTAGATAACGATAATGATGGTAGCACCGATTTTAATGATTTAGATGATGATAATGATGGTATTTTAGATACGATAGAAAATAGTCAATGTGGTATTAATGGAGCAATAGTTACTACTATTTTTTCTGAAGATTTTGGAAATCAAGCAACAACTAACGGAACAACAAGTAGTACTTCTCCTTACACTAACTACTCTTATTTTGAAGCTAAAATTGGTACACCAGCTCCTGCTTGGCCTGGTGGATTAAATGATGGATACTATTCAATTTTTAATGATATTCAATACACTGCAGAATGGGCTCCCTCAACTTGGCAATCTATTGGAGATCACACAAATGGAGGCATAGCTCCTACTAGTGGAAGAATGGCTATTTTTAATGCAAATGATGACATCGCTGGATTAGAATTTTACAGAAGAACTTTATCAAACATCATCTCTGGTGCTCCAATTAATGTGTCGTTTTGGGCTATGAATTTAGACTTAGCTCCAGCATCAGGTAGAATTAGGCCAAATATAACGGTACAATTTATTCAAGGAGGAAGTGAAATTTATGCATTTAATTCTGGAGATATTGAACCTGAAAATGATGGAGACGTAGCTGCTTGGAAGCAATTTACAAATGAAACTTTATTTATTCCAAATTCAAATGATCCAATAGAAATAGTATTTATTAATAATACCATAGGTGGTGGTGGAAATGATTTAGCAATTGATGATATTTTTATTACGCAAAGTTTCTGTGATGAAGATGGAGATGGTATTCCAAGTTACTTAGACCTAGATTCTGATAATGATGGTATTACAGATGTTATTGAAGCTGGTGGTGTAGATGTAAATCAAGATGGTATGGCAGATGATGATGATAACAATGCTAATAATACAGCTTCAAATGGTATCCCTACTTCTGCCGGTTCAGGTATTACTCCAACTAATTCAGATTCAGATAGTATTCCAGATTATTTAGACATAGATGCAGATAATGATGGAATTCCTGATAATATTGAAGCGCAACCTTCTAGAACCTACATTGCTCCTAGCCTTTCTTTTACAGATAATAATAGCAATGGTATAGAAGATGTGTATGAAACTGGTGGTTTAATTGGCTTAATTCCTGAAAATACAGATGCAACTGCAACTACAGGAGCAGATACAATTCCAGATTATTTAGACGCTGATTCAGATGGTGATGGAATAAATGATATTGCTGAAAACGGAACAAGACCAGACACAATTTCTGGAATAGATACTGATGGTGATGGTTTAGATGATGCTTTTGAAGGGGCAAACGTAAACGATAGTTCTGATGTAAATGATGAAATTAATACTCCAAATAAGGCTAGTTTAGGTGATGCTGATAACGATTTTATTACTTTTGGCGACCTAGATTATAGAGATGTTTCAGATGATGGAATACCTATGATTACTCAAATTTATCATTTAGGATCAGAAAAATGGATTGAAATAACAAATATTCATAGTACCAAAAGTATTGCTGCAAATCTTATTAAAATTCAATTGTATAAAAACAAAACTGGAGATCAAACGGGTATAACGCCAAATGTTAACTATACACTAACTTCACCTTTGGCAGCAGGAGAATCAATTTTATTTAGAAATACAGGTAACACAATTAATGCAATAGCTGCATCTGTTGTAAATAATAATGCAATTACTGATATAGATGGTGCTAATGATATTATTACGTTATCTACTCAAAACAATGTAAACTCATGGGAAAACAGATATGATGTTATCGCTAATTTTGATAACAACACATCTTACGTTAGAATTGATGAAACACTAGTTCCTAATACAACTTATACTCCTAGTGAATGGGTTGTCTTTATTGATGATGCTTTAGATCCTTATTTACTTTTAGGATCTGGTGGTGCAGAAAGACATCCTCATGATCCGCTTATTTCTGAAATAGAAAATGCAAATTCTGAAGCAAATACAAGATTAGGATTACATAGAGTTGATATTACCACAAGAACTGCTGGTGATTGGAGCAATGGATATCCGGATAGATCTCGTTTTGTTGTGATAGACCAAGACTATGAACATTCAACTGAAAGATTTAGTGCAAGAAAACTTACTGTAAATGATGCTAAAAAACTATCAGTAACTGATAACCTTTTAGTAGTTACAAATAATATTTTCTTAAACGGTGAAATTCGTTTGGTGAATCCTAGTAAAGATGGTTCTGCACAACTTATTCAGACACATACTTCGGCAAGTTTGGTAACTTCTGGTGCTAATGGTAAATTGTTAGTAGATCAAAATTCAGTTGTACCTAGTAAGTATAGATATAATTATATAGGTTCTCCTGTAAAAAGTAGTGATGTTTCTGCAAACTATACTGTTGCTGATATATTAAAAGATGGTACAAATCCAACAAGTCATGATGGAGTAATTAATGCAAATACTTCTACTGGAATTGCAAAAGACATTAATTGGATTGGTGGTTATGATGGTAATTTTACTAACAGTCCTACAGATCCTATTTCTCTTGCTAAGTATTGGATTTATACCTACG
Source organism: uncultured Polaribacter sp. (assembly GCA_965367085.1). GTDB lineage: Bacteria > Bacteroidota > Bacteroidia > Flavobacteriales > Flavobacteriaceae > Polaribacter. The sequence goes on from CBDUHF010000027.1 coordinate 38,401, forward strand.
CTGCAAGTGCAGGTACAAGAGCTAGTTGGGATCAAAAGTTTAGCGATGGAGAAATACCAAATGCAGATGGGTTCATCTTTAAAGGTCCTGGAAGAGCTCAAAATTACACGTATTTAGGAACTCCTAAAGACGGGAATATTACAGCGGTTGTAGGTAAAGAAGAATCTTATTTAGTAGCGAACCCTTATGCTTCTGCTATTAGCGTAAAAGAATTTATTGAAGACAATGTAAACTCTATTAATGGAACACTTTATTTCTGGGAACATGCAAGTGAAACAGCTAGTAGTGAAGGTAGTAGTGTTGGACATAATTTTGCAGGATATATTGGTGGATATGCTTCTAGAACCATAGCTACAGGAGTTACTGCTAAAAATGCAGCAGGTACTGAGATTGATGTAAATATGCAAGCTGAAACAGCTACTTATAATGGAATATCACAAACGATTTCTAATACAGATGTTGTAACACTTAATCAGTCAGGTGAGTTTGTTACCTTCAAAAGCATTGCTTCTGGTGTAGATACATTAAGAATTAGATATAAAGCAGATGTTGCTAAAACTCTTAGAATTAAAGAAAATTCTATCATCAAAAAAGAAATTGAATTGCCTGCAACTGCTGCTGGTCAATTTGGAATTGAAAATATAGTAATGTGTGTGGTAATTGGTAGTGATATTACGTTTGAATCTATAATGGGAGATGATGATATACATATAGACTACTTAAACTTAAAAGATGATGGTAAAATTACTTGTGCCCCTAATGTAGGTGATGAAACCATAATCTATACAGAACCTAAAGACTATATTGCTATTGGACAAGGATTCTTTGTACAGGGTGATAATGTAGATGGTGGTACTATTCAATTTAACAACAGTCAAAGAGAATACATAAAAGAAGGTACTGAATCTGTCTTTTTAAAGTCTACCAAAAAATCAGATCCTAACAATATTAAAAATTTACCGGTTATTAAACTAGGTATGAATTTTAATAGTCTTGAAGATGGTAAAAAATATCATAGACAAATTGCAGTTTCTTTTAGTGAGTATACTTCTTTTAATTATGACATTGGTTATGATGCAGAAATATATGATATAGGTAGTACAGATATCTATTGGAAATTCCCTTCAGATGATATAAAATATGTGATTGCCGGTGTACCTGCTATTTCTAATGACTTAGAAGTACCTGTTGAAATTACAATTGGATATGCTGGAAACATAAGTCTTACTATTGATGAAATGAAAAACGTAAACGGAGAGGTATTTATTACAGATAAACTTACCAATACCTCATACCCTATTATAAAAAACGAAGCTTCATTTACTTTAGAACAAGGTACTTATACAGATAGATTTGTTTTAACATTTATAGAAAGTAATGCACTAAGTGTAGAAGATGAAAATGTACTTTCTGAATATGTAAATATGTATGCAGATAATGAAAATCATCAATTAATGATTTCTAAAAATGATGAAGTAAGTATCAATAATGTAGAATTATTTAATATTCTTGGTAAAAAAGTAAGCCGCTGGAATATTAAAGAACAAAAAACTTCTTATCAATTAAAAATTAAAGAACAACTTCCTGCTGGTATTTATGTCGTTAGAATAAACGCCAATAAAGGAAAAATTAATAAGAAAATTGTAATTGAATAATTAATAACAATTATCTTAAAACCAAAAAAACGCATACGTAAAGTATGCGTTTTTTTTTGTTCATTACAAAAAAGTAGTGTACATCAATGTTGCCTAAAAAAGTTAATTGATTAATAAATAGAATCCTGTAAATAATATTGAAAAGAATAATAAAACAGCATCCTTTTACAAAACCTATAAAAAACAAAAAACCACACTAAAAATAGTGTGGTTTAAGTGAGCCCTGAAGGATTCGAACCTTCGACCGCCTCCTTAGAAGGGAGGTGCTCTATCCAGCTGAGCTAAGAGCCCGTAGTTTTTATGTTTCTACGAAAACAGTGTCGGGGTGGCAGGATTCGAACCTGCGACCTCCTCGTCCCAAACGAGGCGCGATGACCGGGCTACGCTACACCCCGAG
>CBDUHF010000028.1:0-38163 GCA_965367085.1 uncultured Polaribacter sp.
AGAGCATCTCCCTTTTAAGGAGAGGGTCCTGGGTTCGAGCCCCAGCCCGGTCACATTTGAAGAAAACTCTGTATTTATTTACAGAGTTTTTTTGTTTTTATGTAGTTCGCTATTAATTCTTTTTTAAAGATTATTCAACCTAATTTCTTTTCATAAAAACAAACTACTTTTTTGTATCTTTCCACGGTTCAAAATTATTATTATGGAGGAAAATATTAATAAAAATAGTGCTGTTGAGAATTCTAAACAAAATATTCAAAATGATGCAAAAGGATTATTCGTAAGTATTAAGAAATATTTAAAAGAGCTTTTAGATTTTAGACATGATACAGATCATGAGGCTACTATAGAAGCTATTAAAGCAGATATTCCTTTTAAAGGTGCAACTGCATGGATTCTTATTTTTGCAGTTTTTGTGGCGTCTATAGGTTTAAATGCAAATTCTACGGCTGTTGTAATTGGAGCCATGTTAATATCGCCTTTAATGGGACCTATTTTAGGAATTGGTAGTGCTTTTGCTATTAATGACATCGATGTATTAAAAAGATCTACAATTAGTCTTGCTACAATGATTGTGCTAAGTTTATTAGCTTCATTTGTATTCTTTTACTTTTTTCCACTTAGTGAAGATACTTCAGAGCTATTAGGAAGAACAAAACCAGATATTAGAGATGTATTAATTGCTTTCTTTGGTGGTTTAGCGTTAATGGTTGCTAGAACTAAAAAAGGAACTGTTGCTTCCGTAATTTTTGGTGTTGCAATTGCTACAGCATTAATGCCACCTTTGTGTACAGCTGGTTATGGTTTAGCCAAAGGTTTTTCTGGAGAATCGGTAGGTTTTACATATGCTATTGGAGCAATGTACCTGTTTACAATTAACACTATTTTTATTGCATTAGCAACATTTTTGGTATTAAAACTATTAAGTTTTCCAATGCATAAATATGCAAATGCTGCTAAAAGAAAAAGATATGCTACCATAGCAACTGTTGTTGGTATTGCTGTTATGATTCCAGCAGTATATACATTTATAAATGCTTTGGATGAAAGTAGAGTAAATGCCCAATTAAAAGCATATGTAACTAACGAAATCAATACGATAGATAACTTCCAATTAATCGATAAGGATTATGACCCTGATACAAAAATATTAAAGCTAAACTTCTTTAATGAAGTAACATTAGCAGAGAAAAATATGTTAGAAAGCAGCTTGGTAAATGACCCAAGATATGAGCGTTTGAGAGAGGTTAAAATTGATATTAAAGGAAGTGATACAAAGAGTTTTGAATTGATTACTACTGCCTACACAGAAAAAAGACAAGAGCTTCAAGAAAGTAAAAATATAATTGCAGGACTTCAAAAACAGATAGAAGATTTACAAGGAACAATTTCTAGTTTAAACTCTAGAATTGAACAAGATGCTTTAAATAAAAATAAAAAAGTTATCGCTTTTAGCACTATTGCTAAAGATGCAAAAATTAGATATAATGATATTAGAGAAATTGGTTTTGCTAAAGTTTTAACTTCAAAAGATTTTATAGAGATTGATACTATTCCTTTAGCTACTATTAAATGGAATCCTAGTTTGCCAGATAGTATTATTAGTCCAAAGGAAAGAGAGTTACGAGGTTGGCTTCAAAAAGAGATGAACTTAGATACACTCTTTATTAAAAGAGAACAATAATAAAAAGGCTTCCAAATTTGGAAGCCTTTTTTATGAATTAGATTTCATATCTTTTTATTTCTACATTTTGATTGAATAAGTACACTTTTTTATTCACCATATTTAAACATTCAAATCTAGTTCTACGCTTATTTCCTCTCTTGTAAATTGTTTCTTTAAAGATGAATAAACTTCCAAAAGGTATTTCAAATATAAAGTGTTTTCCTGTTTCTGCTGTGTTTCCTTTTAATACTAATGATAAGTTGACATCAGCATCGGTACTTGCCTTTGGATTTTTTAAATAATTTGCTAAAAAAGGAAGTATATCTAAAGGATAAATCTCTGGACGTAAAAAAGGAAGCATTAAATGCTGAAAAACAGTTTTCCATTCTTTTCCATGAGGTTGTACACGTCCAAATTTTTGATGTGTTACATGATGAGCAATTTCATGGACTAATGTGAGTAAAAATTGATATTTATTAAGATTGTTATTTACTGTAATTTGAAATCTTCCATTTGGTAAACTTCTAAAATCTCCATGTTTTGTTTGTCTTTGATTTACAATTTTTAAAGTAAAATTATGCTCATCAATTAAAAATTGAACAAACGGAATTGCTTTTTCTGGAACGTATTTTTGATATTCGTTTTTCAAGAATAATTATGGAGTTGTAGATGAAACTTGCAATACTTTTCCGTTGTAATATTTATTTCCAGTCAGTGAAAAATCAAAAATATAATTTGCCATTTCTTCTGCAGAAGTTGGTGCAACATAACCAGGGAAAGCTTCTTCTAACATTTCTGTTTGCACAGCTCCAAGAGCCAAAACATTAAAAGCTATTTGTTGTTCTTTATATTCTTCTGCCAATAATTCTGATAATGTTATTACAGCGCCTTTTGCAGAGCTATATGCAGCTAAACCAGGAAATTTCATACTTCCTTGTATGCCTCCCATAGAACTAACAGTTACAACATGACCTCCTTTTTTCATAAAAGGAATCATTAATTTTGTTAATTCTGCAACTGCAAAAACGTTTACTTTATATACTTCTAAAAAATCATTAGTAGATAAATCTGTAAAAGGTTTATTTATTAATTTACCAGCATTATTAATTAAAATATCTACCTGTTTCCATTTGTTTTTTATGAAAGTTGTAACTTTTTCTAAATCAGAAGCGTTAGATAAATCAACAGAAATTACAGTAATATTTTTATGATTAATAACATTTAAAGGTTTTGTATTTCTAGATAAAGCTAAAACTTTATGACCGTTTTCTGCAAATTTCTTAGCAAGTTCAAATCCAATTCCTCTACTTGTTCCTGTAATTACAATGTGTTTACTCATTTGTTTTGTGTTTTTGATTTTCATCAACTTCTTCATCTTCAAAATTAAGAGAATTCTTTAAAATTACCCATTTCTCTTTTAAAATACTATTTTCTTCAAATTCATCTTGGGCATCAGCAATTTCTTGAGTGTATGCAATTCTATCTTTTAACATTGGATGATTACTTAAATACGAAGGAAGATCAATAGAAGTTTCATCTTTTAAAATTTGAAATAACTCAGGCATTCCATCTAAATCTAAATTATTTTCTCTCATCATTTCTAGTCCAAAAAGATCTGCTTCTTTTTCTAATTTTCTAGTAAATGAAAGTTGAGAAAATAGATGCGCATTTTCTCCAATAATACTTGTAACTCCATTTATATCACCAAATAAAACCGAAATAAAAATAGCTCCAGATAAATCTTTAGAAATGTTTTTAAGCACATGTCTATTTTCTATATGAGAAACTTCATGACAAATTAAAGCTGCTAGTTGATCTTGAGTTTTAATTTTATCTAATAATGAAGAATAGATTACAAATTTACCTCCAGACAAAGCAAAAGCATTTAGTTCATCGCTTTTTGCAACATACGCTTTTATGGGAAATTCTCCTTTTGTTTGCAAAGCATCCACAAATTCTTGAAGTTTATTTGATTTCTCTTCTTGTATTTCTAAATCAGTAGAAAGCACTCTAAAAACATAATCTCCAAAATTTATAACTTGTTGTTTATTAAGGTTTTTGGCAAAACTTACAGCTACATTTGGAATTACATAAAAATACATACCAATAGCAAAAGAAATTATGGCAATTAGTAAGATTGAAATAGATTTTATACCAGATTTATGTATTTTATGATCTAGTTTATTAGTAATGTTTTTATGATCTAATTTTGAAACAAACTCAATAAAATTATTGTCAGTACTTTCAATCTTTTGAAAAGGAAATTTATTTCCATAAGAAAATGAAACGAGCCCTTTTGTATGTACACCAGATTTTTTAATGCTCTTTATTTTCCATGAGATTTCATTTAAAACATCTTGCTCATTTTTATAGATTATTTTCCATTCAGATGAATTTGGTTTTAGGATTGCTTCATGAGATTTAGAAGAATTTCCATCAAAATAAGTAACGTTAAATTCCATTTTTATAGAAAATCAAAATCGAAAAAGTCAAGGAAATCATCTCCTGTGGCATCGTCATAATCGTCATAAGAAACTTGAGATATGTTGTCTGTGTCTAGACCTTCTTCAATATAAATAAATCGGAACATTATTTTAAAGGTTCTAACAATTACCCAAGGAGTTGCAATACCAAAGGTAAAAATGATTAAGAAGAAGTTTACAATTACAAGTTCAAAAACATCACCAGCTTTCATGTTAAAACCAAAGTTTATTTTATTCCCATTTTGTGTAATTTCTGTATTTTCAGCATAAAAATTCCATAAGTTTTTTTGATACCAAAAAGAGTAAATTCCTAAGGTTGGATACATTAATAAAATCATTTTAAAATTTATCCAAAATAAACTTCCTCCTTTGCCTTTAAAATCAAAAGATAAGTTGCCAAACTTTAAATGACTTAAAATATATTTACGAATATCTACTGCAAACCAAGCTCCATAAATTCCAAATGTAAAAAGTGTTAATAAGAAACCACTTATACATTTCCAAAACAACTCCATTCTATCTCCAATATATTTAAAATGAATTCCTTTCCATGAACTTCTAGAAGCTCTGTAACGAGCTGCTCCATGTATTGCAAAAGGAATGATTAATATAAAAAATAAATAAAATACACCTAATGCTATAAAGGTATATACTTCATTTTGCGTTTGAGTTCCGTAAATTAAGAAAGCATAAAGCCCAATAATAATTACATATACTTTAATAAAACCTTTAAAAACTTCATTTCCTGTTCCTGTAAATGAAAAACGAGATCCATCTAAATCAGTAGTTTGATAATGATATTTTAAGATTTCTACTTTAGACCAAGGGTAGTAAAGGCCAAATGTTATTATAGTTAAAAATAGGTTTTTAAAGTAGATAATAGCAAACTCACTTCCTTTGCCTAAGTATTTAAAACGTTTTTTTTCGGGTTCAATTCCAGAAATTATTTCCATAGCTTTTTTATAATGTAAGTTGATTTTTACTCAAAAATGCAATTTTATTTTCGTTCTAGCAAGGAAAGATTTTGTTGTATAAAAATTCTTACATTTATAACTTCAACTATAACTATTTATAATGAAAAAATATGTCAATTTAGTTTTCGGAATTTTAGGTTCTCTAATTATCTTTAATACTTTTAGATATGATATTGCAACCAAAGATTTCTTTGGATATCAATTAAATATTTGGGTGTATAGAGCAATTTGGGGTTTTATAACGTTTATCTCTTTTTTACAGTTTTACTATAAAAATAAAGATGATAATAATAAGTAAAACTTTAATGAACTAGGTATCGTTTAGTCTTCAAAAGTTATGTGTTGATACGCTCCAATATCTGGCGAAGTAGTTCTATCTACTCCTAAAAGATCTAAAGAAAAAGAAGTTGCTTTTGCTTTGTTAATTACTTCGCTATTTTCACCAATAATAAAATCTTCGTTTTGAGTATCTCTAAAATTAGGATTTCCGTTTAAAATAATTTCTTGATAAAAAGTAGTATTTGTAAAATCTAATTCTGCATTATCTTTAAAAGATTCATTGGTGTCGTTAAATTGGATGAAACAATTACTAACGTTAAAATTAAATAATCCACCACCATCAACTTTATCAACAACAAATTCAATATTATTGTTTCCATCAAAAATACAATTGGTAAAGTTTGCTTCTTTTAAATCTCTAGTTTCAGTAATTTCTTCACCTGCATCATTATTATACACAAAGAAATTATTTACTAAAACTGCTGGTAATTGACGCAAACCATTGTTCCAGTAATTTGCAAAAGTACTATGAGTAAAGTTGTAAGTTCCACCAATTGTAGCAGCCAAAGATGCTTGTCCTGCAGAACCAATAACAACATTATGCGCTTCAATATTAGTTTCTCTTGCAAGAATACCAAAGTTAGAATGATTGTATATTTCTGTGTTTTGTAATTTTAAAGTTGGAGTAGAGGTAGAACCAATACTATCAATTAGAATACCTATAATTCCGTTTTTAATTTGAGCGTGTTTAATTTCATTGTCTTTACTTCCTGCTCTCATCCAAATTGCTCCCCATTGTCCAGAAATATCAGAAAAACTATTTTCTAAACGATCTCCTTCAAAAACAACTTTCTCGCTTAAAGTTCCATTTACTTTTAAACTAGCTTTTTCATCAATTATTAAGCCTGAGTTATTATGAAAGTGAACTTTTGCGCCAGCTTCAATAGTAAGTGTTTTATTTGAAGGAACAGCGGCGTAACCATAAATTACAGTTGGTTTTGCATTTGTAAAAGTAAGTTCTGTATCTGTTAAAAATCGTCCTTTAATAGAAGTTGGAGTTCCTCCTATAGTTAAACTATCAATTTTTAAAGAAATAGGATTTCTACCGGGAAAAATAAAATTAGCATCTTGTACTAAAGTCACCAAATCTACATCTTGTTGATTGCTTCCAGTATCAAACAAAATTCTATCTGTGTATAATGGATTTGGAATGCTAGCAACATCTACAGTTGTTTCTACAAAAACATAAATACTATCGTTGGCAAGAATATCTATATTGTTAAATTCTTTACCAGGAATTCCATCAACATTTAATCTATAATTAGAAGAAACACCGTTTTCTAATTTAATTTCCGGAATTGTAATACTGTTATTTCCACGGTTATACACCTTTAAATTATAAGTTGCAGAACCAATATTTGTAAAAACAGTATCTAAAAAAACAGTGTCTTTAGAAAATTCTAAACTTCCAAAATTTTGGATCGTTGTAAAATCTTTTCTACAAGAACTTACAGAGATAAAGGCAATACAAATAATGAATGAAATAAAGTAACGCATAGATTTATTTTAGGTTTAGACTTTGCTTAACCTCACATTTTATTAGCTATAAAAATAGAACTTATTAATTAATAAATTATTGTTTTTTAATCAATTCAATTTCAAATAATTTACCCCAGTTTTTACCAGTAACAAATAATCTGTTATTCTCTTTATCAAAAGCAATTCCGTTTAAAACTTCGTCTTGTGGAACTAACTTTTGAGTTTTTTCCATTTCTTTTTTTAAGTTTTTTAAATTAGCAATACCTTCTACAATTCCTGTGTTAGGATCTATAATAACAATTGCGTTTTGCTGATATTTATTTGCATAAATTTTTCCGTTTATTAATTCTAACTCATTCAAGTCTTTTAAAGCATATTTGTTCGTATACACTTGTATTGCTCTTTTTTCTTCTTGAGTTTCTGGATTTAAAAACCAAATTTTATGAGTACCATCAGATTTTATCAACTCAGTTTCACTGTGAGTTAATCCCCAACCTTCTTTACTTTTATTATAACTGAATTCTTTTTCTTGCTCAAAAGTATCAACATTATAAACAAAACCTTTTTTGTTTTGCCAAGTTAACCAGATAATTTTGTTGTTTACAATTGTCATTCCTTCACCAAAATATTTTTTATCTAAGTCTATTTTCTGAAGTACTTTACCCGTTTTAAGTTCAACTTTTCTTAAAGTAGATTGTCCTCTACGTCCAGTAGTTTCATATAAAAAACCATTGTAAAACTCTAAACCTTGCGTGTAAGCTTTTTTATCATGTGGATATTCATTAATAATTTTATACTCATAAATAGCAGGTGCTTTATCAGCTAAAACTTCAAAAGAATTGTTAGTTTTTTTAGATTTTCCAGGATAAAAAGCCAATGCAGAAATTTGATGCTTTCCAACACCAAAATCTTTTGTATTAATTGAAGCAGAATTTCCTTCAGAAGCAACTTCTTTTCCGTTTACAAAAAACTGAACTTTATCTACTTGTTTATTATTCTTTTCAGTTAGAGTTACCGTAATAACTTTATTTAACGTTGTTTTCTTAGGCGTTTCTAAGCTAAATTTATAACCTTCGTTACAAGCAGAAATTACCATTAGCATGATAAAAAAAGCAATAAAACTGAATTTATTTTTCATTATTTATATAGATTTCAATGTTTTAAAACGTAAATATTCAAAAAAAGAGGTTAATAAAGCAACTTTCTACCCGTTAAAGTAAGGCTAAATTTAAATAAACACTCAATAAGACAAAATAAAAACAAAATATTTATTTGTAAATTGAAAAATAAGATTAAATTTGCAAACTCAAAATAGTTAAAAATAGCTATTTAGAAATTAGAGTTTTAGCTTTACCAACTTAAACTCATACAAACATAACATTAAAGTATTAAAATATAATAAAATGAAAAAAGGAATTCATCCAGAGAATTACAGAATGGTAGCTTTTAAAGACATGTCTAATGAAGATGTATTTTTAACACGTTCTACAGTAGACACAAAAGAAACTTTAGAAGTTGATGGTGTTGAGTATCCTTTAGTAAAATTAGAGATTTCAAGAACATCTCACCCATTTTACACTGGTAAATCTAAACTTATTGATGCAGCAGGACGTATTGATAAATTTAAAACAAAATACGCAAAATTTAAAAAAGACTAATTTTTTAGAATTTTCAACATATTTAAAACTCCAACATTTATTTGTTGGAGTTTTTTGTTGTTTATAATTTGGGCGTTCCCTTTCAGGTCGGGCTTTACTTTTCAATCTTTTTTATGCCGAATTTAGTTCAGTATCTTTTTGCCTAAGACTTTTTTTTCTATTAAAGTTGTTGAAAACACTTCAATGTAAAAAAGGATTTCCATTTCAAATGCAAGGCATTCACGATTTCAACAAAAATATAAAAGCATAAGTAATCCCTAACGCAATCTATTTATAAAGGAAGTTGTGTAAATTAAAATGAAAAGCATATTTTTAAACATTAAATTTTTAAAAATAGAAAATGCGTAATACAATTCTTACAATACTTGTTCTTTGCACAATTTTGTGTGGTGTTTTAGTTTATTTTATGCCACAAACAGGAACCATAATTTTACTATCTATAAGTGGATTACTAACATTGATAGCAATTTATGATAGTTTACAAACCAAACATTCTTTATTAAGAGCTTTTCCATTAGTTGCACGTTTGCGTTGGCTTTTTGAAGAAGAGCGAGAAAAAATTCAACAATATTTTATAGAAGACAATTTAAACGGGACGCCAATAAACAGAGAAAAAAGAAGTATTGTTTATCAGCGTTCTAAGTTAGAAAAAGAAACAATTCCTTTTGGTACACAACACAATGTGTATTCTAAGGGATATGAATTTGTAAAACACTCGTTATTTCCAAAAGATCATCATCATATAAAAGGAGATAGAGTACTTTTTGGTTCAGATAAATGTACTCAAAAGTATAATGGATCTCTCATTAATATTTCTGCCATGTCTTTTGGTTCGTTGAGTAAAAACGCAATTATGGCGTTAAATCAAGGAGCAAAAATGGGAAATTTTGCACACAATACTGGAGAAGGAGGAATCTCTCCTTATCATTTACAAGGAGGAGATTTAATTTTTCAAGTAGGAACAGGATATTTTGGAGCAGGAAAAAGTGTTAATGGAAAACGTGTTTTTGATGATGCTATTTTTAAAGAAAATGCGATCAGACCAGAAGTAAAAATGATTGAAATTAAGTTTTCTCAAGGTGCTAAACCTGGTCATGGAGGAATTTTGCCAGCTAAGAAAAATACAGAAGAAATTGCAAAAATTAGAGCAGTTGAACCAGGCACACAAGTAGATTCACCTCCAAGTCATTCTGCATTTTCAAATTACGAAGAAATGATTTCTTTTATTCAAAAAGTAAGAGAATTATCCGAAGGAAAACCAATAGGAATTAAGTTCTGTGTTGGAGATAATGAAGAAATTGAAGCAATGATAAAAGCATTTGCAGCAGCAAATAATTACCCAGATTTTATTTCTGTAGATGGAGGAGAAGGAGGTACAGGTTCTGCGCCTTTAGAATTTACTAATTATATGGGAACACCTTTAGTGGAAGGATTGGTTTTTGTACATAAATTATTACTGAAATATAATTTAAAAAATCAGATAAAAATTATTGCAGCAGGCAAAGCCATAGATGCTTTTGATGTTGTAAAAATACTTGCTTTAGGTGCAGATGCTATTGGTATGGCACGTAGTTTTATGTTAAGTTTAGGTTGTATACAAGCAAGAGAATGTAATTTAGATACGTGCCCAGTTGGTGTTGCAACACAAGATGACGATTTGGTAAAAGCATTAGTGGTAGAAAAGAAAAATGTACGAGTAAAAAATTACCATACCAAAACAATAGTTGCTATAAAAGAAGTTGTTGCAGCTATGGGAGTTGACTCAATTGCAGACGTAAAGTCAAACCAAGTTTTTAGAAGAATTAAAGAAGAAGAAATTGTAACTTTAGAAGAGGTTTATTTTTAGAATTCGCTAACGTGTTTGTATATGGTTTGTTGCGTGGTTTAGCACGTAATTTAGCAAATAAAAACCGAATAGAAAATCCGCGAGGATTTTCGTAAGTAGGCTAGAACTAGCAATAAATTATATACGGTGTTGTGCGTAGGCTTTTCTTCACTTATTCCCAATTTATTAAATTATTCTCAATATCAAATCCAGAAGCTTCAACTCTTCCTGTTTCTGTAAATCCGTGCTTTCCATTATCATTTTCCGATACAGTTAGTTCATTCCTTATAATATGTGTCAGTTCAAGATTATTTGCCTTAATGTAATCTGAATTTATTGCAAAATTTACTCCTTGTCCACCAAATGGAACACTTGGATAATAAATTCCGTCTACTTTTCCTTCTGAGTGAGCAAGAGCTACATTGCAATAGGCTGTAGTTATTATATAAGTTTTCGGGTCGTTTTTAGCAGATTTTCTAAACTTATCGAATAAAAATCTATAGAATAGAATTGTTGCTCCTCTTGTTTCTGAGTCAGTTTGTTCAAGAAAAGTTTCCATAACTGTTCCGTGTTCTTTGTCATATTCAGAAACTCTGTTTTCTTTGTCAGGTGTTGTTATTACAATTCCGACTAAAGGTTTTTTTAATTCCCAACGACCAATTGTAACATAAACTTTGTCTCCAAACTTTTTTGTGTCAGACCAATACTCTACTAATTCGGCAAATGAAGTTGGTCTATTTTCTGAACAGTAGAATTTTGATTGATTTGGACGATTACATCTTGCGAAATTTTTGACAAATTGATTTGGTGTAATTGAAATATCGGATATTGAAGGGAAAAAATCATCTGTTTCGTGAGTTCGAGTTCTGAAAAAAATTGATTTTTCAGCAATCTCATATTGTAAAACTGGAAGACTTCCGATTGTTAAATAGGCTAAAACTGCTTTTTCATAAGCATATTCATTTTCAGGATTAATTGCTTCTAATAATGCAATAGCTTTTTCTACTTTTTCAACTGTCATTTTTTAGTTCGGATTTTTTTTAGCTTACGCACAACTTAAGACGATTATGTGTCGTTTTAATGACTTATAATCGGCGTTAGCGAAGTTAGCTTTTTTTAAAGAGAAAATCAACAAGGAAAAACACCTGTTTTCAAACAAAAAAACCGCTTCAATTTAATGAAACGGTTTAGATATTTATTTAAGAAATTTTCTATTTTACAAATAGTCTTCTATGGGGTTACAAGAACAAATTAAGTTTCTGTCTCCAAAAGCATCATCAACTCTACGTACAGAAGGCCAAAATTTATTATCAGCAATATATGCCAAAGGAAATGCAGCTTGTTTTCTAGTATATGGTAAATCCCAATTATCTGCAGTTAGCATTTCTTGCGTATGTGGTGCATTTTTTAAAGGATTATTTTCGTTCTCTTTTGTTGCTTCAGAAATTTCTTTTCTAATAGAAATCATCGCATCACAAAAACGATCTAATTCTGCAATACTTTCAGATTCTGTAGGTTCAATCATTAATGTTCCTCCAACAGGAAAAGAAACAGTTGGTGCGTGAAAACCATAATCCATTAAACGTTTTGCTATATCAACAACCTCAATACCGTTTTGTTTAAAGTCTCTACAATCAATAATCATTTCATGAGCAGCTCTATTCATTTCACCAGTAAATAGGGTTTCGAAATGTCCATGTAAACGTTCCTTTATATAGTTTGCATTTAAAATAGCATTTTTGGTAGAATTTGTTAATCCTTTTGGGCCCAACATTGTAATATATCCGTAAGAAATTAAACATGCCAATGCAGAACCCCAAGGAGCTGCAGAAATAGCTGTAATTGCATTTTCTCCTCCAGTTTTAATTACAGGATTTGTTGGTAAAAATGGAACTAATTGTGGAGCAACACAAATTGGTCCCACTCCTGGTCCACCACCTCCATGAGGAATTGCAAATGTTTTATGTAAGTTTAAGTGACAAACATCTGCACCAATTGTTGCAGGATTTGTTAAACCAACTTGTGCATTCATGTTTGCACCATCCATATAAACTTGTCCACCATTATTATGAATAATTTGCGTAATTTCTTTTATCTCTTTTTCATAAACTCCATGAGTTGAAGGATACGTAACCATTAATGCAGATAAATTATCTTTATGCAAAATGGCTTTTTCTCTTAAATCATTCACATCAATATTTCCATTCTCAGCAGTTTTAGTCACTACAACCTTCATACCAGCCATTACAGCTGAGGCAGGGTTTGTACCATGTGCAGAAGCAGGAATTAAACAAATATTTCTATGAGAATCTCCATTACTTTCATGATACGCTCTAATAGTCATCAATCCTGCAAATTCTCCTTGTGCTCCAGAATTTGGCTGTAAAGAAGTCCCTGCAAAACCAGTTATAATATTTAATTGATGCTCTAATTTATGTAAAACTTCTTGATACCCTTCAGCCTGATTTAAAGGTACAAAAGGATGAATATTTCCCCACTGAGGGTTGCTTAAAGGCAACATTTCTGAAGCTGCATTTAATTTCATTGTACAAGACCCTAAAGAAATCATAGAATGATTTAATGCTAAATCTTTTCTTTCTAATTTCTTAATATAACGCATCATGTCTGTTTCAGATTGATACGTGTTAAAAACTTCGTTTTCTAAAAATGGAGTATTTCTTAAAACATTTTCTGGAATAACCCTAATAGGAAGAGGTAGTTCTCCACTTTTTAAATTGAAAGCTTTTTCAAAACAATTTACTATTGCTTTTATCTCTTTAATTCCTACTGTTTCATTTATAGAAATTGAAACATGGTTTTCATCAATATAATTAAAGTTGATTTTATCTACTTCTGCAACTGTTTTTAATTTTGCAGCTTCAACTTCAATTAAAATAGTATCAAAATAAGAAGTATTTAGTTGTTTAAAACCTAAATCTTCTAATATTATAGCTAATGTTTTTGCGTTTCTGTGAACTCCATCAGCAATATATTGTAAGCCATCTTTTCCATGATAAACAGCATACATTCCAGCCATAACGGCTAATAAAACTTGTGCAGTACAAATGTTGGAAGTCGCTTTTTCACGTTTAATATGTTGCTCTCTAGTTTGTAAAGCCATCCTTAAAGCACGGTTTCCATTTCTGTCTTTGGTAACACCAATAATTCTTCCAGGAATATTTCTTTTATATGCTTCTTTTGTAGCAAAATACCCTGCATGTGGACCTCCATAACCTAAAGGAATTCCAAAACGCTGTGTTGTTCCTACTACAATATCAACTCCAAATTCTGCTGGAGCTTTTAATTTTACCAATGATAAAATATCTGCTGCTACTGCAACTTTAATATTATTTTCATTCGCTTTTGTTACAAAGGATTCATAATCGTAAACTTGACCATATTTTCCTGGATATTGTAAAATTGCTCCGAAAAAATCATCAGAAAAATCGAATTCCTGGTGATTTCCAATAACTAACTCTATTCCAATAGGAATTGAACGTGTTTGTAAAACAGATAAAGTTTGTGGCAAAATTTCTTCAGAAACAAAAAACTTATTTACACCTGCTTTTTTTTGTGCTCTTTCTCTAATACTAAACAATAAAGCCATGGCTTCTGCAGCTGCAGTTGCTTCATCTAATAAAGAGGCGTTTGCTAATTCCATTCCTGTTAAATCACAAACCATTGTTTGGTAATTTAACAAAGCTTCTAATCTTCCTTGCGCAATTTCTGCCTGATAAGGAGTGTAAGCAGTATACCAGCCTGGGTTTTCAAGAATATTTCTTTGAATAACACTTGGTATAATTGCTTCATGATATCCTAAACCAATATAACTTTTAAAAACTTTATTTTTTTCTGAAAGTTCTTTAATGTGAGCTAAATACTCATACTCACTAAGAGCTGGCTCTAAATCTAATTCGTCTTTTAATCGAATATTATCTGGAACAGTTTCATAAATTAATTGCTCTAAGTTGTCTGCTTTAATGGTTCCCAACATTTTTTTTTGCTCCTCGTTGTTAGGCCCAATGTGTCTTAGTTGAAACGAATTTGTATTCATTAATAAAGTTTTGTTAGTACTTATTTTTAGTTTATTCTGTTGCGTTTTTCGCAAAAAAAAGCTTCATTCTTTCGCGTTTCAAAAATAAGCAATAAAACAATTACTTTATCAATAGAAAATCGATAAAAAACAGTTAATTATTAACGAAATATGAAGGTTATGAACAGAAAGGTTATTTTTGTGAAATGCGGTTTTTAAAATTAATGTTAGATTTTTATATAAATGCCAGTATTCACGTGGCATTATCTGTATATGCACTTGTTAGAATTACTGAGTTGTATTTTGGATTGTCTTATAATGAATCTTTAGACTATTTTATTTTTTACGGAACAATTACAGGGTATAATTTTGTTAAATATGCTGGAGTCGCAAAATTACATCATAGAAGTTTAACAAAGGATTTAAAGGCAATTCAGGTTTTTTCATTTTTTTGTTTTTTAGCAATGTGTTATTACGGATCACAAATTTCAATACAAACATTAATTTACACCATTCCCTTAGAGTTGTTAACATTTTTATATGCAGTTCCTTTTCTAAGCGGATTTCAAAAAAACTTAAGAACAATAAGTTACTTAAAAATCATTGTAGTTGCATTGGTTTGGGCTGGTTTTACGGTACTTATACCATTGTTAGATGCTGGTAAAGAAGTATCTATAATTATGCTTTTATATGTACTGCAAAGATTTTTAATTGTAGTTGTATTAATTCTTCCTTTTGATATTAGAGATGTAAAATATGACGCTATTTCATTGCAAACGATTCCTAAAAAAATAGGTTTAGAATTAACTAAAAAATTAGGTTTGGCATTTATGCTTTTTGGCTTGGTAATAGAGTTTATGTTATCACCGCAAATTGAAGCTAAAAACATATATTTAGTTTTCTTCTTTTTGGTAGTTATTTTCTTAATGAGAGCCAAAACAAACCAATCTAAATACTATAGTTCTTTCTGGGTAGAAGCATTGCCAATATTTTGGTGGTTATTTCTTTCAGGATTTCATAATTTTTAGTAGTTTTATTAAGGTTTTTTGTAAACTCAATAATTATTGTATCAAACTAGAATAGATTTAATAAAAGTTTAATTATGCTTCTTATTAACCTATTTACTTTGTAGCTTTACTCGCTTAATTCACAACTAAGATTTCACAAAATGAGTAAAGTAAAAAGAAGTTTTATATTCGATTTTGATAGCACATTAACAAGAGTTGAAGCATTAGATGTTTTAGCTGAAATTACGCTGTCTAACAATCCAGATAAGGAAAAGATTATTCAAGAAATAATTGATATTACTAATTTAGGAATAGATGGTGAAATTTCGTTTACAGAATCCTTAGAAAGAAGAATTAAATTATTAAAGGCCAATAAAGCAGATTTAAAAGGATTAATTACTGAATTAAAAAAGCAAGTTTCTAAATCTATAGAAAGCAATAAAGAGTTTTTCGAAAACTTTTCTGATGACATTTATGTAATTTCTTGCGGATTTAAAGAATTTATAGATCCAATTGTAGAGGAATATAATATTCCATCAAAAAGAGTGTATGCAAATACATTTCAATTTGCAGAAGATGGAGAAATTATTGGTTTTGATGCAAAGAACCCATTGTCTCAGCATAATGGAAAAATTCAATGTTTAAAAGACATGAATTTAGAAGGAGAAATACAAGTAGTTGGAGATGGTTACAGTGATTATGTAACTCGTGAAGCTGGTGTAGCAGATAAGTTTTTTGCTTACACAGAAAATGTTTCAAGAGAAAAAACAACAGAAAACGCAGACCATATTGCTCCAAATTTAGATGAATTTTTATACATAAACGATTTGCCAAGAAATATATCATATCCAAAGAATAGAATTAAAATTTTATTATTAGAAAACGTTCATTCAGATGCTTTTGAGAAGTTATCTAAAGATGGTTTTACAGTAGAAACTGTTTCTAAAAGTTTATCTGAAGATGAATTAATAGAAAAAATTAAAGATGTTCATGTTTTAGGTATTAGATCTAAAACTCAAGTAACTCAAAAAGTTGTAGATGCTGCAGAAAAGTTAATGGTGGTGAGTGCTTTTTGTATTGGAACTAAACAAATTAATTTAGAAGCGTGTAAAGAAAAAGGTGTTGTTGTTTTTAATGCACCATACAGTAACACACGTTCTGTTGTAGAGTTGGCAATAGGAGAAATTATAATGTTAATGCGTTCTGTATTTCAAAGAAGTACAGAAATTCATAATGGAGAATGGAATAAAACAGCACAAGGTTCTAGAGAAGTTCGTGGTAAAAAATTAGGTATTGTAGGATATGGTAATATTGGTAAGCAATTATCAGTTTTAGCAGAAGCTTTAGGTATGGATGTTTATTATTATGATGTTGAAGATAAATTAGCTTTAGGTAACGCAACTAAAATAAGTTCTTTAGAAGAATTATTATCAATATCAGACGCTGTAAGTTTACATGTAGATGATAATGCAGCCAATAAGAATTTCTTTGGAGAAAAAGAAATTTCTCAAATGAAAGACGGAGCAGTTTTAGTTAATTTAGCAAGAGGTTTTGTTGTTGATATTCCTGCTTTAGTAGCCGCCCTAAAAAGTAAAAAATTAGCAGGTGCAGCAATTGATGTTTATCCTGAAGAGCCAAGAAAAAATGGTGAATTTTATACAGAACTAAAAGGATTACCAAATGTTATTTTAACACCTCACGTTGGTGGTAGTACAGAAGAAGCACAAAGAGATATTGCAGATTTTGTACCAAGTAAAATTATGGCATACATGAATTCAGGAAATACAGTAGATGCAGTAAACTTCCCAAATATTCGTTTACCAAGACAAACAAATGCGCACCGATTTTTACACATTCATAAAAACGTTCCTGGTGTTATGGCTAAAATTAACGAGATATTAGCAAAATACGATTTAAACATTACAGGTCAGTATTTATCTACAGATCCAAAAGTTGGTTATGTAATTACAGATTTAGATAAAGAATATAATAAAGAGGTTTTAGATGCTTTAAGAGCAATTGAAGGAACAATTAAATTTAGAGTATTGTATTAGTCTTCTTTTTAAAATATAAAAACACCCTTTAGATGCTGTAATCTAAAGGGTGTTTTTTTTGAAGCTATTTCCTGCTTTCACTACTCGCTTTTTTTGAGAAAAACAAAAAAGAGCTCAAACAATGAGCCTGTCTTGAGCGAAGTCGAAAGGTTCAATCAGGGCTAGAATTGTTTGCTAACATTTTGTTATTGCAAGGAACTAAACAAACTGTTTATAATTTTATTTCCTCTTTGAAATCAACAATCATATCATCTTTAACACCTAAATAACGTTTACTTCCCAAATACCTATTTTTATTAAATTCATCATAATTAGGTTGCTTAGCATCCATAGAACTTAAATGAACGTTTCCAGAAGCATGAATAAATTCCATTTTGTTATTTCCTAACCAAATACCAACATGAGTTACACGCTGTTTTTTTTCTGCTGTAGCTTTTCTTCCAAAGAATAATAAATCACCTTTTTCTAAACCTTCAAAAGTCAAATTTTCATCAACAGTTTGTCCAGCATTTATTTGTTGTGATGCATCTCTAGGAATGATAAAACCATTCATTAAATACGTCATTTTTGTAAAACCACTACAATCAATTCCTTTAGATGATGTTCCTCCCCATAAATAAGGAAATCCACTCATTTTCTTAGCAATAACTTCGATGTTTTCTTTTGATGAATCTAAGTTTTGTAACCAAGAATTATAAAGTAAAGCTTCACTCTTTTTGACAAAACCAATTCTATTATCAGGATATCTTACTTCGTAAAAAGAATTGTCTTCAGAAATATATTGTAAGATTCCGCCTAAAGTAATATCAGAAACAATTTCAGAATTGATGCTTTTATCAACATAAACAAAACCAAAAACTTCAGTAAAAATTAACTTTTTAGCTTGATTCCATGCATCAAACTCTTTTTGATTCATTCTAGTAATTCCTCCTTTATCAACCCAAGAAATATAATTATCAGGAGTTTGAATTCTGTAAAAATCACCTTTTTTATCTAATACCTTTAAAGACATTCCTAACAAACCTTGAGTTCCTAATTCAGCAGAATGTTTTGGTTGAGAACGAATGTTAATTACAGAGTTTCTTGCAACAGCAAATTGTTTATTTCCAACAGCAACATCTGGTAAAACACGAACATTATTAGTGAAATCTAAATTTCTGTTTTTTATACTATCTAAAAGTATATGAAAAGCTTTTTTACTAGTAGTTTCTCCTTCTAAAATAAGTTGATTATCTACGAATTCAAAATTAACATCAAAAAGTTCAACTCTTTTATCAGGAGCAAAAGTTGTTTTTAAATTAGAATGAATATTTTCAAGTTCACTAATTGTTTTTGTGTCGTTTTTACAAGACATCAAAAGAATCAAAATTAGTAGCGTAAAAGGTTTTACAATTCTCATTAATAAAATATTTTCAGCTAAAGTACAAAAAATCAAAACTCAAAAAATTGAATTCTCAATAGGATTGTTTTATATTTGAAGTAAATCATTTTTTACGAGATGCAATATCAAAATTCGTTAGCATTTGCTAAACAACAAGATAAAGAAGATAAACTGGCTTCTTTACGAAATCGATTTCATATTCCTAAAGACAAAAACGGAAACGATTGGTTATACTTTACAGGAAATTCATTGGGTTTACAGCCAAAATCGACCAAAGAATATATCAATCAAGAATTAGAAGATTGGGCAAATTTAGGAGTAGAAGGTCATTTTGAAGCAAAAAATCCGTGGTTAAATTATCATGAATTATTGACTGATAAAATGGCAAAAATTGTTGGCGCAAAACCAATTGAAGTTGTGGTTATGAATACACTGACAACAAACCTTCATTTATTAATGGTTTCGTTTTACAGACCTACAAAAAAAAAATATAAAATTGTAATAGAATCTGATGCATTTCCATCAGATAGATATGCCGTTCAATCGCAATTAAAATTTCATGGTTTTGATGAAGAAACAGATTTAATAGAATGGAAGCCTAGAGAAGGTTCAGCATTATTAAATATTGAAGATTTAGAAACAATTTTAGAGTTTGAAGGCGATGAAATAGCGTTACTACTAATTGGAGGCGTAAATTATTATACAGGTCAGTTTTTAGATTTAGAAAGAATCGCAGAAATTGGTCATGCCAAAAACTGTGTAGTTGGAATTGATTTAGCGCACGGAGCAGGAAACATACAACCTAATTTGCACGATTCTGGAGTAGATTTTGCAGCTTGGTGTTCTTATAAGTATTTGAATTCTGGTCCAGGAAGTTTGTCAGGTGCTTTTGTGCATGAAAAACATGCAGATAATAAAGATTTACCACGTTTTGCAGGTTGGTGGAATCACAATAAAAAGACACGCTTTAATATGCGTCAGCCATTCGATGTTATGGAAGGAGCAGAAGGTTGGCAATTAAGTAATCCACCAATATTATCTATGGCAGCAATTAAAGCTTCTTTAGATTTATTTGATGAAGTTGGAATGGATGCTTTGCGTCAAAAATCAGAAAAACTAACAGGTTATTTTGAGTTTTTAATTAATGAAATTGGTTCTAATGATATTAAAATTATCACACCACAAGATCCAAAAGAAAGAGGTTGCCAATTGTCTATTCAAGTTAAAAATGCGGACAAAAGTTTACATAAAAAACTAACAGAAAATAATATTATTACAGATTGGAGAGAACCAGATGTTATTCGTTGTGCACCAACACCAATGTACAATTCTTTTGAAGATGTTTATAGGATGGTTTCGATTTTAAAAAAGAATTTATGAAAAAATATATTTTATTAATTCTTGCTTTTTTTTCTTTAATTAAAGTTACTTCGCAAAACAAATACGAACAAGATTTTAATTACTTCTGGGATGTTGTTCGTGTAGAATATGCGTATTTTGATCAGAAACAAACAGATTGGACAAAAGTAAAGGAAGTATATCGTAAACGTCTAAAAACGATAAAAAAAGACTGGGAGTTTACCTACTTAATAGAATTGATGAAACATGAGCTTTATGATTCACATTTTACCTTAAATAGAAACCTAGCTTTTTCTTTTCG
Organism: uncultured Polaribacter sp.; assembly: GCA_965367085.1. GTDB lineage: Bacteria > Bacteroidota > Bacteroidia > Flavobacteriales > Flavobacteriaceae > Polaribacter. The sequence continues at coordinate 20,560 of CBDUHF010000028.1, forward strand.
ATTAATACCAAACGATTTAGATGCTTATATTTCTGTTAGAAATAATAGATATTATATAAATGATATCAGGCAAGGTTATAAAATAACAAATTCTAGGCTAAAAAGTGGTGATGAAATCTTAAAAATAAATAATGAAGATTTTAAAGATGTTTTAAAAAGAAATTTTCCGAAATCAATTACAAACCCAAACGATGAAGTAAAAGAGTATTTTGCCAATTTAATTTTTGCAGGAAAACATAATGAACCAAGAAAAATAACAGTGCGTCAAAATGGAAAAATAAAAACGGTAGTATTAGAAAAAGCAACTTCAATAAAAAAAAGTAATAAATTACTAGATTTTAAAATTTTAAATAACAATGTTGGTTATATAAAAATAAATAACTCTTTAGGAAATAATAATGTTATTAAAGAATTTCCTAAAGCTGTAGATCAATTGCAAACTACCAAAGCAATTATTATCGATTTAAGAAATACGCATAGTGGAGGTAATACAGATGTAGCCAAAGCTATCATGGGCAAATTTATAGAAAAGGAAATACCTTATCAAATTCATGAAAGAGTTGGTTTAGAGAGAGAATTTGGTGTTAAAAGAAAATATATAGAAATTTTATCGCCTTTAGAAATCCCATATTTAAAACCCGTTTATGTTTTAGTAAGCAGATGGACTGGAAGTGTTGGAGAGGCGGTAGCACAAGGTTTTTCTAATATTAAGACTGCTACTGTTATTGGAACAAAAATGGCGCAACTTTTAGGAGCAATTAATTGCAGAACACTATCAAATTCTAGAATTAGATTTTGCTACCCCTTTGAGAAGTTGTACAACACAAATGGTGTACCTAGAGAACAGTTTATACCAGATATTAAAACTAAAAGTGATAAGGAAACTTATATAAAAGTTATTCAATTAATAAATGAACAAAAAAGATAACATACTAATAATAGGAGCAGGTTTATGTGGTTCTTTACTCGCTTTAAGACTTGCACAAAGAGGTTTTAAAGTTGAGGTTTATGAAAGTAGACCAGATTTAAGAACTACAGATATTTCTGCAGGAAGAAGCATCAATTTAGCTTTATCAGATAGAGGTTTTAAAGCGTTGCGTTTATGCGGAGTAGAACAGAAGGCAAGAGAAATTTGCATACCAATGTATGGACGATTAATTCATGATACAAAAGGAAACCTTTTTGCTTCTAATTATTCAGGAAGAGAAAACGAATATATCAACTCAATTTCTAGAGGAGATTTAAACGGAATTCTTTTAACGGAAGCAGAAAAACACGAAAATGTAACTATTCATTTTAATAAAAAATGTAAAAAAGTTGATATCGAAAATACAACTGCACATTTTAAAGATTATGAAACCAAAGAAGAATTTAATGTAAAAGCAGATGTTGTTTTTGGAACAGACGGCGCAGGTTCTTCATTAAGAAAAAGCTATTATTTAGAACGTAAATTTTTATTTAGTTATTCTCAAAATTATTTAAATCACGGTTATAAAGAACTCGAGATTCCAGCAGACAAATCAGGAAATCATCAAATAAGTAAAGCTCATTTACATATTTGGCCTCGTGGCGATTTTATGTTAATTGCACTTCCAAATTTAGACGGAAGTTTCACCGTAACACTCTTTTTAAGTTATGATGAAGGTGAGTTTAATTTCGATAACTTAACATCCGAAGAAAAAATAACTGAATTTTTTGAACAAGAATTCCCAGATGCTTTGGCATTAATTCCAAATATAAAAGACGAGTTTTTAAACAATCCAACTGGCGCTTTAGGAACCGTAAAATGTTCACCTTGGTCGTATCAAAATAAAACCATTTTAATGGGAGATTCTGCACATGCAATTGTCCCTTTTTACGGACAAGGAATGAATGCTTCCTTTGAAGATGTTGTTGTTTTTGATGAAATTTTAGATCAAGAATTAGGTGATTGGAAATCTATTTTCAAAGCTTATGAAAAGACACGAAAAAAAGACACAGATGCCATTGCAGATTTAGCGATTGACAATTTTCATGAGATGAAAGATCATGTTGCAAACCCTTTATTTAAAGAGAAAAGAAAGATAGAGATGGATTTGGAAAAAACCTTTCCCACGCAGTATTTTTCTAAATATTCTTTAGTTACCTTTAATGAAAATATTGGTTATGAAGAAGCGATGAAAAGAGGAAGAGCGCAAGATAAAGCTTTGTTAAACTTAATTGCAGACGATGAGGTTCATACGCATTTAAACATGACAAAAGAAGAACTGAAAGTTATTTTAGAGAAGGTAAAAGAAGAAACAAACGAAATTTTGAGAGCAAATAAAATTGCAGGATTGTAAGCAAAATGCAATTCTGAATTTATTTCAGAATCATAGTATTAGAAGCTATTTCCTGCTTTCACTACTCGCTTTTTTCGTTCCTCAAAAGAGCTCAAACAAACCGTTCAATCAGGGCTAAGCATTTTTATAAAAGTTATTGATTAAATTTATGGAAAAGAAATTTTAAACACCAAATGAAAAAATATATTGTTTTATTACGTGGAATTAATGTGTCAGGAAAAAACAAACTTCCAATGGCAGATTTACGTGATTTATTAAACGATTTAGGTTTTCTAAATGTACAAACATATATTCAAAGCGGAAATATTATTTTAGAAGCAGATGAGGGTAAATCAGTAATTTGCAATAAAATTAAAGAAGGAATTCAAAATAAATTCGGTTATGATGTTTCTGTCATTGCAAGAACAATTCCCGAATGGAAAAAAGCTATTGCTACGTATCCTTTTCCAACAGATAATACAAAAATAGTTGCATTTGTTTTCTTAAATAAAAAAGTATATGAAACAAAAATAGAGGTAAATAGTATTAATAGCGATGAGTATTTAATCGATAATGATATGGTTTACATTTATTGTCTAACAGGTTTTGGGAAGACCAAACTTTCGAATAATTTGTTTGAAAGAAAATTAAATGTGACAGCAACAACTAGAAATTATAATACAACTTTAAAGTTATTAGAATTAGCAACAGACTCATAAAATGATGTATACAATTATTGGTGCAGGAATTGGCGGACTTACAACAGCATTAGCTTTTGAGAAGAAAGGAATTTCGTATCAAATTTTTGAAAAAGCACCAGAATTAAATGAAGTTGGCGCAGGAATCTGGTTAGCTCCAAATGCACTACAGGTTTTAGAAAGTTTAGAAGTTTTAGACGAGGTAATCGCATCAGGAAATTCAATTGATAGAATTACGATAGGGAAATCAGATTTATCACCACTTTCAGATAGTTCTCAAGATTTCATTAAAACAAAATTCGGATATACTACAATTGCTATTCATAGAGCAGCTCTTCAAAAAATATTGTTTGATAAAATTCCAAATGAAAAAATATTTTTAAATAAAGGTTTTCAATCTTTTGAAGAATTAGATTCAGAAAAAATAGTTATAACTTTTAATGATAATTCTACAATAGAAACTGACTTTTTAATAGGAGCAGATGGCATAAATTCTAAAGTTAGAAATCAACTTTTCCCAGAAAGTAACACAAGGTATTCGGGTCAGACTTGTTGGCGAGGAGTTGTAGATATCAAATTAGATGAGAAATATGCGCATAGAGGGTATGAACTTTGGGGAAATCAAATTCGATTCGGAATCTCAGAAATAGCAAAAGACAAAGTGTATTGGTTTGCTGTCGTTTTAGCGGAACAAAACAGTAAAGTAGATACAAGTTTAGTAAAAGAAAAATTATTGAATTTATTTTCTGACTTTGATCCATTAATATTAAGGTTGATATCTGAAACTGAAGTAAATCAAATTTTAAAAAATGATATTAATGATTTAAAACCTTTAGCTAAATGGCATAAAAATAATGTCTGTATAATAGGTGATGCAGGTCACGCAACAACGCCTAATATGGGACAAGGTGGTGCACAAGCAATTGAAGATGCACATTATTTAAGTAATTTAATTGTTGATAATTCAGGTGAAAATATATTTGAATTGTTTCAACAAAAAAGACAGAAGAAAGTCAGTTTAGTTGTCAACCAATCATGGATAACTGGTAAAATGGCACATTGGAAATATGGACGAGGTATTAGAAATTTTCTATTAAAAAATGTACCTAAAAAGATTATAGAAAAGAAAATGATTGAATTGTATGAAATTGAAAAATTTGATAATTAACTTTAAAGAAAAAATAAATGTCAACTAAAAAAGTAACAGCAAGAGGCGCTTATCCACATGTAAAAGTGGTGGGAGATTTTATTTTTGTTTCAGGAACAAGTTCAAGAAGAGCAGATAATTCAATTGCAGGAGTTGATATTATTGATGAAATGGGAACAAAACATCTGAATATAGAAACACAAACTAGAGAAGTTTTAAAAAATATAGACACCAATTTACAGACCGTTGGAGCAAGTATAAAAGATGTGGTAGATGTTTCTACGTTTTTAGTAAATATGAATGATTTTGCAGGGTATAATAAAGCCTATGCAGAGTTTTTTGACAAAGAAACAGGGCCAACAAGAACGACGGTTGCTGTACATCAATTACCACATCCAGATTTAGTGGTGGAGATTAAAGTTACTGCTTATAAAAAGAATTAAATGAAAATCCAAAACTACATCAACGGACAATTTGTAAATCCTACTTTGGGGAATTATATCGATAATTACAATCCATCAAATGGAGAAGTGTATGGACAGATTCCTAATTCAACAAAAGAAGATGTAGAAAAAGCTTATGAAGCTGCAGAAAAAGCATTTCCAAGTTGGTCTAATACAACATTAGCAACAAGAAGTAAAATCTTGTCTAAAATAGCAGAATTGATAAAAGGAAAATTACACTTTTTAGGCGAAGCGGAATCTATAGACAATGGAAAACCAATTAGCTTAGCAAAAGCAATAGATATTCCAAGAGCAGCAGCAAACTTTCAGTTTTATGCAAATGCAATTACGCAGTTTTCATCAGAAGCTCATGAAAGTGTTGGTTTAAATGCAATGAACTTCACACTGTGTCAACCAATAGGAGTTGTAGGTTGTATTTCTCCTTGGAATTTACCTTTGTATTTATTCTCTTGGAAAATTGCACCAGCAATTGCAGCAGGTAATTGTGTAGTTGCAAAACCAAGTGAAATTACACCAATGACAGCTTTTTTATTAGGTGAAATTTGTACAGAAGCAGGTTTGCCACAAGGAGTTTTAAATATTGTTCATGGTTTAGGAACTACAACAGGTCAAGCAATTGTTGAACATCCAAACATCAAAGCAATCTCCTTTACAGGTGGAACAAAAACTGGAGCACATATTGCAAAAATTGCAGCGCCAATGTTTAAGAAATTATCTTTAGAATTGGGAGGGAAAAATCCAAACATCATTTTTGCAGATTGCGATTATGAGAGAATGTTAGAAACTACAATACGTTCTTCTTTTTCAAATCAAGGTCAGATTTGTTTATGTGGAAGTAGAATTTTTGTGGAAGAAAAAATCTATGAGAAATTTAAGAAAGATTTTATTAAAAATGTTAAACAATTAAAAGTTGGGCATCCATCAAAAAGGAATATAGATGTTGGCGCATTAGTTTCTAAAGAACATTTAGAGAAGATAGAATCTTATATTGAAATTGCAGAAAATGAAGGAGGAAAAATTTTATGTGGAGGTTTAGAAGTTACAATTCCAGATTTTGAAAATGGTTATTATTTTCAGCCTACAGTAATTGAAGTAACAGATAATTCATGTCGTGTAAATCAAGAAGAAATTTTTGGACCAATAGTAACAATTATGCCGTTTAAAACGGATGAAGAAGCATTGCAATTAGCAAACGATACAAAATACGGATTGTCATCAACTTTATGGACCAATAATTTAAACAGAACCATGCAGTTTTCTAAACAATTACACACAGGAATTGTATGGGTAAATACATGGATGTTACGTGATTTAAGAACACCTTTTGGCGGTCAGAAAACAAGTGGAATAGGAAGAGAAGGTGGTTTTGAAGCATTGCGTTTCTTTACAGAACCAAAGAACATATGTATACAATATGAATAAAGAGTTAAAAGAAAAAATTATACAAGTTTGTAATGAGAAGATTGTTAAAAAAGGAGACAATGTAGGTTTGTCTTTTTATGCATTTTTTGCAAACAAGAATGATGATCCAATTCTGTTAATGGAAGCTGCAACTTGGTGGATTGAAACGCACAAATTAGATCATTTTGAAAAAGCAGTGAAGATTAAAAAAATGGTTGAAAGTAATTTATAAATATGAATTTAGAACTAAAAAACAAAAACGCTTTAGTTTGTGGAAGCACACAAGGCATAGGAAAAGCAACAGCAATTTCATTAGCAGAAGAAGGAGTAAATATAACATTAATTGCTAGAAATGAAGAAAAGTTAAAAGCGGTTTTGGCAGAATTGCCAAATAAGAATCAATGTCATAGTTATTTGGTAGCAGATTTTTCTAAACCAGAAGAGTTAGAAGAAATTTTAAAAAATACAGCTGCTAACTTTCATATTTTGGTAAATAATACTGGAGGTCCAAAAGGAGGAGAACTTTTAACAGCAACAACAACAGAATTATTAAATGCATTTCAAATGCATATTATTTGTAATCAAATTTTGGTGCAAGCAGTTGTTCCTTTTATGAAATCAGAAAAATATGGTAGAATTATTAACGTAATTTCTACATCTGTAAAAGAGCCAATTCCTGGTTTAGGAGTTTCTAATACGATTAGAAATGCAGTGGGGAATTGGGCAAAAACATTGGCTTCAGAACTGGGGCAATTTCAAATTACGGTAAACAATGTCTTGCCAGGTTTTACGGATACAGCACGTTTAGATCAGATTATTACAATGAAAGCAAAACAAGCAAATACATCTGAAAAAGCAATTGAACAACTGTTAAAAAGTTATGTTCCTGCAAAACGTTTTGCCAAACCAGAAGAAACTGCAGCTGCTGTAACTTTTTTAGCAAGTAAACAAGCAAGTTATATTAACGGAATTAACATTCCTGTTGATGGTGGAAGAACGAAAAGTTTGTAAATTTAAACAGAATCTCGCGTTAGGGATTGAAGCGACATCCTTTTTATGTCAGTTCGAGTATTTTTCTTTTTTGAAAAATGTATCGAGAACAAATAAAAAGATATAGCGAAAAGCCCGACCTTTAGGTAACGCACAAAAAATAAGAATATGAGTAATTTAGTACAGCCTTTAAATTTTAAAAAGTGGATTGATGAACATCGTCATTTATTAAAACCACCAGTGGGTAACAAATGTGTTTGGGATAATGGCGAATATATTGTGATGGTTGTTGGAGGTCCAAATAACAGAAAAGATTATCATTATAATGAAACTCCAGAGTTTTTCTATCAGGTAGAAGGAGATATGATTTTAAAAATCATAGATGATAAAGGCAAAATGATTGATGTAGAAATTAATGAAGGTGATATTTATTTATTACCAGCAAAAGTGCCTCATTCTCCTCAGAGAAAAGCAAATACTGTTGGTTTGGTCATTGAATATCCACGAAAAAAGAAAATGAAAGATGCCTTAGAATGGTATTGTGAAAACTGTGGAAACTTATTGTACAGAAAGAAATTTAAGTTAGATAATATTGAAACTGATATGCCAATTATTTTTGATACATATTATTCTGACACTAAAAAATGTACTTGCAGTAATTGTGGAACTGTAATGCAACCACCTAATAAAGTTGTCAGTAAGCAGTAGTAGGTTTTCAGTAAAAACTGTTTTACAATCTTTTAATTTTCAATCTTATCATAAATAAAATGAAACGTAAACTTCGCATAAACGGACATTCGCATTTATTACCTTATCCAGAAGAGATTCCTCAATTTATGAAGGATAAAGAAATTTTCTGGGTAGATAATGAGCGCAAACATATGTTACAAAAAGGTTGGAAACGTCCTGTAACAGATTCTAGTTTTTTCTTAGATGAGAAATTATTGTGGATGGAGAAAAACAAACTAGACCACGCAGTTGTATTGAATCTTTCTCAGTTATATGGAAATGGTTTGCGTTTAGAAGAAATGAAAAAAGCGTTGCGTTTTCAGAATGATTTTAACGCAAAAGTTCAGAGAGAACATCCTTCAAAATTTACGTGTGGCTTTGTTGTGCATCCGGGTTTTATTTATGGAGCATTAGATGAAATAAAACGTTGTGTAGAAGAATTAGATTTAAAAGTGTTGTGTTTACCTACGCATTTTATGGATTCAATTGGACAATGGCGTTGTGTTTTTGATGAAGAAAATGATCGAATTTTTGAATTAGCAGATAAATATAAGTTGGCAATTGAGATTCATCCTTATGATGGAGATAAAATGATAAAATTAGAAAATACCAATTGGCGTTTTCATTTAATTTGGATGCTTGCTCAATGTGGAGATGCGTATCATTTTTATACATTAAACGGAATGCAAGAGCGTTTTAAAAATATTAGAACCTGTTTTGCTCATGGAGGTCAATTGGCACAAATGAATTTAGGAAGAAGAATTCAAGGTTTTGATGGAAGACCAGATTTATTTGAAGGGAAATATCATCCTAGAAAAGCAGTTGGACATAAAAACATCTTTTTTGATACCTTAGTTCACGATACAGATTCTTTAAAGTTAATGTTAAAAAGACAAGGTTCTAGTCAGGTTTTAATGGGATTAGATGATCCATATCCTTTGGGAGAAATGGAAAGTGATAAGCAATCTTCTTATCCTGGTAAAATTTTGGATTTAGCGATTGAAGAAAACATTATTTCAGAGAAAGAAAAAGGAGAAATTTGGGAAGACAATGTGTTGCAATGGCTTTTTGGTGATGATGAAAAAGCAAAACAAGAATTGATCGATAAAATACTTGGTTAGAGTAAATAGTATTCAGTTGCAGTTTGCAGTCTGTTGCTAACTGAAAACTGCGACTGAATACAGCTAACTAACTAATTAACCTTGACATTGTTTTAAAACTCCTTCAGCTCTTGATAACATAAATCTTGGATAAAATTCAATCTCTATTTTTTCAGTTTTTGAAGCTTCAATGGCACGTTTTATTTCTTCACAATAAGGTTTTGTAGATTTTCCGAAGAACTTAGCAGAACCCATATTCCATTCTGCATTTCCTAAAATTACTCTTGGGTTATTTGGTGCAATTTGTAAAGCTTTTGCATACAACATACTATTTTTTCCACCTAAAGTCATTCCGTATTTTTGTCCATCAAAAGCAATGTAACCTAGGTTTAAAAATGCTTGAGTAATAATAATTTCTGGATTGTTTTCTGAGTTTGATTTTGCTGCGTCTAAAAATTCTTGAGCCTTTGTAAGTTTCGCTTTTAATACAGCTTCGTCTTTTAATCCAAAACTACCAATAATTTCTACTGTTGCTGCATAATAGGCTGGCAACCATTTAGTAGGTTCTGCTTTAGAAATTCTTTCAAATAATTGAGAAGTTTCTGTCAGTTTTCCTTGTTCCCATAGAGCAAAAGCCTTTTGCATTCCTTTTTGATATTCTGTTTGTGCTGTTACATTTAAGGCAATAAAAAGCCCAATGAATAAAAATAATTTTTTCATAATAGTTTGATTTTAAAATGTTTGTTGTTGTTTTTTTTTGAAGTAGAACTAGTTTACTTTTATTGAAATAGTTTTATCTGAATCTAAATTGAATTTAGCATCTTTATATTTTGGTGGCCCCATAAAACCTTTTGCATCATTTGACATTCCTATTGGTTCTTTTGGAATTCCTATAAAATTTGTGTCCATTTTTTTATTCTCATTTACATCATGGAAAGATGAAATTGCATACACTCCTTTTGGTAAATTTTTAAATACAACTACCGTTTTTTTGTTTTTGATTTCTGCAACTTCTCCTTTGTAACCTTTCTTTAAAAAGTTTGCTTCTGTATTATACAGTGCTATAAAAAGGTTTCCTTTATCAGATTTCATTCCAGAAAACTCTACAGTTAAATTTACAGTTTCTTTTTCTTCTTGAGCATTTGCAGTATTTATAATACCGAAAATTAAAGTTGCTATTAAAAGTAGTTTTTTCATGTTTGTTGTTTTAATATGATTCAAATATCTGATGTTTCTACGTGAATTACACAATAATAATACCGAATTGTTGATTTTTGATTCTGAGTTGTACTTTTTAGTTTAATCTATTTGTCTTTAAGGAAGCTTAGCCCTGATTAACTCCACTTTAATATTTTTTTTGAGTCGTTGATTGCTTTGCATTTGAAACGACTCGTTCGAGTTAGTTGTGGAACGAAACAGCGAGTAGCGAAAGTATGAAATAGCTTAAAAAAATTATAAATTATCTAATTGATTTGTGTTTTTATTATCGCTAATTGTCCAGAAGAAACCTACAAAAAAGAAACTATCTGCATTTGGTGTTATTGCTTGTCTATCGAAATTTCCATTGCTATCTGCTGTGTTTTTATAATTGTACCCAAATACATTATTGGTACCCAAAGCATTGTTTACAGAGAAATATAAAATCTTTTGTTGATCGATTAAATATGCCCAATTTAAACTTACAGAGTTGTAATTTTTAGTTTTATTATTTAGGAATCCAGTTTCATTAGGATTTGTATAATTTCTACCAGAAGCAAAACTATAACTGATACCTACTTGACTTTTCCAATCTTCAATCCAATGTTTTCCAACAATTGATAGATTGTGTTTAGAAGCAAAACCAGGTCTTGCAGCAGTTGGATAGTTTTTATAATCTCTTTCTGTGTCTAAATATGAGTAAGAAATCCAATAATCTGTGTTTTTTATTTTTCCGTTTTGTCTCCAGAAAACGTCAATTCCTTTTGCAAAACCATTTCCGTTATTGTTGTAATTACTATTAAAAGTAGGGATTTCATCATTAAATTTTACTAAGTCCTTATAATCTTTATAATAAGCTTCAATTCTAAATATTTGACCTTGTTTTACAGATTGATAATTGGCAATAAAATGAGAAGTGTTTTCTGATTTAAAATTTGGATTGAACTTTAAGTAATCATTTTTTGGATTCTGATAAAATTGTCCAAAAGCAAATGAAAACTGAGAATTTTTTCCTGATTTATATGAAATTGATGCTCTAGGAGAAATTGTGAATTCATTTAAAAGTTCTGTGTTTTCTGCTCTTACTCCAATTTTTGTTGCTAAGTTTTTTGAAAAGAAAATATCAGTTTCTAAAAACGAAGCAAATATGTTATTGTTAAAGCCGTAATCAATTTTATTTTGGTTGATAGGTGTGTAGCTTTCATCAAAATTTGTGATAAAATATTCTGAACCAAAATTTAGTTTGAATCGATTAGAAAAACGCTTTCTTAATTTTATTTTAAAATGGGCAGAGTTTTCATTGCTGTTTACTTCATCATCAATAATGTTTAATTTAGTATTATCATTTGTAAAACTTATACCAGTTTCATATTTCCAATTATTACCGAATTTATTGCTGTAAGAAGTATTGAAATTCAGATTCCTGTTTTGCAATCCAATTCTTAAACCATCTGTATAATTAATATCATCTTGTATTACATCAAAATCTGTATAACTATAAGCACTATATAATTTTAGTAGAGATACATCTTTAAATTTATGTCTAAAAGCCATTTCTCCGTTTAAAGATTGAATAGGTTTTTTCCAAGTATTTCTATCTGGAAAAGCTGCTTGATAAGGAGCTAAATTAACATAAGAAGTATTGATGCTAAAAGAATTGTTATCCCATTTTTGAGTATTACCAACACCTAAACCAACAGTCATAAAAGCTAAGTCTGTTTTTTCTTGATCTGGTTCATCAATTGTATTTAAAAGCAAAACACTAGAAAGTGCTTGTCCATATTCAGCAGAATACCCACCTGTAGAAAATGTAATTCCCTTGAATAAAAAAGGAGAATATCTTCCACGAGAAGGAATGTTATTTGTTGAAGGTGTAAAAGGAGTAAAAACACGATTTCCATCGATAAAAATTTGAGTTTCCTCAGCTTCTCCACCTCTTACAAAAAGGCGTCCATCTTCTGCAACAGTTGTTGTTCCAGGTAAAGTTTGTAAAGCACCAACAAAATCTCCCATTGCACTTGCGGTGGTTACAACATCTAAAGGTTTTAAAGCGGTTACTTTTGCATTATCTCCAGCTTCAAAAGTTCCTGCATTAATTACAACTGCATCTAAAGCATTTACATCTTCGCGTAATTTTATTTTTAAATTTTTAAATGATGAGATGTCAGCTTTTTTAATATAAACTTCAAAAGAAATAAATGAAATCACTAAAGTTTGTGTTCCTTTTTCTGATGTTGAAAAAGAGAACTCACCTTTATCGTTCGTAGAAGTTCCATCGTAAGTTCCGTCTAAATAAACATTTGCTCCTACAATAGGATTGCTTTTAGAATCGGTTACTTTTCCAGAAATGTTTGTCTGTGCAATTAATGAAAATTGGCAAATCGTAAATAATATAAATAGTATTCGTTTCATCAGTATTGGTTTTTTTTGATGATACAAAGATGTGGAGCTATTCGTTCTTAAATTAAAAAGAGATACTGAGTTGTAATTTTTAAATGACGAACTGTAAAATAGAATTATTGAACGTTAAAACGCAAAACCGTTTTCAATTTTTCTGCAGGTACTTTTCTGAAATCTGATAAATAAATTTCTCTATGAACTTTAGAAACCCTTTCTAAACCTTGTTTTTTGGTGAATTCTTCCATAATATTAAAAGTTGCAGGTTCATCATCATAAGAACCCATATGTAGCATTTGTACACAATTTCCTTCAGTAATTTTTTCAAAATTTACTTTATTAAATAACGGATTTGGATTCTTTAGTTTTGCTTTTTCAATAGTTTTTAAAACGTATTCTTTAGTTACAAAATTGGGTTGACGAATCATTAACGTAAAAACCAAATCATCTTTATTTAGTTTTGTGTTTTCTGTATATCGCTTTTTTGCTTCATCACTAATATCCCAAACACCTTCTAAAGGATACACAGTGTAATCGTAATAATTTTCTAGAATGGGATTTTTTTTCAAACCCATTTTTATTCCATAACAAATAGGATATAATGCACCAATATAATCTGCAAATTCTGGATTGTTTGGATTTCCTTTACCAGAAATTGTCAAAAAATTGAATTCAGGAATTGTAATTAGTTCTGGTTTAACTTTAGGAATGTAAAGTTGTTTTTCTTTTTTTCTCCACTCGTGTTTCATCAGAAATAATTTATAATATTGGAATACATAAATCTACAATAAACTTATTTTCTGGATGTTCTGCTGCATTGTTATAATAGATTTCAAAAGGATCAACTTCCGATTTTTTATATCCATTTTCAATCATAAAAGCAAATGAAGATTCCCAAGCTTGTTGAAACTCAAAAGGCGCAATTTCTAATCTAGAAACAATACATTTAGTAGGACTTAAAATTCTTAAATTTACTTCGCCATCAAGATCAATAGGGTCATTTAGAACAATACAAGCACTCATTCTTAAATTATTAGGATCTGTAATTTTAGGACTGTCATGATAAATAGTAACCATTCTTGTTTGTTCATTTATCAAACCTTTTGGAGTAGCCCATTTTACTAATTTATTATAAATACTACCAATAGCTTCTATTTTTCCTTTATGTGTAATGTAGGCTAAATCTAACCTTGGTGTTTTTTTAATTTCTGGATTTGTTTTCATTTTTAACCAATTTAAATCGTCATTTACATTGCAAATATATTGCTCAAAAGTTACGCTTACTTTTCCAATCTTGCTTTCTGTTTTGCTAATCTTGCTATATTTATCTGGACTTTCTTCTTTGAATTTGTTTGGAGAAATTCCGTAAAACTTCTTAAACGATTTTGAAAATGCAGACAAATTATTAAAACCGACAGCTTCTGCAATTTGAGTAATATTTTTTTCTTTTTGATGTAATAAATAAGCAGCCGATTTTTCTATTCTTTTTCTATTGATAAAATTATGAACTGTTTCTCCTATTACCAATTTAAATAATCTATGAAAATGAAATGGAGAAAAATGAGCTTTTTCAGCAATAATTTCTAATGATAATTTTTCTGATAAATTTCCTTCAATAAAAGTTATTGCTGTGTTTAAACGAGCAATGTTTTCTTTTGCAATTTTAGAAGGAATCATTTTTTAAGTTTTTGTAAATAGAAGAATAAGAATCCACTTGCAAAGTATAAAAATATATCTATAAAGTCTTTGGTATATCTTGCTAAATATTTTGGAAAAATAAATTCAAATAATAGACTATACAGAAAACATAGATAGAGAATAATGGGTAAACTTAATGTATAATTTTTATTGTTTTTGCTCCATTTTAAAACTTGTAAACAGATGTATAAAACAATTGGAATGATTAAAAAATCATTTGTATAATGACGTAAAATTCTAGGTAACTGAATGTTGAAAACTGAAGAAAAATAAATAAAACAACCAATGATTATTGAAAACAAAAAATAAGAAGAAAGTACTTTTTTCATATTAACCTGCTGCTACCATTGCAATAAACCAAGCTAAGGCTGCTCCAATTGCACTAACTACCATAAAAGCAGAATATAAAATCCAACCAACTACTCTATAAAGAAAGAAAGGATGTTTTTTTAAACGTTTTGCTAAATTAGGGTTTTCTAATTCTGTAACAGCTTTATCTATATGAGCTTGTTTTACTGAAGCTTCTTTTAGTTTTCTTTTCTTTTGATTAGAAATTAATGTATTGCAATTCTCACAATACTCTTTATTGGTATTGAAAAGGCCACAATTTGGACATTTAATGATCCTTTTTCCACTCATATTTCATCTCTAAAAGAAAATTTATTTTTCTTTTTATAAGGACGAATAATTAGTCGCGTTTCTCTATCAAAACGAATATAATTATAAACCCAATTTAGAAAAACGATGGCTTTATTTCTAAAACCAATTAAAGAAAATAAATGAACAAACATCCAAACAAACCAAGCAAAAACTCCTTGAAATTTCCATTTAGGTAAATCTACAACTGCTTTATTTCTACCTATTGTTGCCATAGAACCTTTGTCATTATAAATAAATACTTTTTGCTCTTTATTCTCTAGTTTAGATAACACATTTTTTGCAACTAATTTTCCTTGTTGAATAGCAGGTTGTGCCATCATTGGATGTCCATAAGGTTTTTCTTCAGAAGACATACAAGCAACATCTCCAATTGCATATATATTAGGATGATTTAATACTTGATTATATTTATTCACTTTAATTCTTGCAGCTCTTTCTATTACACATTCTGTGTTTAAGCCATCTATCATTTTACCTTTTACACCAGCTGCCCAAATAACAGTTTCTGCTTTAAAATGATCTTCACCATTAGTAGTAACAGTTTTTCCATCATAATCTAAAACACGTAAATCTTTCCAAACATTTACCCCTAAATCAATTAAAAAATCTTCTGCTTTTTCTGAAGCTTTAGAGCTCATTCCTTTTAACAAACAACCAGAACTTTGAATTAAGTTAATCTGCATTTGTCTAATATCTAAATCTGGATAATCTTTAGGTAAAATACCTTTTTTCATTTCTGCCAAAGCGCCAGCTAATTCAACTCCTGTTGGTCCACCGCCAACAATTACAAAGTTCATTAAGGCGTTTCTTTTTTCTAAATCTGAAGTTAATAAAGCTTCTTCAAAATTTTCTAATATTAAACTTCTAATATTTAAAGATTGTGGAATTGACTTCATTTCCATTGCATATTTCTGGATATTAGTATTTCCAAAAAAGTTGGTTGTAGAACCTGTAGCAATAATTAATTCATCATATTCTAAGTTTCCAATAGAAGTTTCTATTGTATTTTTCTCCGGATTTATTTTCTCTACATGTGCCAATCTAAAATAGAAATTTTCTACATCGTTGAAACGTTTTCTTAAAGGAAAAGCAATAGAATCTGGCTCTAAACCACCAGTTGCAACTTGATACAACAATGGTTGAAATGTGTGATAATTGTGTTTGTCTATTAATACAACTTGTAATTCTTGTTCTTCTAAACCTTTTGCAGCTGCTAAACCTGCAAATCCACCACCAATAATTACAACTCTAGGAAAACTTGTTTGTGGAATGTTCATTGGTTATAGAATATTTTAAAAGTTGTATTGTTAAATTTTAGAGCAGCAAATTTACTGAAAAGGAATTTATTTTTGTGCTCTTTTTAATTCTTGTAATGTTTTATCTGAATTGATGAATTCTGAGATAATTTCAAACTGTAAAATATCTATATTTTTGTTGAAGTATTTTGCCCATTTATCATCTGAAAATAGTTGAGTTATTTGTTTTATTCTTTTTTGTGATTCAGAAAATGTAAATAGATGATATGAAGTTTTTTTGCTTTCTGCTTTTAGTTTTGCTGATTTATATTCAAAATCAACTTCAATATAAAATATTTTTTTAGATGAATTAATAGGGTAGAAGTCTGTCCATTTTGCAAAACCAATAACAATATTTTGATTCTTATAGTTTTCATTTGATATTAATTTCCATCTGCAATTAGCAACTCTTCCCCAATGATTAGATTTTCTGTAAATCCCTTCATCTGTGTAGTAATACGAACTTTCTGATTTACTCTTGTAGTTTGTATCTTCTGGAAAATCAAAATCATCTATTTGTGTAAATTCACAAAAAGTATGTTTAAAAAAGTTGTTGCTGTTATAGGTTTTCAAATGAAAATAGATTGAATTAAAAAACGCAACCAAATTAATGATTGCGTTTTTATTTATGATAATAAATTTAAATTTCTTTTGAATAGATTCCGTTTTTCAACGGAATAAGCGATTCACGAAAAATTTCTAATGAAATTTTTGTTCTCTGCTTACTTTACTTCTTCGAAATCTACATCTTCAACATTGTCTCCTTGAGCATCTGCTTCTGGTTGACCTTGTTGTTCAGCTCCTGGAGCTCCTTCAGCTCCACCTTGAGCAGCATACATCTCTTCAGATGCAACTTTCCAAGCTTCATTAATAGTTGCTAAAGCAGTATCAATTTGTGCAAGATCTTTAGATTCATGTGCAGCTTTTAATTCAACTAAAGCAGCTTCAATTGGACCTTTTTTATCATCAGATAATTTATCTCCAAATTCTTTTAATTGCTTTTCAGTTTGAAAAATCATAGAATCTGCTTCGTTAATTTTTTCAGCAGTTTCTTTTGCAGCTTTATCTGCATCAGCATTTGCTTCTGCATCTTGTCTCATTTTTTCGATTTCTTCTTCAGATAAACCAGAAGAAGCTTCAATTCTAATTTCGTGAGATTTGTTTGTTCCTTTGTCTAAAGCAGAAACTTTAATAATACCATTTGCATCAATATCAAAAGTTACTTCAATTTGAGGCACACCTCTTTGTGCTGGTGGTAAACCATCTAAATGGAAACGACCAATTGTATTATTATCTGCAGCCATTGCTCTTTCTCCTTGTAAAACATGGATTTCAACAGATGGTTGATTATCTACTGCTGTAGAGAATACTTGAGATTTTTTAGTAGGAATTGTTGTGTTTGCATCAATTAATTTTGTGAAAACATTCCCCATTGTTTCAATTCCTAAAGATAAAGGTGTAACGTCTAATAACAATACATCTTTTACATCTCCAGATAAAACTCCACCTTGAATTGCAGCTCCTAAAG